>NZ_JAVHZD010000004.1:0-270952 GCF_031119615.1 Paraburkholderia sp. SARCC-3016 | reverse complement strand
GGATCCGGCACGAGCAGCATGTCCGATGCTTCGATGCCCTTCCAGCCGGCAATCGAGGAACCGTCGAACGCATGGCCACTTTCGAACTTGTCGTCGTCGAATGCCGACACCGGCACCGAGACGTGCTGTTCCTTGCCGCGCGTGTCGGTGAAACGGAAGTCGACAAACTTGACCTTTTCTTCACTGATCAACTGCATGACCGCCGCGCTTTTACTTTTGTTCATAACCATCCTTCAATCATTGAAAAGCTCCGCGATGCCGGCATTACCGCTGCGCCGCGCATCCTTTAACGGAGTGTTGCCCCAACGGTCCTTTGCGTCACGGTTGCCGCCGTTCTGCAATATGTACTGGACCGCGACTGCCTGACCTTCGGACGCCGCGATGTGCAGCGCCGTCCGTCCGTCGTAATCCGCGCCGTTGATGTCGATGCCGGACGCCACGAGCCGCTGGATTTCCTTCGTATCGCCTTTGGCCGCGGCCCAGCACAGGTCGACGATGCGCGCGTTCGCGGTCGCCGCCTTGCGGCGTGTCGGGTCGATCTTTTCGCCGCTGGCGCCGCTCACGATGTCGAAATTGTGAAACGAGAATTTCGACGTGAGCAGCGTGCAGAACTCGATGCCCCGTACGCTATTGCCGTGCTCGTCGAGCGGAGGCGACCAGACGCACAGCCCGAGCACCTTCGGTATGACCACCATGATCCCGCCGCCGACGCCTGATTTCGCGGGCACGCCGATCAGGAACGCGAACTCGCCGGAGAAGTCGTACATGCCGCACGAATGCATCAGCGAAAGACAGTTCTTCACCGTGTCCGTCGAAAACACCCGCTCGCCCGTCAACGGGTTGACGCCGCCGTTTGCAAGCGTGGCAGCCGCGACCGCCATCGAGTCGCAGGTCAATTCCACCGAGCAGCACTGAAAATAGAAATCGAGCGTTGCGGTGATACTCGTGCCGGCCGGCAGGGCGGCGTTTTCCCGCAGGAAATACGCGAGCGCGAAGTTGCGGTCCGCCGAATCGCGCTCGGACAGAAACACCGTATTGTTGAACGAGACATGGCGGTCGGCCGTCAGCTGCTTCCATACGTCGAACACATGCGCAAAACGCGTCGACGCCGACTGATCGCTTTTGATCAACGAACAGCTGGCGATCGCGCCGGCATTGATCATCGGATTGTGCGGGCGCCGCTGGGCATCGAGCGTAATCGCATTGAACGAATGTCCGCTAGGCTCGCGGCCGATGCGCTGATGAAGCGCGTGCGCGCCGACTTCCTCGCACGCGAGGCAGTAACTGACGGTCTTCGAGATCGACTGAATGCTGAACGGCTCTTCGGCGTCGCCATAGTGCGCTCGCTGTCCGTCGACGCTGCAAATGCTCAGGCCGAACTTATCTGCCGGAACGCGCGCGAGTTCGGGAATGTAGGCTGCCACCTTGCCGCCTTTCGCCCGCCCTGCTTCATGGAAGATATCGCCAATCGATCGGCAGAACGGGTTCCAATCCGGTATGGCCAGCGAATCTTCCACGACGCGGCGAAACAGACTCGGGTTGATCGCGAACAGCATACGGAATTCGTCGACGGATAGTGTCGCGCGCGCACCTCCCGCCGCGTTCAGGCGCGCGAACACGTCTTTTGCGCGTGGATCATCCGCAAGAATGCCGGCGGCCTGAAGCCGCTCCGCGATGTTCCTGACGGTCAGATCCGTCTGTCCCGGCTCGAGGAAAAACCGGTAGAGCGTTTCCTCCTGAACGTCTTCCGGCGCCGAAGTGGTCGCTTCGGCCACTTCGGCAGCGGCGCTTTTCTGTACGGTTCTCATCTGTGGCCTGTTCATAAGCGCCCCGCCAGCGCGACGCCCGCGACCGGAAAACACGGCGTCGAAACAGCTCCGATCGTTGCCGGCACCGTCAAAGACGGCCGGTAAATTTCATGGACCTTCGTAGACTGCATCTGCGATATCTCCTGTTGATCCTTCGCTTGTCATCGTTCTGTCACGCGTTCGGCATTGCGAATCCGCACACCATAAAGAACGTCTGAAATTCGCATAGGAACGTTACCGGGCGTGTCCTCGCCACATACGGCAAGAATGGTCTCCACGACGGCGTTGAGTAGCGCATCGTCGATCACCGTTTCAACCATGCATCCGACCGCTTCGTCTGGCCGGCCTGCCGCGGCGCTTACCGTCATGCCCTTGACGCCTGTCGCCACCAGCACATCGCGCAACGCATCGAGCGACGCTGCCGGGATCCATGCGCAAACCAGCTTCATCTTTGACACCCCTACCTGGGTCGCGCGCGACCTCTCAAACTGCAAGTGAAGTCGACATAACGCTGTGCGACATCAATAAGTTATTCTTAGCGTTATAAGGTTTCGACGACTTCATTCGCGGCGTTTCCTGCAATGAGATTTTCCTGGGGACAATGCCCTGCTGTTTCAGAGAACAGTCGTCGCATAAACTCTATTCCGTGCACGCACGCATAAACGTACGTACGCTCGCAGCGCCCGAGGCGCGAAGCGATTCGCGTGCAAGCGATGTTCGTTACCTATGTTCAGCCAGGTCGAATGTGGAATGAGGGCGCAGCGGCGCGGCTACCCCGATTGCGTCCGGCGCGCGATACTCGATCAGTGTGAGATGGACCCCATGCGCCGTAGCGTTGTCTATCGCGGCAACGCAGGCACAAACATGGTGCAGTTGCGCGAGGGGTATGAAAGAAGTATCGCGCGTGGCGAGAGCGGCAACGCGTTCTTCCGTGTCAAACCGGTTCGGCAAGAAGCTTGAGCAGATCGCCGAGCGGTTGCCGATCGATCGCGAGAACCGCGTCCTGAATCCGACTCGCCTGTGCCGGGGAAAGAACGCCGCTCACGTTCGACCGGTACTTTTCGGCAACTTCATCGTTGCCGAGCGGTCGATCGGCACTGCCGCGGTTGACGCTTTCGCGATGCGCGAGACGGCGCCCGTCGGCAAACTCGACGATGACCTCGCCCGTGTGATGACGCGGGAACGTCGTATCGGGGTCGACCTCATAGTCGACCTTCGTCGCGAGCGCGAGAACTTGCGGGTCGGCTACTGCGTCGTCGTCCAGTTCCCGAAGCGTAAATGCCCCTTTCAGCAGACCCGTCGCCACCACATAGGGGATGCTGAACTGGGCCTCATACGCATTGGCAGGCCGCCGTTTTGCCTCCACGGGCTCGCAGACGGTCTTCACGACCTCGCGCGGCACCTTGACGCGCACGCGCTTTACCGCCTCGATGGCGGCCGCGCCGCGTTCATCGCGCTCGCGCTGCCATTGTCCGTGCAGAATGATGGCGGCATCGATCGCCGCATGGGCGAACACGCAGGCAGGGATAGGTTTGACGGCCACTTCCATGGTTTGCCACGTCTGTCCGAGTTCGCTCGTCGCCAGTGCGAGGTCCGCCGCGGCTCGCGTCTCTCCGAGATAGCTCGTGAACAGACCGAACCTCCCCTCATAAGGCGCCTTCGGACCGATGAAGCCGTGCTTCGCAAGCGTGGCGGCAGTCATTCCCGCCGCGGCCGCCCAGCCCGGCTGTATGCGCTTCGACCAGGCCCCGCCCTGCAGGAACGCCTGGCTGCCGCTGGCCATCGATAGCGCGATGCCCTGTGCCATCCAGGCTTGCTGCGCGGTCAGGCCCGCGAGGCGCGAAGCCGCGACGGCGCTCGCGAACGTGCCGATCACGCCGGTGGGATTGAAGCCGACCTCGTGGAACCCGCCCTTGCCTGCCGACGTGAGGCGCGCACCGACTTCCACTCCGGCGATGTAGGCAGCAAGCACTTGCGCGCCGCTAGCGCCTTGCAGTTCGGCCGTGCCGAGCGTGCACGGGAACAGGCTCGCCGTTGCGTGAATCACGCCGCCCATATGGGTATCGTCGAAGTCGAGTCCGTGCACGAGCAGCCCGTTCATGACCATGGCGTCTCTCGCCTGCAGGATTCGCCCATGTCCGATCACTGTCGAAGATCCGCTCCCGAGCGATAGCATGGCGGCGAGCGTGACCTTCGTGAACGGATAGCGCTTCGTGGCATAGGCAAGCCCGAGCGCATCGAGCATCAGGTATTTCGCGCGCTGCCGCACCTCGTCGGGGACATCGTCGAGCGTCATGCCGATCGCAAAGTTCGCGAGCGCGGAAGCAATGCCGTCTTCATGCGCGGCATGCGCGTTCGTAGTCTGATCCATCACCAGCTCCTTCCACCATCGAGTGATATCGAACCCGCTTTCAGCCCGGTTTGCGCGGCGTCCTGCGCAGGAAATCGTCCGCGATCTGTTCGAACGTCACGAACCGCACGCCGTCATGCTCCGCGAAGTAGTCGATGAGCCGCTCGAGCATCAGCAGAACCTGCGGACGGCCTGATACGTCCGGATGGATAGTCATCGGAAAAACCGCGTAATCCATCTCCCGGTAGACCCAGTCGAACTGGTCGCGCCACAGCGATTCGATATCGCGCGGGTTGACGAAACCGTGGCTGTTGGGCGCCTTTTTGATGAACATCATTGGCGGCAGATCGTCGAGATACCAGCTGGCCGGAATCTCGACCAGGCTGGTTTCGCTACCGCGCACGAGTGGCTTCATCCATGCATCGGGGTGCTTCGTATAGTCGATCTTCGTCCACGAATCGCCAACCCGCACGAAGTACGGTTCGAAATCCTTGTGCATCAGGCTGTGATCGTATTTGACGCCCTTCCTGAGCAGAAGCTCGTGGGTGATGGGGCTCAGCTCCCACCATGGCGCGACGTAGCCGGCCGGCGGCCGGCCCGTCAGGGACGTAACCAGCGCGATGCTCCGGTCGAGCACCGCCTCTTCCTGCTCGGGCGTCATCGCGATCGGATTCTCATGGCTGTAGCCGTGAATGCCGATCTCATGGCCCGCCGCCGCGACCGCCTGCATCTGCGTGGGGAACGTATCGATCGAATGCCCGGGAACGAACCACGTGGTTTTGATCTTTCTTCGCTCGAACAGGTCGAGCAGACGCATCGAGCCAATTTCACCCGCGAAAAGACCACGGGATATGTCGTTCGGAGAATCATCTCCGCCGTATGACCCGAGCCAGCCGGCTACCGCGTCGACATCGACACCGAACGCAACGAGAATTTCCTTGGGCATCTCCACTCTCTCCTCAGTTCAGGAAGCTTGCATGTGCCGCTCTACCTGCTGTGCGATGCTCAACAACGTGTCATCGTCGTTCGAGCGACGGATCAGCTGGACGCCGGTCGGCAAGCAATGGCTGTCGGCGCCCGACGGCATGGCGACGACCGGCGCATCGAGAAAGCTTGCGGGCATCGTCATCGCCAGTGTTTTCATATTGACCGCCGCGAACAGCTCCGGGTCTGCCTCGAGCGGCGCGAGCAGCGGCGGCGTATGGCTGACCGTCGGCACGATCAAGGTCGCCTCCTGCAACTCGCGCGCAAACATCGCTTGTAGCCGCTCTCTTAGCGCCAGCAGTTCGTCGCGCCTTGACGATGGAACATGCCGGGCAAGCTCAAGGCGATCGCGAACACGGGCATCGAGCGTGGCCGCGGCCTCCGAATCAAGCAAGGCTCGATGCGTTTCGAACGCCTCGATTGCACCGATCCATCCCTTCGCTGCAACGACCCGATGAACTTCGGCGAGCGCCGCGAAAGCACGCTCGTCGACGCGTGCGCCACTTTCCCGCAAGCGTTCGATAAAAGCACTGAAGCGCGACGCGACTGCATCGGACACCGCATATCGTTCGAATAGCGAAGGGTCGATGACGAATCGCTCGTTGCGCAGACCACGGTTTGCGTTGCGAAAAGGCACGCCTTGCACTGCGGCGTCGAACGCGACGCAATCGGACACCGTGTTGGCGATCGGGCCGATGGTGTCGAGCGTGGCGGAAAGGCCAACCATTCCCGCACGTGAATAACGGCCGATGCTGGCTCTGTAACCGGTAAGGCCGTTGAATGCCGAGGGAATCCGGATCGAGCCGGCCGTATCGGTCCCGACGGAAATCGGCACGACTCCTGTTGCAACGGAGATTGCCGCGCCCGACGAAGACCCGCCCGGGACGCGCAGGCCATGATCGATATCGGGGTTGGTCGGCGTACCGAAATGCGGATTCAAGCCCAGTCCCGAATAGGCGAATTCGCTGAGGTTTGTCTTGCCCACGGAGATCATGCCGGCCTGTTCGGCCCGCGCGACGAGCGCTGCATTCGACGCTGCCGGCGCGTTTGCGGCCCGCGTCGCAGAACCCGCCGTGGTGGCGAGCCCGGCAAGATCGAAGAGGTCTTTCCACGCAATCGGCACGCCATCGAGCACGCTGAGCGGCATTTTCCGGCGCCAGCGTTCGGCCGCTTCTTCCGCCTGTTTCAATGCCCGATCCGCGGCGACTACCGAAATGAAAGTCGTGCGTCTGCTGCGCGCCTGCTCGAGCGCCGCGGCCGTCACGGCAACCGGATCGGCGCTCCCCTGCGCGAACGCCTGCGCCATGGCGAGCGCCGTAGAGGGTTTCACGCGCGTATCGTTCATCGGGGTCTCCTGTCGAACCAGGGCTCAGGTCGGGCGCGTGCGTTCTGCGAGCAGGCGAGCGACACGCTGCAACGCAGCGACCGGCGGCATGTCGGCGGTCAACTGCGTCAGCGTGCACCACGGATACGGCCTCGTTTGCGCCCACGCGAGGATTGGCGCTGCGATGTCCTTATCCAGCACGCGCATCTCTTCGATCGAAATACCCAGCCTGACCACGAGGCCCGCGGCACTACGCCACTCGTACTGGCCGAATCCCAATCGCGCCGCACCGCCTGCTTTTTCTGTCATGCAGACGAGCCAGTCGCATACGAACGCTTCCGTGTCCGAAGGCGTATCACTGACGCAGAACGTGTAGACGTTTTCGTATCGGGCGGCAAACTCGCGCACGAGCACCGACCCGATCGCGTCCCGGCCATGCACGCTCGAAGGAAACGCAATGTCCGGCGTTTTGACGAGCATGGACAGTTCCGCGTTTTCTGCGAAGGCGTCGATGAGCAGATGCGGCCGATTTCCGTCCTTGGCGCGAATGTACGTTTCGATATTCCGTTTCAGTGACATCGTCTTTGTCCATACGGAAACACGCTGGCTGTGCTCGACATTTTCTGCTCGCTCCGTCAGTATCGTCAGCGCATGGTAGGCCTCGCAGGACGTTGCGAACAGGCGGGCGAATGTGAAGCCGCCGTATCAATTCCGGATATAATTGATGTCCTTGCGGTATTTTGCGCACACTCCGTCGCCAAACGTTCCAGAATTGCCCGTCGTTCGCTGTCGCGAATCGCGCCGTGCTTTTACAGTACCGGCGGCTCGATACCTCGTAAAACACATGTTATGTGGTTACACGCGGAGCGACGTGCGACGTGCGCGGCGTGGCCAACGGCAGTCGATGACGTGCTTCTTCCCACCGACGTTAAAACGCCAGTGCGAGTTTTGTATTGCGTCGGCAGTCGGGTCTGGGCGGGGTTGCGGATTCTCAGTCAGATCACATCATCGGCATATGCAGATGATGTGGATCCCTGAGCGTTTCGGCGACGCGTTTCAGCGCCTCGCGGCAGTCGTCGCGATCCTGAGGGCCGCCGAGACACACGCGAATCGCATTGGGCGGATTGCCGTCGGTCGAAAACGCCGCGCCCGCCACCGTGCCGACGCCCTGGTTGCGCAGTTGCAGCGCAAGCTCCGGCGCGCTCCAGTTGCAGCACGATGGAATCTCGAGCCACAGATGAAAGCCGTCGGTCTGCGCATCGTACCGCCACTGGTCCAGTTCTTCCGCCGCGATGCCTTGACGCGCATTCGCTTCGCCGCGGATCGCCGATAGCATTTCGTGCGCGGTGCCGTCGTTGACCCACTGCGTCGCGAGCATCACCGTGAAGGGACTGGGCATCACGGTGGTTGCGCGTAATGCACCCGACACGCGCTGTGCCTGCCGCGCATTCGGCGCGCGAAGATAAGCGACACGCAGCCCCGCCCCGAGCGTCTTCGAGAATCCGGTCACGTAGTAGGTCAGATCAGGTGCAAGCGTTGCCAGTGCGATCGGCTTGCGTGCCGGCAGCCAGCCGTACGCGTCGTCTTCGACGATCGGCACGCTGTAGCGCAAGGCGACATCGGCGAGCGCTTCGCGCCTCTGCGTCGACAGCGTCAATGTGCTCGGATTCTGCAAGGTCGGGTTGCAATAGAACGCGCCAGGCTTCTCGCTCTTGCATAGCGCTTCGAACGCGTGCGGCAACGGGCCCTCGTCGTCGCGCGGCAACGGCTGCAGGCGTACGCCCAGTTGCGAAGCGATCGCCTTGATGCCCGGATAGGCAAGCGTATCGAGGCAGATCGTTTCGCCGGGCCGCGCGAGTTGCGAGACGAGCGCAACCAGCGCGCTATGAATGCCGGGGCAAACGAGCACCGTGTCTTCCGTGCAATCGGGCAGCCGGTCCTTGAGCCACGTGCGGCCCGCCGCGCGGTCATCGGGCGCGCCGCCGAAATCCTGATAGCGCAACAGCCGGTACGGGTCCGCCTGCGCAAAAAGCCGCGATGCCGAATCGCGCAGACGCGCGACCAGTTCGGGCGGCTCAGGCGGCATGTTCATCGACATCTCGACGCTGCTGCCGCCCGCAAGCGGCAAGGTCTGCGTGCGCCCTCGCACGAATGTGCCGCTGCCCGCTCGCGCATCGAGCAACCCGCGCTTGCGCGCCTCCGCATAGGCGCGCGCAATCGTCGTGTAGTTCAGTTGCAGTGCGCAGGCCAGATCGCGCAATCCGGGCAGGCGGTCGCGCGGACGCAGACGTCCGCTCGCGAGGTCTTCCTCGATCAGATCCGGAATCACGAGATAGGCAGGCTTACGGCTTTCAGTCAGCCGCTTGAGCCAATGATGCGTGAGACTGTTCACGATATGCATTCCTTAACGGGACGCTAAAAACGGTTCGCTAAAAACGGTTCGCTAAAAACGGTTCGCTAAAAACGGTTCGCTAAAAACGGTTCGCTAAAAAGTAACACGACGTCCGCACCGGAAAACAATATTTCTCCATCTGCCGCGCGGCCTGATCGGATTGATCGCATCAGTGCACGTTTGCGGGAGATCGCGCACCACGCCCACGCACAACGCGCATCGCCATTGCGCTGAGACGGTGCGCACGCAATCGATGCAATCAGCCGCAAAGCCCCATCCAGCAAGCGTTGCGAAGAAATTTTCGGGGCTCTCGAACGTTTCGGCGCTGATTGATCGGCAATTGATTGCATGAACCGCGCCGGAAATTGGCATATCCGTTGCGTTATCAAGCGCGCCGGTCAACCCATTCATGCGGACCGGTTCACTCGATTCCTCATGCGATTTACTGGAGAACGCGCCATGCCAGCCGTCACGCAACCGTTGCATCAGAAAGGCGATTATCTGGTCGACTACGAAGAGAAAGTGTTTCCCGACGTCAAAGCCGAGCCCGGCGAAAAGGCGCTCGTCACGTTTCATACCGTCGCATTCGAAGGCTCGATCGGCTTCGTCAACCTGCTGCAAGCCACGCGCTTGCAGCGCAAAGGCTTCGATACGTCGGTGCTGCTATACGGCCCGGGCGTCACGCTCGGTCTGCAGCGCGGTTTTCCGACACTCGGCGACGAAGCGTTTCCCGGCCATCTGAACTTCAACAAGCAGCTGATGAAGTTCATGGAAGAAGGCGGCAAGGTCTATGCGTGCCGTTTCGCCTTGCAGGCGCTGTACGGCCACGGCGAAGCGTCGCTGATCGAAGGCATCCGGCCGATCAATCCGCTCGACGTGCTCGATCTCCAGCTGATGCATCGCAAGGAAGACGCACTGATCATCCATACGTGGACCGTCTGACGGGGATCGTCATGTCCGACCAGCGAATCATCCGTGCGGCCGCGGTGCAGATCGCGCCCGACCTGGAGCGGCCCGGCGGCACGCTCGACAAGGTGTGCGACGCGCTCGACGAAGCCGCGGCGAAAGGCGTGCAGCTCGCCGTCTTTCCCGAGACCTTCGTGCCGTACTACCCGTACTTTTCGTTCGTGCGTCCGCCGGTTGCGTCGGGCGCCGATCACATGCGCCTCTACGAGCACGCGGTGGCGGTGCCGGGCCCGGTCACGCAGGCAGTCGCGGAACGCGCGCGGCGCCACCGCATGGTCGTCGTGCTCGGTGTGAACGAGCGCGATTACGGCAGCCTGTACAACACGCAGCTCGTGTTCGACACGGACGGCCGTCTCGCGCTCAAGCGCCGCAAGCTCACGCCGACGTTTCACGAGCGGATGATCTGGGGCCAGGGCGACGCGGCGGGTCTGAAAGTCGTGCAGACCGAATATGCGCGCGTCGGCGCACTCGCGTGCTGGGAGCATTACAACCCCCTCGCCCGCTATGCGCTGATGACCCAGCACGAGGAAATCCATTGCAGCCAGTTTCCCGGCTCGCTCGTCGGACCGATTTTCTCCGAGCAGATCGACGTGACGATCCGCCACCATGCGCTCGAATCCGGCTGCTTCGTCGTCAACTCGACGGGCTGGCTCACCGACGCGCAGATCGAATCGGTGAGCGCCGATCCGAAGCTGCAAAAAGCGTTGCGCGGCGGCTGCCATGCGGCGATCGTGTCGCCCGAAGGGCAGCATCTGGCGCCGCCGCTGCGCGAGGGCGAAGGCATGGTGATCGCGGACCTCGATATGACGCTGATCACCAAGCGCAAACGGATGATGGATTCGGTCGGCCATTACGCGCGTCCCGAACTGCTGAGCCTCGCGATCAACGACCGGCCGGCGACGACCTCGATGCCGATGGCTGCCGCTGCATCCGGACCGGCCTTCGGAGCCGCGCTTCAACCCAGCTTCGGACCTGCATCCGGTCCGATGCAAGTCGCCGCATCCGCCGAGCCGTCGACGGCGGCCACCGATCCCACTCCAGGAGGCGCGCATGAACGCCAGCACGAACCTGTCGCCGGTTGACACGCATGCGGGCGAGCAGCGCATGATCGAGCTGCGCACCGAACTGCAATCGGCCGGCCTGCGTCTGGTCGACCCGCACGCGGGTGCCGCGAGCCGCCGCGGCGGCGCGGGCCCGTCGGATCACAAGGCCGTGATCGTCGACGGCGTGACGATCATGGTGCCGGTCCATACGAGTTCCGCGTGGGATTCGCCGTTCGTCGCCGGCGTGCCCGATGCGTCGGGCCGGAGCACGCTGATGCGCGGCACGATTCCGATCGCCACCGTCGGCTTCGCGCAGGCGCCGCGTTTCACGCGGCTGCAAACGCTTGACGGCGTGCCCTATTCGCATATCGCGACGCTGCACGGCACCGACGTGCTCGCAACGACCGTATTGCAAACCTGCATTCGCTATGAAAGCCGCAAGAAAAGCTGCAAATTCTGCGCGATCGGCCAGTCGCTCGCGGCAGGCCGCACGATTGCGCGCAAGACACCGGAGCAGCTTGCCGAAGTCGCGCGCGCCGCCGTGCTGCTCGACGGCGTCAAGCATATGGTGCTGACCACCGGCACGCCGCCGACGCCCGATCGCGGCGCGCGGATCCTTTGCGAAAGCGCCTTCGCGATCAAGGCGGCCGTCGACCTGCCGATCCAGGCGCAATGCGAGCCGCCCGACGACGACCGCTGGTTCGAGCGCATGAAGGCCAGCGGCGTCGATACGCTAGGCATGCATCTCGAAGCAGTCACGCCGGCGGTTCGCGAACGCATCATGCCCGGCAAGGCGAGCGTGCCGGTGTCGCGCTACATGGAAGCGTTCCGAGCCGCCGTGGCAGTGTTCGGCCGCGGCCAGGTCAGCACGTATATTCTCGCGGGCCTCGGCGACAGCGCGGACGCGATCCTGTCGATGTCGCGCGAACTGATCGCACTCGGCGTCTATCCGTTCGTCGTGCCGTTCGTGCCGATCAGCGGCACGCCGCTCGAAGATCATCCCGCACCGACGCCGGAATTCATGAAGTCGATCCTCGCGCCGCTCGGTGCGATGCTGGGCGCCGCACAGATGCGTTCCGCCGATATCAAGGCCGGTTGCGGCAAATGCGGCGCGTGTTCGTCGCTTGCATCGTACGAGGCCTGAGCCATGTATTGCGACACTTTCGATCTGGCCGACGCCGCGCCGCCGCTTGAATTCACGCCGGCCGAATATCGCATCAAGTGGGCGACACTGCCGTGGGAAAGCGACGGCGCGTATGCGCTGCGGCGCGCCGTGTTCTGCATCGAGCAGGGCATTTTCGTCGGCGACGACCGCGATGAAATCGACGGTCACGCGAAGCTGCTCGTCGCGCTGAGCTGCGTCGCCGGCATGCCCGAGCAGGTAGTCGGCACCGTGCGGATTCACGAGACCGCGCCGCGCCAATGGCTCGGCTCGCGCCTCGCGGTCCATGCGGCGTTCCGTTCGCACGGACGGCTCGGTTCGACGCTGATCCGGCTCGCCGTCTGCAGCGCGCACGCACTCGGCTGCGACACGTTTCTCGCGCACGTGCAAGGTCAGAACGTGCCGTTGTTCCGGCGCCTGCATTGGCAAACGGTCGCCGAAGAGACGCTGTTCGGCCGGCTGCATCATCGGATGCAGGCGGACCTCGCCTGGTATCCGCCGTGCCACACCCCCGAAAGCGGGTTCGTCACGTCCGGAGCGCGGGGGCGTTCATGAGCCTCGACGCGCTCGTTCAACGGCTGCGCGACAGCCGCGGCTTTCGCCATAAAACCGATATCGCGAACGTGGTCGCGTCGCTGTCCGAGCGCATGCCTGGCGGCGTCGCCGCGCTCGCGCAGGCCGTTGCGGTCGGCGACGATTGCGCGGCCATCGCGGATCGCGACGGTTATCTGCTATTTGCCATCGAAGGGCTCGTCAGCGATTTCGTCGAAGCGATGCCGTGGTTCGCCGGCTATAGCAGCGTGATGGTCAACGTCAGCGATATCTACGCGATGGGCGGACGGCCGCTCGCCGTCGTCGATGCGCTGTGGAGCGACGGCCATGCACGAGCGCGCGAGATGCTCGCCGGTATCGCGGCCGCCTCGTCCGCATATGGCGTGCCGGTGGTCGGCGGCCACAGCAATACGCGCAGCGCGCAGCCGCAGCTCGCGGTATCGATCGTCGGGCGCGCGCGCCGGCTGCTGTCGAGTTTCAACGCGCGCGCGGGCGACCGTCTCGTGATGGCGGTCGATCTGCGCGGCCGCTTCGAAGATCCGTACCCGTTCTGGAATGCGTCGGTCGCCGCTCCGGCCGAACGCTTGCGCGGCGACCTCGAGCTGCTGCCGATGCTTGCCGAAAGCGGCCTATGCGATGCGGCGAAAGACATCAGCATGGCCGGCGTGCTGGGCACCTCGCTGATGCTGCTCGAATGCTCGGGCACCGGCGCGCGGCTCGATCTCGATGCGATCCCCTGCCCCGACGGCGTCGACTTCGAGCGCTGGCTCAGCGCATTTCCGAGCTTCGGCTTCGTGCTGTCGGTGCGCGAGCCGCAGGTCGATGCGGTGCTCGCGCGGTTTCGCGAGCGCGGTCTTGCCTGCGCGGCAATCGGCACCGTCGACGCCTCGCACGAAGTGGTCGTCACGCAGACCGGTCACGCGGCGCTGCTGTGGAATTTCGCGGACAGTCCGTTTATCGGCGCGCCATCGAACCAGGCCGCAAACGCGCCAGCGGCCGACGCGCCGCGCAAGGAGCCGGCATGAACGACACGCCTTTGCGCATTGCCCTGTTCACGCATTCGGTGAATCCGCGCGGTGGCGTCGTGCATACGCTCGAACTCGGCCGCGCGCTCGTCGCCGAAGGGCACGACGTGACGATTTTCGCCCCTACCGAAGACAATGCGCCGATGTTCCGGCCGTCGCCGTGCCGCATCGTGCTCGCGAACGTCGCCTCGCGCGCGCTCGATACGGCATCGATGGTGCAGACACGCATCGATGCATTGAAGAGCGCATTGCAAGCCACGCTGCACGCGCAGGCGCCGGCCGGCTTCGACGTGCTGCACGCGCAGGACAGCATCAGCGGCAACGCGCTCGCCGAACTACGCGCCGAAGGCACGATCCGCGGATTCGTGCGCACCGTTCACCATCTCGACGCTTTTCGCGATCCACGTCTTGCGCAATGGCAGCGCCGCGCCTATGCCGATGCGGACGCCGTGTTCTGCGTGAGCGAAGTGTGGACGCAGACGATGAAAACCCGCTTCGGCATCGAAGCCGTCACGGTGAGCAACGGCGTCGACGTGCAGCGTTTTCGCGCGGCGCGCGAACTCGACGACGTCATGCTGCCCGCCGAACTCGGCGTGCACGGCGACCCGGTCGTGCTCGCGGTCGGCGGTATCGAGGAACGCAAGAACACGCTGCAACTGCTCGAAGCGTTTGCGATGCTCAGAAAGACGCGGCGCAACGCGCAGCTCGTCATTGCGGGCGGGGCGAGCCTGCTCGACCACGACGCCTACACGCGTCGCTTCGCCGCGCGTGCGGCCGAACTGGGCTTGCCGATCGGCCTCGGCGAAGCGATCGTCGTCACCGGCGCGCTCGACGACGACGCGATTCCGGCGCTGATGCGGCGCGCCGACGCGGTCGCGATGGTCTCGCTGCGCGAAGGCTTCGGCCTCGTCGTGCTCGAAGCGCTGTCATCGGGCGTGCCCGTCGTCGTATCGCAGATCGCGCCGTTCACCGAGTATCTGAACGGACGCGTCTGCTACTGGGCGCAGCCGCACGACGCACACAACATTGCCGCGGCCCTGCAGCAGGCATTCGACGATCGCCGCGGCATCGATTTCACCGATGCGGTGTCCGCCCTGCTGCAACGCTTCAGCTGGCGCGCGAGCGCGCTGCGCCATCTCGCGCTGTATCGCGATTGCATGCAGCCGGCCCCGGCCTGAATTCCAATCCAGAGGAGAACCTGATGCCAGTCATGCACTTCCGGGTCCAATGGCCCGACGGCGATGAGGTCAACTGCTACTCGCCGTCGACGGTGGTCGCCGACTTCTTCGTCCCCGGCCAGCGCTATCCGCTTGCCGATTTTGTGTCGCGCGCCCGCGAGGCGCTGCATATCGGCTCCGAGCGCGTGCGCGAAAAGTACGGCTTCGCCTGCTCGGCTGCGCTCGACCAGCTCGCGCAGATCGAACAGCATGCGGACCGCTTTGCCGCCGACCCGGCCGCCGAAGTGAAAGTGATCGAACTCTCGTGAACAGGGCAAGCATCATGTCGAACGTATCGTTGGCGTCGCCATCCGAAGGCGACGTGCCGCATCGCACGGTGATCGTGATCGGCGGCGGACAGGCTGGACTATCGATCAGCTACTACCTGAAGGCAGCGGGCATCGATCATCTGGTGATCGAAAAAGCGACGCTCGCGCACACGTGGCGCACGCAGCGCTGGGACACGTTCTGTCTCGTCACGCCGAACTGGCAGTGCGCGCTGCCCGGTCATCCGTATCGCGGCGACGATCCGCACGGCTTCATGAAGAAGGACGAGATCGTCGCGTATCTCGACGGTTTCATCGCGAAGCTCGATGCGCCGGTGCTCGAGCAGACCGAAGTGAAACGCGTCAAGCGGCAGGCCGACGGACGTTTCGCGGTCGCTACGTCGAACGGCAACTGGACCGCCGATCACGTGGTGGTGGCGTCGGGCGGTTACCACACGCCGATCGTGCCGCGTATGGCCGAGCGGCTGCCGGCGGAAATCGCGCAATGGCAATCGTCGGCTTACCGCAACCCGCAAAGCCTGCCCGACGGCGCGGTGCTGGTGGTCGGCTCGGGCCAGTCCGGCGCGCAGATCGCGGAGGATTTGCACCTCGCGGGCCGCAAGGTCTATCTCGCGGTCGGCGAGGCGCCGCGCTGCGCGCGCTTCTATCGCGGCCGCGACGTGGTCGACTGGCTCGCCGACATGCGCTATTACGATATGCCGGTCGAACAGCATCCGCTGCGCGAAGGCGTGCGCGACAATACCAATCACTATGTGACCGGCCGCGACGGCGGCCGCGATATCGACTTGCGGCGTTTCGCGCAGGAAGGCATGGAGCTGTATGGCCGGCTCGACGATCTGCGCGACGGCTGTCTGCAATTCGCGCCGAATCTGACCGCGAACCTCGACGGCGCCGACGACATGTACAACCGCATCAACGCGAGCATCGACGCGTTCATCGACAGGCAACGCATCGACGCGCCGCCGGGCGCAGCGTATCAGCCGGTGTGGCGGCCGCCGCACGAGCGCACGTCGCTCGATCTTGCGGCGAGCGGCATCACATCGGTGATCTGGTGCATCGGCTTTACACCGGACTTCAGCTGGCTCGACGCGCCGGTGTTCAACGGGCGCGGCTACCCGGCGCACACGCGCGGGATCACGCCGCAAGCGGGGCTGTACTTCATCGGCTTGCCATGGCTGCATACGTGGGGTTCCGGGCGTTTCTCGGGCATCGCGCGCGACGCCGAGCACGTGGTCGATGCGATTCGCGCGTCCGCGACCGCTTCGCAGACGACGTCCGCGAGCCTCGCCGCATGATGCCGCCCGACCGCTATCGGGCCGGCATGCCGCAGTTGACGTATACAGGTCTGTCGGAGAACTGGCTGCTCAAGGAGTGCGGGCATCGGCATTGGGAAGCGCTCGCGGCGCATGCGGGCCGCGCGACGCACGACTTCGGCGACGACGGCGGGCACCGCTCGTACGCGGCATTTACAGCGATCCGGCTGCAGGCGTTTGGGTTCGATTCGCTAGGCGAGAACGACGAGTTCGAGATCGGCAGCAGCTTGCATCGGACCGGCGCGGTGCGGCATGTGAGCACGCATCGCGTGCAACGCGGCGGCGCGCCGCTTGCACAGGTATCGATGTCGTCGACGTTCGTCACGCGCGGCGGCGCGCGCGGCAACCGCGGCGTCGCGCGCGCCGCGCTGTCGGCACTGCGCGGCGAGTTGAGCCCGGTGCCCGACGAAGCGGTGCCGATGATCGAGCTCGGCAAGCGCATGCGCGCCGGCGACGCGGCGCTTGCCGACGACTTGCCGGCCACTGGTTACGCGCCCGCCGAGTTCCTGCCGTGCCCGAACAGCGACTTCAACGGCGCGGATTTCCTGTATTTCGCGAACTTCCAGTCGTTCGTCGATCGTGCCGAGTGGCAGCGCCATCGCTTCCCTGAGCCGCCGGTCGTCGCGAGCCGCGCGCTGTACTACTACGGCAACGTCGACCTCGGCGATGCGCTGACCGTGCATGTGATCGGCGAGCGCAGCGGCGAGCGCGGCATCGCGCACTGGAGCGAAGTGCGCCGCACGAGCGATGGCCGCAAGATCGCCGACGTGATGACCGAAAAACACTGGAGGCGCCGATGAAGCGATCGTTCGGGCGCAGGCGTCGCCGCGCCGTTACGCTCAAGCCGCTTTACACGCGCGCGGACACCGAAGGTCTCGCCCATCTGGACAGCCTGCCCGGCGAAGCGCCGTTCGTGCGCGGGCCCTATGCGTCGATGTACACCGGTCGGCGCTGGACGATCCGCCAGTACGCGGGCTACGCGCAAGCGGCCGACACCAACCTCGCGTTTCGCACCGCGCTTGCCGAGGGCGCGCAGGGCCTGTCGGTCGCGTTCGATCTGCCGACGCAGCGCGGCTACGACTCCGACGATCCCCAGGTGGCCGCCGATGTCGGCGTGACCGGCGTTGCGATCGACACTGTCGAGGACATGGCGCGGCTCTTCGCCGATATCGCGCTCGTACGCACCTCGGTCTCGATGACGATGAACGGCGCGGTACTGCCCGTGCTGGCCGCATTCATCGTCGCGGCCGAAGAGCGCGGCGTGGCCGCGGCGCAACTGACCGGCACGATTCAGAACGACATTCTCAAGGAGTTCATCACACGCAATACGTGCATCTTCGCGCCCGAACCGTCGTTACGCATCGCGGCGGACGTCGTCGAGTATCTGGCGAGTCATGCGCCGCGCTTTCATGCGCTATCGGTGTCGGGCTATCACTTTCAGGAAGCGGGCGCCGACCCGGTTCTCGAACTCGCGCTGACGATGGCCGATGCGCGCGCGTATGTGCGCACGCTCGTCGAGCGCGGCATGGGCGCGGACGACGTATGCGAGCACATCAGCTTTTTCTTCGGCGTCGGCACCGATTTCTATGCGGAGATCGCGAAACTGCGCGCGGCGCGGCTCGTCTGGTCGGCGCTTGCCGCCCAATGTGGCGCGCGTTCCGACCGTGCGCGTGCGCTGCGCATGCACTGCCAGACGTCGGGCTGGTCGCTGACCGCGCAAAAGCCGCTGAACAATGTCGTGCGCACCACCGTCGAAGCGCTCGCCGCGGTGTTCGGCGGAACCCAGTCGCTGCACACGAATGCCTACGATGAAGCGTTGGCGCTGCCGTGCGCGGCGTCCGCGCGCGTCGCACGCGACACGCAACTGGTGCTGCAGCACGAAACCGGCATTTGCGATGTGATCGATCCGTGGGCCGGCTCGTACATGATGGAATCGCTGACCGCCGATATCGCCGCGCGTGTGCACGCGTTGCTCGACGAGATCGACGGCGAGGGCGGCATAGTCGGCGCAATCCGCTCGGGATGGGTGCGCGAGCGCCTCGACCGATGTGCGCTCGAAGTGCAGGCGCAGATCGAAAGCGGCGAACGCGCGATTGTCGGCGTGAACGGCTACCGTCAGGAAGACGATGCGCCGGACGAGAGCGGCGCTGCGCGCGGGCCGGGTCTCGATGCGGCGCAAGTCGCACGGCACCAGGCGCTCCGGATAGCCGACGTGAAGGCGAAACGCGACATCGCGCGCGTCGGCGCCGCGCTTCGTGCGCTCGAACGGGCGGCGCGCGACGGCGACGGCAACCTGCTCGCGTTGACCATCGATTGCATGCGCGCGCGGGCGACGGTCGGCGAATGCACGCGCGCGCTCGAAGCCGTATGGCCGCGGCATACGGTGGCGCTGCAGGTCGGCGCCGGTGTCTATCGCGATGCGCTGTCGGACGACCCCGCATGGCGCGCCGCATGCGATGCGGTCGCGCGCGTGAGCGCGGCGTTCGGCCGGCGGCCGCGCGTGTTGATGACCAAGCTCGGCCAGGACGGCCATGACCGTGGCGCACGCGTGGTCGCCGCCGCCCTGACCGACGCGGGCTTCGATGTCGTCGCGAGCCCGCTGTTCGCGCCGGCCGCCGACGTCTGCTCGCAGGCGATCGCGGCACGGGCGGACGTGATCGGCGTGTCGTCGCTGTCCGGCGCGCACGGCGCATTGGTGCTCGAGCTGCTCGAGCAATTGCGCATACGCGGCGCCGCCATGCCCGTGGTGGTCGGCGGAAATCTCGATGGCGAGAGCACGCGTCTATTGCAGGCCGCCGGCGTCGCAGCCTGCTTTCCGGTCGGCAGCAGCGTCAGCGATATCGTCTCCGGTCTCGCGCGAATCAGCGGGCATCTCGATCCTGCTCGATTACATGATGTAAGGACGGCGTCCCTCCCTTGAAAACGGGCGACCGCCCGACGCAACCCGCACTGACCACGAAAATTAAGAATCTTTCACCAAGATGGTTAAGGCACGTTAATACCGAACACCGATCATGGGTCCATGTTTCCAATTGATCTGATTCGGCCATGATCCTGTTCCACGCGATGCAAGCCCTCTGCCGCTGTGTCACGCCGCGCGAGCGCGATGCGGTATGCCTCGACCGCGGCCTCGACCGCGGCGCAACAAGCGCGACGTTGCAGTCACAGCGCGAACCGACTCCGTAACCGTAGCGCATTCGCATGCGCTGTTCCCCGTTCAGCTGGCCGCGCCGCACGCGCCACGTCGGCGGGTGCGCCGCTGCGCCCTCGCCCGGCGGATCAGGCTCAGAAAAACGTCCGATGCACGGATTCAACCCGAAGCCGCCAAGTCCTTCTTCATGAACGCCATTGTCCTCGTTGCCCTGCGCCGTCCGCTCACCTTCGTGGTGATGAGCATCCTCATCGTGCTCGCCGGCGCGATGGCGATCGTGAAGACGCCGACCGATATCTTTCCGGCGATCCGCATTCCGGTGGTCGCGGTCGTGTGGTCGTACACAGGCCTGTCGCCGCAGGACATGTCGGGCCGCGTCGTCTACTACTACGAACGCGCGTTGACCACGACGGTCGCCAACATCGAGCACATCGAAAGCCAGTCGCTCTATGGCACCGGCGTCGTCAAGATCTTCTTTCAGCCCGGGACCAACATCGCAGCGGCTCAGGCACAGGTGACCGCGGTCTCGCAGACCGTGCTCAAGCAGATGCCGGCCGGCATCACGCCGCCGCAGGTGCTGTCGTATAGCGCATCGTCGGTGCCGGTGCTGTTTCTGCAGGTCTCGGCGCCGAGCATGACGGCCGCGCAGATCTACGACATGGCGTCCAATCTGATCCGGCCGGCGCTCGTCTCGGTACCGGGCACGGCGATCCCGAACCCGTACGGCGGCAGCTCGCTGAACGTCGAAATCGACCTGAACCAGGCGAAGCTGCTCGCACATGGCCTGTCGGCCACCGACGTCGCCCACGCGCTCGCCAAACAGAACGTGGTGCTGCCGGCCGGCGACCAGAAAATCGGCACGCTCGATTTCATGGTGCAAACGAATTCGACGCCGGTCGCGGTGCCTTCTTTCAACAACATGCCGATCAGGACGGTCAATGGTGCGACGGTCTACCTGCGCGACGTCGCGTACGTGCACCGCGGCTCGCCTCCGCAAATCAACGCGGTGCTCGTAAAGGGCGAGCAGTCGGTGCTGATCGAGGTGCTGAAAAGCGGCGATGCGTCGACCCTGTCCGTCGTCGCGGGCATCAAGAAGGCGCTGCCCGGTATCGTCAAGACCCTGCCGGCGGGCGTGAAAATCACCGCGCTCAACGATACGTCCGGATTCGTCAAGGATTCGGTGCGCGACGTCGTGCAGGAGATGGTCACGGCCGCGTTGCTGACCGGCCTGACGGTGATGCTCTTTCTCGGCAGCTGGCGTTCGACGCTGATCGTCGCGACCTCGATTCCGCTCGCGATTCTTTGCTCGGTGATCATGCTGCACCTGACCGGTCAGACGATCAACGTGATGACATTGGGCGGGCTCGCCCTCGCGGTCGGCATTCTCGTCGACGATGCGACCGTGATGATTGAAAATATCGACGCGCACCTCGAAACAGGCGAAGAGCTGGAGCCTGGAATCATCGCGGCCGCGAATCAGATCGTCGTGCCGACGCTCGTCGCGACACTGTGTATTTGCATCGTGTGGCTGCCGATGTTTCAGCTCGGCGGCATTTCCGGCTACCTGTTTCGCCCGCTCGCCGAAGCGATCATCTATGCGATGCTCGCGTCGTTCATCCTGTCGCGCACGCTCGTGCCGACCATGGCGGCGTGGCTGCTGCGCGGGCAGGTGCACATGCCGGCCCATATTCACCTGCACAGCCATGCGGCCGGCAAGCCGAACGTTTTCATGCGCTTTCAGGGCGGCTTCGAGCAACGCTTCAATGCGTTTCGCGAGCGGTATCGCGACGTGCTGACGCTCGCGGTGCTGCACCGCAAGCGCTTCATCCTGACCTTCGTGCTGTGCGCAGTCGCGTCGATGGGCCTCGTCGCCTTTCTCGGCCGCGATTTCTTTCCGGGCATCAAGTCGGACGAGATCGATATGCATATGCGCGCGCCGGCCGGCACGCGTCTCGAAGACACGGGCAAAATCGCCGACCTCGTCAATCACGGCGTGCGCCGCATTCTGGCGGGTCAGGTGACGAACCTCGTCGACAACTGCGGCTTGCCGACCAGCAGCACCAACGAAGCGTACAACTCGAACGGCACGATCGGGCCTCAGGACTGCGACATCACGATCAGCCTGAAAGACGAGGCATCGCCGGTCGACGCATACCGCGCGAGGCTGCGCCGCGAGTTGCCGAAGATGTTCCCGGGCACACAGTTCTCGTTCCTGCCGGGCGACATCACCGCGAAGATCCTGAACTTCGGTTTGCCCGCGCCGATCGACGTGCAGATCGCCGGCCGCGGACAGCTTCAGAACATGGCCTTCGCGCAAAAGCTCGCCGCGCGTCTGCGCCGGATTCCCGGCGCGGCCGACGTGCACGTTCAGCAACTGTTCGACGAACCGACGCTGAAAGTGGACGCGGACCGCAGTTTCGCCTCCGGCGTGAATCTGACCGAAGCGAGCATCGCCGACAACGCGCTTGCCACGCTCTCCGGCAGCGGGCAAACGGCGCCGACCTACTGGCTCGACACGGCCAACGGCGTCTCGCACCTCGTCAACCTGCAAACCCCGCAAGACCAGCTTTCGTCGATGAACGACCTCGAGACGATTCCGATCGATGACGGCAACGGCTCGCCGGGCAGCAAAAGCACGCAGTTGCTCGGCGCGCTCGGCTCGATTTCGCAAACCGGTTCGCCGCTGGTGGTGTCGCACTACAACATTCTGCCGGCCATCGACGTGTACGTGAGCAACCAGCAACGCGACCTCGGCGCCGTCGAAGGCGATGTCGAAAAGGCCGTGAAGCAGATGCAGTCGCAGTTGCCGCATGGCGCGAGCATCCACCTGCGCGGCCAGGCGACGACGATGACGAGCGCCTATATGCAACTGCTCGGCGGTCTCGCGATATCGGTACTGCTCGTGTATCTCGTGATCGTCATCAACTTCCAGTCGTGGCTCGACCCGTTCATTATCATCACCGCCTTGCCGGGCGCACTCGCGGGCATCGTCTGGAGCCTCTTTCTGACGCATACGAACCTGTCCGTCCCCGCGCTGACCGGCGCGATCATGTGTATGGGCACGGCAACGGCGAACTCGATCCTGGTCGTGTCTTTCGCGCGCGACCGTCTTGCCGCGCACGGCGACGCGGTGGCCGCGGCGATCGAGGCTGGCCATGCGCGCATCCGGCCCGTGCTGATGACCGCGCTCGCGATGATCATCGGCATGCTGCCGATGTCGCTCAGCAATTCGCAGAACGCACCGCTCGGCCGTGCCGTGATCGGCGGTCTGCTGATCGCGACGTTCGCCACATTGCTTTTCGTCCCCTGCGTATTCGCGGTCATGCATCGCAACGACATAGACGCCACGGAGTCTCGTCCATGAACATCCCCCGCGAGGTGCTGGCGCCAGGCCAGAACCGCACCAAATGGTCTGTCGCGATCGCCGCGCTGCTACTCGGCGGCCTCGTCGCCCACGGCATCGTGCAACGGCACGACAGTTTCGAGGACCTGAAATCGGCCACCGACGAAGAATCCGTGCCCCAGGTTCAGGTGATGGCGCCCGCAGCGGGCCCCGCCACCCGTACCGTCAGGCTGCCCGGCAATATCAAGGCCTGGTACACGGCGCCGATCTATGCGCAGGTGTCGGGCTACGTGCAGAAGTGGTATGTCGACTATGGCGCGTTCGTCAAAAAAGGCTCGCTGCTCGCCACGATCGATGCGCCGACTGTCGACCAGCAATATCAGGGCGCGCTCGCCGATCTCGCGGTCGCGAAAACCAACAGCAAGCTGGCCGACGTCACGGCGACGCGCTGGAAAGCGCTTGCCGGCACCGAAGCGGTCGCGCAGGAGGATGTCGACATCAAGGTCGCCAATGCGGACGCGAAAGATGCGATGGTGATGGCGGCGCAGCACAACGTCGAGCGCTACCATGCGCTCGAGCAGTTCAAGAGCATCGTCGCGCCGTTCGACGGCGTGATCACGTCGCGCGATACGGACCTCGGCAACTACGTCAATGCGGCCGGCGGCGACGTCAGCTCCGGCGGCGCCGCCGACGAACTGTTCTCGGTGGCGGACGTGCACGAGATGCGTCTTTTCGTATCGGTGCCGCAGGACTATGCCGGCATGCTGAAACCGGGCCTCGACGCGAACTTTACGGTGCCGCAGTATCCGGGGCGCAAATTCCATGCGAAGCTGCTGACCACCGCGAACGCATTCGATCCGCGCACGAGAACGGTCGTGACCGAACTGGTCGCCGATAACCGCGATCATCTTCTATGGCCCGGCACCTATGCGACGGTAACCTTTAAAGTGCCGTCAGACCGGAGTGTACTCGTCGTGCCCGAACAGGCGTTGCTGTTCCGCGAGCAAGGCATGCAGATGGCCCTCGTGGATCCGCACGACCGCGTGCATCTGCAGAACGTGAAGCTCGGGCTCAATCTTGGCCAGCGCGTTCAGATCGTTTCGGGGCTGACGCCGGCCGACCGCTTCATCGTCAACCCGTCAGCCGGGATACTCGAGGGGCAGAAGGTCGATATCGTCCAGGGCGTGCCCGGCATCAGGCAAACGGTCGCGGCCGCGCAACTTCCACCACCCGCGCAACCCGCACAACCGGCCGGCCAGAGACTGGCCGATGCCGACCCCGCTGCGAAGGATGCGAAATGATGCGCCACGTCAAACCAGCCTTCGGCGGCGCCGGCACGCTCTTCGGCGCATTGCTGACGCTCGTCGTGCCGCTTGCCGGCTGCAGCCTCGCGCCGGTCTATACGCCGCCCGACGCGACGCTGCTGCCGACGAGCTACAAGGGAACCGGTCCGTTCGTGCTTGCGCATCCGGACGATCAGCTCGCGCACGGTCCGTGGTGGAAAATGTTCGGAGACAGCGAACTCGACCGGCTCGAAACCGGACTCGATGCAGCCAACCCGGATCTGCAGGCCGCGCAGGAGACTTATACGCAGGCGCGCGACGTGGTCGGCGAAGCCCGTTCGCAGCTGTTTCCGCAGCTGAGCGCGCAGGCGTTCGCGTCGCAAAACGCGGAGTCGGCACATACGCTCTTTCACAGCCTCGCGTCGAGTCCGTCGCTGCCGCTCGAAGAGTCATCGCTCGGGTATGGCGCGGCGGCGAGCTGGGAGCCCGACTTCTGGGGCGAGATTCGCAACCGGACCAACTTTGCCAAGGCCAGCGCGCAGGCCACGGCAGCGCTCGTCGCAACGGCGCGGCTCAGTCTCGAGATGCAGCTGGCCAGCGACTACATGATGCTGCGTGGGCTCGACGCACAGCATGCGGTCTATACGAAGACGCTCGTCTACTACCGCGACGCAGTGAGAATCACCAAACTTCGCTACACCGGAAAGATCGGTTCGGGCCTCGATTTCGAGCGCGCTCGCGACCAGCTGGCGACCGCTCAGGCAGCCGACACGGACATCGAGGCGCAACGCGCGGTTCTCGAGCACGCGATTGCCGTGCTGGCGGGCCAGAATCCATCGACGTTCACGCTGCCTTCCGGCGACCTGAAATCGTTCGAGATCCCGATCATCCCGGTCGGCGTGCCGTCGGCGCTACTGCAACGGCGCCCCGACATCGCGGCATCGGAGCGTGAAATGGCGGCGGCCAATGCGGCGATCGGCGTCGCGCGCGCGGCGTTCTATCCGAACATCCGGCTCAGTGCCAATTTCGGCTTCGAGGACAACGGTATCGGGCTCGCTTCGCTGCCCGACAGCCTGTGGAGCGTCGGCGCAGCGGCGATGCTGCCGCTATTCGAGGGCGGACTGCGCCGCGCCGAAGAGCAGCAGAGCTGGTCTTCGTTCCATCAGGCCGCGGACACGTACCGGTCGACGGTGCTCAAGGCATTCCAGCAGGTCGAAGATCAGCTGTCGCTGACGAACAGACTCGCCACCGAGTACAAACAGCAAAGCGACGCGGTGACGGCGTCGCTGAAGGCGCAGGACATTGCCATGCAGCTCTATACGAGCGGTCTCGACGATTATCTGAATGTCACCGTGGCGCAGATTGCCGCATTGACGGCCGAACTGTCCGAGGTTCAGGTGAAGGCGCGCCGGCTGCAGGCATCGGTCGATCTGATCGGCGCGCTCGGCGGCGGATGGTCGACGCAAGATCTGCCGCAGCCGCAAGACACGGTGCCGTTCAATCCGGTCGCACTGCAAGCGTCGCGGCAGCACGAGCAAACACCTTGAGGGTGATGCCGGTGCTGCCGTGGTTCGTTTCGATTCGCTGGTCCCGCGCGCCGGCCGGATCTCAATAGAATCCGTCCGCACCGCCGCTGTAGATAATCGGCGAGGTCGGCACCTTGACCTTCTCGCCGAGACAGTCGGCGCGGTACTTCAGCCTCAGCCGCGCTTCCGCCTCCTGAATTTCCGACGGATAGTAGCTGTCGTCTCCGGCCGATGCCTGGTAACCCACCGATTCGAGTTCACCGAGTTCCTGCATCAGCTGGGCGTGCGTGACCGGCTTGCTCAGCGGCGTGAACGGGTAGTCGTTGCATTCGCGCGTCGTCAGCCTGGCGCTCGCCGACGCGGCGCCGCTTGCCAGCACGACGCAAAGCGCCATCGTGGTCTTGATCCAGAAAGGTTTCATGTCATCCGCTCCTTGTGCGACGTTGTGACGATACAAGGATGGTCCGCGCGTCATATCGAAGCGCCATGAAACAGATGAAGCTTTTGTCAGGCCGCGGCGCGTCGTACGTTTTCCGGCACAACGGCTTCGTCGAGACCGTTTGCGACGCGGGAAGACGGTCTCGTTCCGGCCGGTGCGATACGACAAGATCGGCGCGTGCGGGCTGCCGGCTTCGATCGCAGGCGGTCCAAGCCGGGCGCACAGACGTGCAGGTGTCTATCCGTTGCGGATCACCTGCCGCATTTCCTCGGCCGACGGTATCGCCGAAAAGGTGCCGGCCCGCCCGACCGTGATCGCGGCGGCGCGCTGCGCACATTCGATCGCGCGCAGAAACGGCAATGCCTCGTTGCGCGGCGTGCGCAGCGCGGCCAGCACGCCGCAGAACACGTCGCCCGCGCCCGACGTATCGACGGGCACGACCGACACGGCGGGCATGCGAACCCGCTCGTCGCCGCGCGCGATCAGCGCGCCGCGCGCGCCCAGCGTGACGATCACCCATTGCGGCCCTTGCACGAGCAGGCGTGTCGCACCGAGTTCCGGGTCGTCGACGCCCGCGATCGCGCAAATCTCGCCCTCGTTGGCAATCACACCGTCGCATGCCGCAAGCGCCGAGGCATCGGGCCAACACCACGGCGCCGCGTTCACGATGACGGCAGCCCCCGACGCGCGCGCGTGATCGATCACCGCGCGGCTGCTTTCGAGCGACAGATTGCCCTGCATCAGCAGCGTATCGGCCGCCGTGATATCGGCGATCTGCGCGACGAGCCCGGCCGCGTCCAGCGCGCGCGTGCAGCCCGCCGTCGTGATGATCGAGTTTTCGCCGTTGCGCGCGACCGTGAGCACCGAAAGATCGGTCGGCAGCGCGTGCCGCACGAGCCGCAGCGCATGCATGCGCTCCTCGTCGAGGCGCGCCGCGATATCCGCGCCCTCGCCATCGTCGCCGACGCTCGCGTGAAACACGACCGCGGCGCCCGCGCGGTGCGCGGCCACGGCCTGATTCAATCCCTTGCCGCCGGGTGCGCGCTGCATGCTGTCGGCGAGAATCGATTCGCCCGCGTGAGCCGCGCGCTCGACTGTCAAGGTCAGATCGGACACCGCGTTGCCGACCACGAAGAGCCGGTTCGCCATGCTCATGCGCGCGCCTTCACGGCTTCTTTCATGAATGTCGCGACGCGGTCGGGATCGACCGGGTTCCACCAGACCCCGTCCTGCTTCAGGAAGCTCGCCACGATCACCGCGTCGGCCACGGTGAACAGCTCGCCGACATTCGACGGATTGACGCCCGAGCCGATCACGACCGGTAACGACGTGCCTTGCGCAATCGCGCGCAGCTCGTCCATCGTCGCGGAATCGCCGGTGCGCTGACCGGTGACGATGGCCGCATCGGCGTCGAAGAATTCGACGTCGCGTGCGAGTTCCGCGAGCGACCGGTCGGCCGTGATCGCATGCGCCCCATGTTTGACATGGACGTCGGCAAACACCTGAATGTCCTCTGCGCGCAAGCGGGCGCGATAGCGCGTGGCGAGCGCCGCGGGGCCTTCGATAAAGCCTTCGTTCGCCACATACGCATTGGCCCACTGATTGACGCGCACGAAGGTCGCGCCGGCCGCTTTCGCGACGGCGAGCGCCTGCACCGCGCCATTCGCAAGCACGTTGATGCCGACCGGCAGCCCGACTGCGCGGCGCACCGCATCGGCCACGACGGCCATCGACGCGGCTGTTTCGGGGCCCAGATCTTCGGGCTTCGAAAACGGAATGTCGCCATGGTTTTCGACGACGAGACCGTCAAGTCCGAACTGCGCGTACACCTTCGCTTCGCTCACCGCGAAATCGACGATCTCGCCGATCGGTTGTCCCTCGTAGCGCGGCGCGCCCGGCAGCGGCAAGCAATGAATCATGCCGAGTACCGCCTTGCGCTTGCCGAACAATGTGTCGATGGCGTTGGGCTTGGTCCTGAAGACCGGTTTGCTTTGCGTATTCATCGCTTCTCACCTGTAGCGTCGGGCGCATCAAGCTTCATAAGCCGCGCTGTGGAAATCGATCTCGAGCGCGAGCACCTTGCGAAAGATCGCGCTGCTGCGCTCGAAGTCGAACCGTTGTGCGGACCAGCCATCGACCTGTGCTTTTAGCCATTGCACCTGGGCGAGGAAGGTCGGCTCCGCATGCAGCGCGACCCAGTCGCGCACATACGGATTGCTGATGGATGCGTGGCTCGCACGCGTGCACCAGGTGCCGTACATCCATTCGGCCGCGAGCATCGAGACGATGACCTCCTCGTAAGTCCCGTTTCGCGCGATATCGAGCATGCCCGAATCGAATGCGCTGACGGCGGTCGGCAACGGGACGTCGTCGTACGAACGCGGCAGGTCCAGCGCAGCGAGCGTGCGCTCGAAATACGGCACCTGCTCGGTCGATAGCGCATGGAGCACGCCGATCAGCCAGTGCTTGTGCGCGACCGTATCGGCCTTCACGAGCGCGTAGCCGAAGATTGCCATTGCCGTTTCGACGAAGCGCCCTTCATACGACAGGTAGCGCGCGAAGGCATCGGCGGCCAGCCGGTCGCGCTCGATATCGACGACGAAGCGATGTTCCTGCATCGCCTGCCATTCATCCGTGGCGGATGCGAGCAGGCGCTCCGAATGACTGTTCTGCGAGTGGTGTGTAGCCATCTGTGCGGATGCCTTATTTCTTTGCTGACTTGTGTTGACCGAAAACACGCGTGTTGAGCCAGATCGCGCCGAGAATGATCAAACCCGTGATGATCTGCGTGAAAAACGGCGAGATATGCATGAGGATCAGTCCGTTGCCGATAACGGCAATCGTCAGCGAGCCGAGAATCGTACCGATGATCGTCGCGCGCCCCCCCATCAACGACGTGCCGCCGAGCACCACGGCCGCGATCACGTCAAGCTCGAAGCCAACCGCCGCATTCGACGAGCCCGAACCGAGGCGCGAGGCCAGAATCAGGCCCGCGACCGCGGACGCGAGCCCGGTCAGCAGAAACACCGAGGCCTTGATCCGCAGCGTCGGCATGCCGGCGCGCCGCGCCGCTTCGGCATTCGAGCCGACCGCGATGACGCGTCTGCCGTAGCGCCCGCGATTCAGATAGACATAGCCAGCCACCGATACCGCGACGGCAATCAACGCCGGCACGGGAATATCGAACAGCGTGCCTGTGCCGATCAGGTCGAAGCCCGTGCCGGGATCGATCGCGACCGAAAAGCCCTTGGTCGAATACAGCGCGATGCCACGCAAGGTCGTCATGGCCGCGAGCGTGACGATGAACGATGGAATGGCCTGACTCGCCGAAATCCAGCCCTGCAGCCAGCCGATCGCACCGCCGAGCGCAAGCGTTGCGAGCACCGCGACGGGCCACGGCACGCCATGCTGGATCAGGATCGCCACCAGCGCGTTAGTGAGCGCGGCCATCGAGCCGACCGACAGATCGATGCCGCCTGTCGTGATGACGAAGGTCATCGCGATGCCGACCACGAGGATCGGCGCAAGCTGCCGCAAGATGTTCAGCGCGTTGCTCGCGGAAAAGAAGTTCGCGCTGCCGAGCGAAAAAAACACGCAGCAGCCTACGAAGAATGCGGCGATCGACAGCACCTGGGCATGGGCCGCGAAGTAGTCGCGCGAGCGCGAGCCGAGTTCGCGCTCGGTATACGATGTGGTGCTCATCCGTGCCTCCCTCCGACAATCAGCTGAACCAGGTCCTCGAGCGTGGTCTCTTCGAGCCGGCGCTCCGCGATCTTCGTCCCTTCGTACATCACCGCGATGCGGTCGCAAACGCGAAACAGGTCCTGCAGCCGGTGTGTAATCAGCACCACGGCCACGCCCTGCGCCTTGACACGGTTGATCAGTTCGAGCACCGCTTCCACTTCGGCCACGGCAAGCGCCGAGGTCGGCTCGTCCATGATCAGCACACGCGGCGAAAACGATGCCGCGCGCGCGATGGCGATCGACTGGCGCTGCCCGCCGGACAACTGTTCGACCGTGTTGTTCAGATTCGGAATCCGGATCTTGAGCCGTTCGAGCAGCGTGCGCGCTTCGGCCAGCATGCGTCTGCGCTGCAGCATGCCGCCCTTGCAGATCTCGCGGCCGAGAAACAGGTTGCCGGCCACGTCGACCGTGTCGCACAGGCTCAGATCCTGATAGACCATTTCGATGTGACGGGCGCGCGCGTCGGCCGGACCGGTGAGCCGTACCTCCTCGCCTTCCATATAGATTGCGCCGTCATCGGGCAGATAGGTGCCCGCCATGACCTTGGTCAGCGTCGATTTGCCGGCCGCGTTATCGCCGATCAGACCGAGGCATTCGCCCGGGTACAGATCGAGATCGACGCCGCGCAGCGCTGGAAACGAACCGAAGTTCTTGCGGATGCCCTTCAGCGCGAGCACGGGCACACGCGCTGACGCGGCGTGCGCGGCAGCGAACGGCTGCACAGGAGTGAGCGGGTTCATGGTCGGCTTTGCCGCAGGGATGGTCACTTTATTTGCCCTCGGGTGTTCGCTACTTGGCCGCGAACTGGCTGCGATACGCGCCCACGTTCGCCTTCGTCACGATCGTGAGCGGCGTGGCCACCACGGCCTGCACCGGTTTGCCCTTGTGCGCGTCGTTAAGTGCGTCGATCGACGCGCGGCCCATCGCGGCCGGATCCTGCTGCACGACGCCGAGCACCACGCCGCGTTCGATGCCGCGAATCACCTCGGGCGCGAGATCCCAGCCGATCACCTTGACCTTGTCCGCGCGCCCCTGTGCCTGCACCGCCGCGATCGCACCGAGCATCGCCGGCTCGCCGGTCGCATAGATCGCGTCGAGGTCGGGGTTGGCGGTCAGCAGGTTTTCGGCGGCCGATAAGGCGACGTCCTGGGTATTCTGTCCGTCGACGACGCCGGCAATCTTCACGTTGCCGTTGACGGCAAGCGCGTCGACGAAGCCTTTCTGGCGCGTGTTCTGGATCACCGAGCTCAATGCGCCGACGATGCCGACCTGCGCCTTGCCATGCAGATTCTTTTGCACGTAATCGAGAAAATGCGTGGCCATCTGCTTCGCGCCGACGATGTTGTCGACGCCGACCTGCGCCTTCTGCGGCCCGGGCGGCAACACCGCATCGACGCCGACCACCGGAATGCCCGCCGAGCTCGCATTGCGCAGTGCGCCGCGCACCGCGTTCACGTCGATCGCATCGATTGCGATGCCGTCGACCTTCTGCTGCACATAGTCGTCAATCGCGTTCACCTGCGCGGACGACGCGTCGTTCGCGTTGAAGACGACGAGCTTCGCGCCGAGCTTTTTCGCTTCTTCTTCGGCGCCGCTGCGCATCTGGTTGAAGAACACGGCCTGCTGATTGATCAGGATCAGCGCGTAGGTCGGAGGCTCGGCGGCCTGTGCGCGTGCAACGAGGCCGAACGGCACAGCGCAACACAGCATCGCAATACGTAATGCCTTGTTCATGGAACTCCTCCAGAAGGTTGGACAAGCAGTCAGACAGACGACGAAGACGACGAAGATCACGAAGACGGCGGTCGCGCCACCGATGCGCGTTTCACGAGCTCCACCGGCAAACGCGTTTCGGGTTGCGCGGCATCGCCTTGCGAGGCGGCCAGCACGAGATCCACGGCGCGGGTGCCCATTTCGGCGATCGGTTGACGGATGGCCGTCAAGGGCGGATTGAACAGATGCAGCGGGCCGGCATCGTCGAACACGATCAGCGACAGGCGCTCAGGCACTGCCACGCCGGCGCGATTGAGCGCATCGAGCAGCCCGAATGCGATCTCGCCGCTCGATACGAATACCGCCGTCGGCGGCCGGCCGACGCTCAGCAACGCGCGCGCGGCGTCTTCGCCATGCACGGCCGAGTACGGCCCATACAGCTCGAATGCGATCTCGGCGCCGCCGGCCGCCGCGGCATCGCGCAGTCCTGCAAAGCGCTCGCGCGTGCTCGCGAGCTCCGACGGCCCGCCGATGAAGGCGATACGCCGATGCCCGTAGCCCGTCAGATGCTCGCCGGCAAGCCACCCGCCGCGATAGTTGTCGCACAGCACTTTCGCGCACTGCACGCCCGGTATGTCTTCGTCGATGAGCACGAGTCCGCGCGTGTCGTTCAGCGCCTGCGCGAGTTCGCTCGTGTGGTGATGCGCGCTGACGAACAGCAGGCCGCTGACCTGATTGCGCCGCATCCGCGTCACGTATTGCAGTTCCCGGTTCGCGCTGTTCGACGTGGCGCTCAGCAGCACGCCGAGCCCTTTCCCCTCGGCGGCCTGTTCGACCGCGGACGCGAGCATCGCGAAGAACGGATTCGCGATATCGGGAATCACGAGCCCGACGGTGTCGGAGCGGCCGCGCCCGAGACTGCGCGCATGCAGGTTCGGCACATAGCCGAGTTGCCGGATCGCCGCATCGATGCGCCGCGCCGTCTCGGCCGGCAACACGAGGTCGGCGTTCAGATAGCGCGAGACGGTCGTCATCGAGACGCCTGCCGTGCGGGCGACATCTTTGAGACCTGGTACGAAACGGCGTTGCGTCACACGTGCCTCGTTGGAATTCGGAAATCCGGGGTTGCGGCTGGCATGCCCGCATTCTTGTAAAGCGCTTTACCTCGTCTGATGCGATTGAACGTAGCCATATCTCGCGTGTCAAGCAGTTCAAAATAACCGGCGTGCTAGTGTTTTCCCGAACTCGCGAATTGGCCGAGCACCGAAAACCCCATGAAACATGCGATGAAATGCTAATGGACACGAGAGCCGAGGCCAGCCGCAATCTTTTTGTCCGGTTGACATCGGTGCCTACATCGACATACCTTGCCGTGTAAAGCGCTTTACTCGATTCACCTGACTGCGCGCTGCGAGGCTATCGATGACCGAGTCCCAACCTGTGTCGCGACCGACCGCCGCTTTGCCGATCGGCGTCGACAGCGGCTATGTGATGACCGTCTGCGGTCCTGTGCCCGTCGACGAGATGGGCGTCACGCTGATGCACGAACACATCCTGCTCGACGCATCGAACAAATGGGTGCCGCCGTCCTGTTGCGCGGGGCGTCATATCGGCGAACAGAAGGTGCACATCGGCATTCTTGGTGCGCTGCGCATGAACCCGCTCATGAATCGCGACAATTGCCGGCTCGTCGATGTGGACCTCGCCGTCGACGAACTGATGAAGTTTCGCGAGCGCGGCGGCACGACCGTCGTCGATCCGACCAACATCGGCATCGGCCGCGACCCGCTCGCGCTACAGGAGGTTTCGCGTCGCACGGGGCTGCACGTTGTAATGTCGACGGGCTTTTATCTCGAGTCTTCGCACCCGCCCTATGTGCGTGAACGGAGCATCGAGGAACTGGCCGGGCAGTTGATGTTCGAGGTCGGCGCGCTCGAGCAAAGGCCTGACGTTATCGCCGGGGTGATCGGCGAAATCGGTGTGTCGGCAGCGTTCACCGCGGAGGAAACAAAATCGCTGCGCGCGGCCGCGCGCGCAAGCGCCGCCACCGGCGTACCGCTGTCGATTCATCTGCCGGGCTGGGCGCGCCATGGTCACCGCGTGCTCGATATTGTCGAAGCAGAAGGTGCGGACCTGCACCATACCGTGCTGTGCCACATGAATCCGAGTCACGCCGATCCCGGTTACCAGCATGCGCTTGCACGGCGCGGCGCATGGCTCGAATACGACATGATCGGCATGGACTACTACTATGCGGACGAGGACGCGCAGTCGCCGTCGGACGAAGAGAACGCGCGCGCGATCCGGTCGCTGATCGATGCCGGCTATATCGACCGGCTGCTGATGTCGCAGGACGTGTTTCTGAAGATGATGCTGACGCACTACGGCGGGTTTGGCTATGGCTACATCCTCGAGCACTTCGTGCCGAGGCTGAGGCGCCACGGCGTGACGGACGAGCAGATCGATACGATGCTCGTCGCGAACCCGGCGCGCGTGTTTTCACGCCGTGCATGCGCCGGTGAAGGCGGCGCTCATTCACGGATTGGAAAGGATATCGAATGAAAAAGAAGATCTTGCTGGCCGGCGAATCGTGGACCTCGACGGCCACACATGCGAAGGGATTCGATCAGTTTGCGTCGATCACGCATCACAGCGGCGCGGAGCAGTTTCTCGCGCTATTCGAACAGGGCGACTATGCCGTGACGCATATGCAGAGTCACGACGCGCAGACGCAGTTCCCGTCGACACTCGCGGCACTTCGCGAATGGCATGCGGTGATCCTGTCCGACATCGGCGCGAACACGCTGCTGTTGCATCCGGACACGTGGATCAAAAGCCAGCGCACCCCGAACCGGTTGAAGCTGCTGCGCGACTACGTGGCCGCGGGCGGCGGCCTCATGATGATCGGCGGGTATCTGAGTTTCCAGGGCATCAATGGCAGCGCGCGCTTTCGGCACACGCCGGTCGAGGACGTTTTGCCCGTGCGTTGCCTGCCCTATGACGACCGCGTGGAGGTGCCGGAAGGCTTCACGCCCGAACCCGTGACCGATCATCCGGTGCTTCGGGGCATCGATGGCGCATGGCCGCATCTGCTCGGCTACAACGAAGTGGAGCTCAAATCCGACGCGACGCTGATCGCACGGGTGCCGGATACCGGGCATCCGCTACTGGCCGCCGGCGAATTCGGCGCCGGCCGCACGCTGGCCTGGACGAGCGATATGTCCGTGCATTGGCTGCCTCCCGAGTTCTCGTCCTGGAATGGCTATGCGCGGCTGTGGCGTAACTGCTTCGACTGGTTGACGCATGGCGAGGGCGAGCCACGCTGATCGCACTGGCTGCGTGTGCGTGCGCCGACGCATGTGCGCGGTTTCTATCCGCAAGTCTCGATCGAGTCGGCGAGCACTGCCCATCGTTCATGGTCTTGCCATTCGCCGTTGATGCGCAAATAGCGTGGTGAGAAGCCTTCCTTTTGAAATCCGAGTCGGCGTACCAGTGCTATTGACGCGCGGTTAGCCGGCTGGATATTGGCTTCGAGCCGATGCAATCCCAACTCGCCAAAAGCATGGTTGACTGCGCTTCCCACCGCTTCGGTCATCAACCCTCTGCGGCTGAATGCGGCCATTCCGTAGTACCCCAGATAAGCGCTGTGAAATGCCCCTGCCACGATTTCATTGATATTGACGACACCGACAATTTCGCCAGTGGTACGCAACCGGGCGACAAGACCGATGTTTGGTCCAGTCAGGCAGCGCGCGAACCAGGCATCGAAGCCAGCTTGATCCGTGAATGAGGTAACCCATGGGAGGTGATAGCGCTGATTGTCGCGATTAGCCGAAATCAGATCGGCAGCATCATCGCGAAGCACACGACTGAGTCGAATCGAACTCATAGTTTGCGAAAGCCCCGAAAGCCTGCTTGGGAATCGCCACGCCTGCCGACCCGCATCACGCCCAGATTGCGTTCGATTCGGCGGATGGCGGAATCTGCAACGTCATCATCACATCGTCCACCATTCGCCCCATCAGCCGGAAACGATCACGCCTGCGGCCTGATTCGGCAAAGCCAAACCGCTCATACAAGGCGATGGCTGCGGCGTTCTCGCCGAATACGAACAGATCAATCCATTCGATGCCGTGCTCCGATGCAAAATCGAGCGCGAGGCGCATCAACACGGTTCCGATTCCCCGGCGTCGAAAACCCTGCTCGCATCCGATACCGAGCGTCATTCGATGGTTTTCGGAAGGAATGTTCGACCCCGAGAGATCGAGGTGGCAGACGATTCGCCGCGCCGGATCCTGTACGGACCATGCGCGCATCCAGCCGGGCTCCCGGACCGGCACGACGAGGCTGCTCTCGAACCGGCCTTGTCGTTCGGGCGATGAAGCGCCGGGCGCCTCCTCGAATGGCGAGAACAAGGGTTGTCCATTGCGCCCGGACTCCCTGAACAGGCGATCGATATGTTCGGCCCAGAGCCTGAAGTCTTCCGGTGTGACGGCAACGATATCCGGCATGGCAAGGTGCTTTTGTTTTTAACAGCCTTGGGCGTCGACAAGTCGGCTGGCGACCGTCTCGCGTACCGTGAATGTCGGGTTATAGCCAATTTCGGTGTTTATCTGCTTTGTTCGCATGGACGCTGCCTGCAAGCGCGAAAGTTATAACAGAGGTCAATAAAATCGGCTAGCAAGCAAAAAGATGTTTGAACCAACTGACATGCGCTGCGAGTGCGATCTTGGCATAGGGCGCGCGAGCTGCTTTTGAACCGGGTCCGGATTGTCAGCCAGCACTTCGCGCCGCGCGCACGATCGGGACGTCCTCGCGTATCGCGATGCATTCGCACATCGGGCGCGTCACGCGGCCAGCATCCGTATCGCGGGCTGCGCTGCCGCATCGAGCCGGAACGCGTTCACGGCCGTATCGAGTTCGGTGCCCTGATCCTCGAGCGAACGCGCGGCGGCCGCCGCCTCTTCGACGAGCGCGGCGTTACGCTGCGTGACCTCGTCCATCTGCATGATCGCGCGGTTGACCTGCTCGATGCCCCTGCTCTGCTCCTCCGACGCGAGCGCGATTTCGCCGATCACGTCGGCCACCTTGCCCACCGCGGCCGTGACTTGCGAGATCGCTTCGCCGGCTTCATTGGCAAGCGACGACCCAACGTGAATCTTTTGCACCGAAAGCGCGATCAGGTCTTTGATCTCCTTCGCCGCGCTCGACGCGCGCTGCGCGAGGCTGCGCACTTCACCGGCGACGACGGCGAAGCCACGTCCCTGTTCGCCGGCGCGCGCGGCTTCGACCGCAGCGTTCAGCGCAAGAATGTTGGTCTGGAACGCGATGCCCTCGATGATGCCGGTGATCTGCGCGATGCGGTCCGAACTCTCGTCGATTTCGCTCATCGTGCCGACGACCTGGGCTACCACTTCATGCCCTTTGTGCGCCAGTTGCGCCGCGCCGCCGGTCAGCGTGCTGGCCTGTTTCGAGCTGGCGGCGTTGTGCTGTACCGCCGTGGTCAGTTGCTCCATGCTCGACGCCGTTTCTTCGAGCGACGCAGCCTGCTCTTCCGTACGCGACGACAGATCGGCATTGCCCGCCGCAATCTGTGCGGCGGCCGTGCGGACCGAATGGCTCGAACCTTGCACCGTGTGCAGCACGGTCTTGACGCGCTCGATCAGCTGATTGAACGCTTCGGCGGTCTGGCCGATTTCATCGCGGCGTTCGACCGGCGCGCGCAACGACAGATCGAGCGAGTGACTGACCGCGGCGAGCGTCCGCTGCAAGCCGGAGAGCCCGTTGCGGACACGGTTGAACAACCGCCAGGCCAGTACGCTCGTGAATGCGAAGACGGCCAGTGCGGTCAGCGCGAGCGTCCAGACCGACGCGGTAGCGGCACGCTTGCCTTTGGCGCCGAGCGCGATCGCCTGTGCAATGTTGTAGTCGGTCTGGTTCTTCAGGCCTTTGACCACAGCCGCGGTGGCCGGCGTCAGCGGCGCGAGCGCGGCGTCGAGCTGGCTATCGTCGAGCGCGTGCGAAGTCTGTTCGATGAATTTCGCCTGAACCGAACGATATTCGGCGAGATTCGCGGCATCGGCTGCGAGGAACGCCTGGTCCTTGTCGTCGATAACGTGGTCGTGCGCGTAGCGCGCGAGGATTTCGTCGAGGCGCCGATGCGCGTCGCTAATGCGCTGATCCCTTTGCAGACGCAACTGCGGATTCGAAGTCATCGCGCGCGATAGCGTGGCTGCACGGATTTCCGACATCTGCGCGGTCGCTTCGGCGAGGTCGACGAGAGCCGGTACCGTGTTGGCTTCGACATACGCGTAACGCGCCTCGGAACGGGTCAGTTGCCACAAGCCATATCCGGTAATGAACAGAAGTGCCAATAGCGCGACTGCCAGTGTCAGCGCCATATTCTTGATGATTGTCACGCCTTTCCCCGCGAGTTTCTCGAATGCAATGTTCTGGTTTTGTAAGCGCGATCGAATCTGCCACTCTGCTTCGGGCAAGCCGATCCGCAGACGGCAAACTATCCGCGCCGCATGCGCGCCTGAAAATCAGGCGGGCCTGATTCCGCTGTAGGGCGTTCCTGATACGCGTATCGACCGATGACCACATTGCAGGGCATGGCGGCCAACCGCGCCGAAGGGCGAACCGCAACGAGCGGCGCAGCCGCGCTTAGTCGACGAGCCGATGCGACACCGCGTAGCGCACGAGTTGCGCGTTGTTGCGGCAGTTCAGCTTCTGCATGAGGCGGGCTTTGTGCGTGCTGACGGTCTTGTTGCTGATCGCGAATTCCGCTGCGATTTCATTGACGCCGAGCCCGCGCACCAGCAGACGAAAGATCGCGAATTCGCGCGCCGACAGCCGTTCGTGCGGCGCGCGTTGCAGCGCTTCGCCTGCATCGAACACCATGTGCTCGGCCAGTTGCGGATCGATAAAGCGGCCGCCGGCCGCGACCTTGCGAATCGCGGCGAGCAGCGTTTGCGGCTGGTTGTCCTTCGTCAGATAGCCCGCCGCGCCCGCCTTGAGCGTGTAACGCACGAAATGGAGTTCGCTGTGCATGCTGAGCACGAGAATCGGCGGCGCCGCTGCGTGCGCCCTGATGTGCTCGATCAGGTCGACGCCGCTGATGCCGGGCATCGACAGATCGAGCAGCAGCAGGTCGGCCGACGTGCGGCGCAGCGCGGCGAGCACGTCGCCGCTGTTAGCCGCTTCCCCGACCACTTCGAAGTCCCGCTCCAGCGCGAACAGCTGTTTGATCCCTTCACGCATGATGGCGTGGTCGTCCGCGATCAGAATGCGGATCATGAAGCCTCTGACGATCCAGTGGCAGGAATGCGAATGCGCAACGTCGTGCCCGTGCCAGGCGACGTAAGCAAATCGAAAGTGCCGGCAAACATCAGGACCCGCTCCCGGATGCCCACCAGCCCGAACGAGGTCGGCTTCTTTTTCGTCGCATCGAAACCGATGCCGTCGTCGCGGATTTCGAGCAGCAAGCCTTCCGCTTCGCGCTTGAAAAGCAGGCATGCACGCGTGGCACGCGCGTGCCGCATGATGTTGCGCAACGCTTCCTGCGCGATCCGGAACAACGCGGTCGTCTCGCATTCGCGCAGCGCGACGGTGGACAGATCGGTATTGAATTTGCACGGAATTCCCGACTCGGCGGTAAATTCCTGCACGAGCCATTCCAGTGCGGGCAGTATGCCCAGGTCGAGCGCAACCGGACGCAAGCTCGTCACCGCGTTGCGCACCACCTTGATCGCGCCGTCGACGTGGCCGACGATCGAATTGACGCGCTTCGTCAGCGCCGGCATGTCCGCGCCGAATTCGAGGCTCAGCACACTCAGTTGCATCCGCACCGCAAGCAGCGACTGCGCGAGGCCGTCATGCAGTTCGCGTGCGAGGTGCTTGCGTTCTTCCTCGCGCGCCGCTTCGCTGCGGCCCGCGAGTTGCCGGATCAGGTGCCGCGATTCCTCGACGCGCATTTCGGCCAGTTTCGCTTCGGTTACGTCGCGGCTGATCGCAATCGCGCTCACGATCTCGCCATCGGCATCGCGTTCGGCCGCAATGCGCACCGAGTTGTAGGTGCGCGAGCCGCCCGCCACCGTCCAGATGCCCGATACTTCGTCCGGTTCGCCCGAGGTCAGCACGCGGCGAACAATCGCTTCGTAATCTTCGACAGCGATGTCGCACATCCAGGTTTCCCTCAGCGGAGCATTCAGCACCTGGCGGGCCGACAGATGGAGCTTGCGCTCGAAGGCAGGGTTCACGTAGATGCGTTCGCAATACCGGTTATAGCGAACCACGCTGTCGGGCAGATTTTCGGCGAGCGTGCGGAATGCTTTTTCGCTTTTGCGCAGCAGGTCTTCGGTCCGCTTGCGCGCGCTGACGTCGACCGTCGTGCCGATGTATTCGACGATGCGCCCGTCCTCGTAAGACAGCGGGCGCCCGGTGCCGAACATGTGACGGATCGTTCCGTCCGGAAGCACGATCCGGTATTCGCATTCGAACGCGCTGTTCGCTTCGACCGCCCGTCGCACGATGTCGCGCACCATCTCGCGGTCCGACGGGTGAATGCGCCGCCGGATCATGTCGAAGTCGGGTGGCGTGGCGGCGGGCGTGTAGCCCAGAATCCGGTAGTGCTCCTCCGACCACACGAGCGTAGCGGACCGGATATTCCAGCGCCAGCTGCCGGTCCGGCTGATTTTCTGGCCTTCGGCGAGAAACGCGCTGCTTAGCCGCAGCTGCTCGGCAACGCGCAGATATTCGGCGTTTTCCCTTTGCAGTGCTGCGTTCGTCGAGGTCAGCATCGAGACTGTCCGCGCGAGCCGCCGGTGTGCTTCGCGAAGCGAGCGCGCGGTGCGGTGCTGCAACGCGCCGAGGCAGCCGATAAACGTCGCCGTGAACGAAAACATCATCATGCGCGGCAAATCGGTAGGATCGACATGCAGCGAGTGCAGCGGCTGCACGAACCCGTAGTCGAATGCGACGAGCGACACCACCACCGCCCATGCACCCGGACCGATGCCGCCTAGCCACGCACTGAGGACGATCGCGCACAACGACATCGTGGCGGCAGCGGACACGAAGTGCTGCGACAGCCAGTACGCGCACGCGAAGGAGACGGCCACGAAACAGGTCGCCGCGACGTATCGCGTGGCCTCGGTTCTGAACGGCCAGACTGCTTCGTTGTCCATTTCACCTTTCCGTACGAGAAAACGAGCGTGGCGACGCAATGGAAGACAGGCCCGATCGGAACAGAACGGGACGGTGGCTTATGCCGGGAATATCGGATGTCCCCGTTCGCGCTTCAGGCGATCCGACGACTCGCGCCCCAGCTGAAGGGCGCGGGACACAGGCGCGGTTCGCAACGCGACCGCGATGATAGCCGAAACGTCACGCACGGGTGGTCGCGGCCAGCGAGGCCCGGCTCCACCGATCGGTGCGCGCGCGTCTGTCTCACGCGCGCCCCGCCGCGCATATCATTCCGGAAGCGCCACCAAACGGAAGAAGTTACGCGTCTCGGTGTCAGGCTCTCCGAACCATCTTCCGTACAGGCCGGGAAATTCGGGCGCTCTGAACAGACGGCTAAGGGTTTGGTCTGCCTGCAGACGCAAGTCGTCGGCCGAGCGCGCCATTGCGATTGCGACCGGCAACGTCGTGAAGCGTCGGTCCAGTATAGTCAGATCGCGCGCAGCCGGACTTCTGCTGACGGCAGCGAGCAGCAGCGAGCGCTCCGCGAAGAACACGTTCGCCTTGCGGTCGATCACCTTCTGCACGCCCGCCTGGATCGAGGGGACCGTGACGACGGTCGATGAGATCTCGAGTTCGCCGAGTTTCCCCGCGAGCCAGCGTTGGGCCGGGGAATCCGCCACCACCGAAACGGTCTGCCGCGACAGCAGTTGCGCGGGCGACGCGCGCCAGGTCGGATGCGACGGGCCCGAGCCGGTCAGGACCTCGCGGAGGCCGGTGGGCGCATCGCGGCGCATCAACGCGCTGATACCGCCCGAGTAGACCGGGATCGAAAACGACATGCTGTTCCGGTTCGCAAGTGTGTCGGCGGCACCGCACAGCAGATCGACTTCATTGTCGCGCACGGCGCGCGTCTCGTCGCCCGGCGCAAGCTCGACCCACCGCACCTTGATTGGAGCGGTTCCGGGTCCGCTCCCGATCTGTTCGGCAATCCGCCTGCACAGCGCGGCCGTATAGCCGGCCACCTGCCCCGCATCGTCGATGTAGGCAAACGGACGCGCGTCGCGCAGATAACCGATGCGGATGCTGCCCGATTGCCGGATGCGCTGAAGCGTCTCGCCCGACGCGCCGCCCGACGCGCCGTCCTGCGCATGCGCAGGTTGCGGCACCAACGCGGACAGCACGAACAGCGCAATCGCCAACGCCGCGGCCGCGGGTCCGGCTATCGCGCCCGCTCTCGAACCCGACACGTTCAGGCGCGAGGCGACGAAGCCGTAGACCGCATAGCCGATCGCCATGACCAGCATGCCGCCGAGCACCGCATCCTTGCCCGAGGCATAGACCGCGTAGATGGAATACGCAAGCGCCACGACGGTCACCGCCGCGTTGAGCCGGTACTTCGCCTCTCCCACACCGGCGTTGCGCATCATGACGAACAGCGCCGACAGCGAAATGATGTAAGGCAGCACGTTGGTCACGACGGCGAGATTGACGAGTGCCTCGAACTGTTCGGTGAGGCTCGGGGAAATCGTCGACAACGCCATCAGCGATTGCACGACGCCCATGATCACCATGCCCGCGATCGGCGCGCCCAGCGCGTTTGCCTTGCCGAAGATCGCGGGGAACATGCGCGTGTCGGCCGCGTCTTTGGCCGTCTGCGCCAGCGTGAACTGCCATCCGAGCAGCGAACCGACGCACGCCATCGCGGCCAGCGCCATGACGATGGAGCCCACCGCCGGGCTGAACATGTGCGCAAATGCGAGACCGAACGGCCCGGTCGATCTGGCGAGATCGGCATTCGGTACGATGCCCTGGATCACGGCCGTGGACAGGATATAAACAACGGCCGCGCCGAGCGTGCCGAACATGCATGCGAGCGGAACGTCGCGTTTCGGATTGGCGACAGCCGACGAATTCTGCGCCGCCGACTCCATGCCGAGGAACGCCCACAACGTGAGCGAGATGCTCGAACTCATGCCATCGAAGATCCGCAGCCCATTCGGATTCCACGCAGCCGCGAACGTGTCGCCGCGAAACCAGAACCAGCCGGCCACCGAGATGAAGCCGACCGGCAGGATCACGCCCCATACCGTCACGGAACCGATGCGTCCCGTTATCTTCGGTCCTCCGAAATTGGCTACTGTGGTCAACCACAGCAATCCGATCACGCCGGCGCAGGTGAGCGCGGGGGACGACGTCAATATCGGGAAAAATGCGGCCAGATAGCCGAGTGCCGAACTTGCGACGGCCACGTTCGCAATCGCGATCGACAGGAAATACAGCAGAAAAACCTGGAAATAGCCGTCACGCCCGTAGGCATCCTCCGCATAGGCGGCCATGCCGCCCGTGCGCTGATTGAAGAGCCCCGCCTCCGCAAAGCCATATGCGATCGCGAGCGACCCGATCGCGGTGACGAGCCATGAGAGCAGCGAGATCGCCCCCACTTTCGCCATGTTGGCGGGCAGCATGATGATGCCCGATCCCATCATGTTGACGGTGACGATGAACGTCAGCTGTACGACGTTCATCTTCTTCGGTTGGTCAGCCATGTTAGCTCTCCCTTCATCGGAGCAGGCGGCGTCAGGCCAGCTTGCCCCCGCCGGGCAACGTTCCCGGCTCCGCGTCCGCCGGCATCGCGGACTGCGCGTCGATGTCGCGCGCGAATGTTTCGATTTCGTCGTCAACGGACGCTCTTCGCGCGAACTCTCCGGCCTGCTGCTCGAGTCCCTCGGCGCGCAGAATGTCCCGCGCGTAGGCATGTGCCGAGACGATGCGCAGAGCGATGCCGGCGTCGGCAAGGCCGGCGCGCAGCGTCGCGAGCATGCGCGCACCTGCGATATCCACGGTCGGACAACTGGACAGGTCGCAAATCACGAGCTTCACCGGACTCGCGCTCGAACGGATCCTTTTCCAGACCGTCGCGCGCACATGTTCGGCGTTGAAGTAAAGCAGCGCCGCTTCGGCGCGGAAGATCAGCACGCCGGGAATTTCCTCGTTTTCCGGATGGCGGTCGAGGTCCGAGTACTGGTGCGTGCCCGGAATGCGTCCGAGGATCGCGACGTGCGGACGCGCGGCCCGTCTGATCAGCATCAGCATCGACACCAGCACCGCGAATATCACGCCTTTGAGGATGCCGAGCATCAATACCGCCGCAAACGCGATGATCGATACGAGGAACTCGTAGCGGCTCACGCGCCAGACGTGGCGCAGCTCGCGGATATCGACGAGCCCCTTGACGGCCACGAGCACGATCGCCGCGAGCACGACGCTCGGCAGATTGGCGAGCAGGTTCGAAAGAAAGATCAGGCAGAGGCCCATCGCTATAGAAGCGAACACGAGTGCAAGCGGTGTCTTCGCGCCTGCCTTGTCGTTGACCGAGGACTGCGACAGGCCGCCCGCCACCGGGTAGCCTTGAAACAGGCCCACGCCCAGATTGGCGGCGCCGAGCCCGAGCAGTTCCTGGCGAGGGTCCACTTCGTAGCCGTTCTTTTGCGCAATGGCACGGGCGGCCGACACGCTCTCCACGTAGGACAGCAGCAAACACGCGAACGCAAGCGGAACGATGCCGTCGACGTCGCGCACGCGCAGCGCCGGAAAATGAAAATCGGGCAAACCGGGCGGCAATGCGCCGACCACCTTGAACCCCATTCCGGCAAGCGGCGTCACAGAAAGAAGCACGATGGACAGCGCCACGACAAACAATGCAACGGGGCGGCCCGGCAGATATTTTTCACCGAGTATCAGCAGCACCAACGCACCGAGACCGAATGCAAGCACGATCAGATGCGTATCGGGAAGCTGGCCGGCCAGAATCGCAACGCGTTCGAAGAACTGCTCGCCGCCGCCCTTGACGCCGAACAGCTTCGGCAGTTGGGTCAGTGCGATGGTGAACGCCGCGCCCGCCTTGAAGCCCAGCAGTATCGTTTCGCTGATGAAGTTGACGAGCGAGCTTAGCCGCAAGATCCAGGCGAGCCCACACATGAGCGCAACCAGAATCGCGGTCATTGCGGCAATCGAGGCGAAGCGCGCGGGATCGCCGCCGGCCACCTCTACGACCGTGGCGCCGACCAGCATCGAAATCGCCGAAGTCGGCCCGATCGCCAGTTGGCGCGACGAGCCGAACAGCGCATAACAGAGCCCGCCCGCCAGATAGCAGTAAATGCCGTATTGCGGCGGCAAGCCGGCCAGCGTTGCATAGGCGAGCGACACGGGCACGCCATACGCCGCGAGCGTCAGGCCCGCCACGATATCGGACGTTAGCCACTGCAATCTGTAATGCGGCAGCCATTGCATCGGCGCGACGATCGCGCGCCAGTTTTTTGCAGGCGCCGTATCGGCAACGTCAGCCACGGAAATCTGCTCTTGAGCCATCGTCCCCTCCTGCGCAACATGGTCGCGGCACCGTAACCGCTATGCGTCCGCCGTCGCCTCGATCCGGCCGCGCCGGATCGCCTGAATGAACTCGCGGTAGTCGCGCCGGTTCTGTGTGCTGTATTCGGCTGCAAACTCGGTGATCGCGTCGTCGAATGTCTGGCCGGAGCCCATGTAACCGGCGATCGTTGCCGCATCGCCCGAACGCGCGTGAGCCCGCGCGAGCGCATGCGCGCACATGCGCGCGTATTGCCGCAGCAGGCCCGTATCGAGCGATTCGATGACGACCGACATTTTCATGTCGCGAAGCTGGCGCACATAAAAGTCACGCCCGTTCTTCGCCCGGCTCCAGCCGAGAAACACATCGCTGGCCGACTGAATGATGCGCTGGCCCGCAATCACGCGCTGACCGTGATTCGGGTGGACGCTCGCGCCCGCATACGGCTCGAGCACCGACGCCCTCGCCTCCTTGACCTGCAGAAACAGCGGATCGTTGTCCGATGCCATGAACAGCCCCACCGCGCACATCGTTCCGACGCTGCCGACGCCGACCACCTTGATCGCGAGATCGGCGAAATGGAACCTGTCGAACAGCACGCGCACATGTTCGGCGAGGCTTTGGCGGTAAAGAGCGATCGCTTCGGCGTAACCGGAGTCGATACCGGGCGCGAGCTCCGCGCTGGGATGGAAGATCAGCGGCAGCTCGTCCTTGATATGCGGTTCCCCGCCTTCTTCCGTGACGAGCTTCGGATACAGATAGTCGGGCACGGTCTTGCGGCGCTCGATTTCGATGCGCTCGGCAAAACGCTTGCGCGCGGCTGCGACGAGCGCCGGATCGCCCGACCGGTCCTCGTACTTCTGCATGTCGATGCGGTCGTACCAGACATCGAGCGCGCGCATCGACGCGTAGTCATGCATGCGTTCGCGGTATTGCCGCACGAGATCCGCGACGATGCGAACCATATCGCCGTACGAAAACTCCAGATGCTGCGCGGCAATCGCCGCGCTCGCGGCGAGCCGCTTCAGGTCCCATTCGAACGGCGCAGGCAGCGTCTCGTCGAGATCGTTGATGTCGAAAATCACATTGCGCTCGGGCGTCGCAAAGCCGCCGAAGTTCATCAGGTGAGCGTCGCCGCATGCCTGCACGCGGATTCCGCTCGTCGGCGTCGTGGCGAGGTCGGCGGCCATGATCGCAGCCGAGCCGCGATAGAAGGCGAACGGACTCGCTGCCATGCGCCCGAAGCGAATCGGGACCAGTTGCGGCAAACGGCCCTCGTTCGAGTCGTCGAGCAGGTCGACGATATCGCGGCGTTCCGCCGGTGCGGTCCATCCGGCCTGCGATGAACGAGGCACGAGGTCGCGAATGACGCGGCCTTGCGCCGCCCTTTCGTCAGGCGTGCGGTACGGCGCAGTCTTCTCGCGTGCATTGCCCGCGTGTTTGCGTGAAACGGCTTTGTCCATGACGTCCTCCGCGTCACTTCGCTTCGACTTGTCGAGCCGCGCCATGACTTTCCACGGCATCGACGCTCTGCTCCGGCAAGACAGCGGCAGACTGGTCCCTGACCCACCGCCAGAACAGCTGATACCCGACCGCCAGCATCACGGGACCGATGAACAGGCCGATCACGCCGCCCGACACCATGCCCCCAAGCGCGCCGATCAGCACGACCGGCATTGGAACGGCGACGCCTCGTCCGAGCAGCAAAGGCTTGAGCACGTTGTCGGCGAGCCCGGCCACGAACACATAAACGGCGAACACGATCGTCGCCACGCTGATGCCTTCGGTGACCATCACAAAGACGATCACCGGGACCGTGATCAACGTAGCGGGCAATTGCATGATGCCGATCAGCAATACCGCGAGCGCGAGCAATCCCGCACCGGGAATGCCCATTGCCACGAAGCCGGTACCGATCAGCAGCATCTGGATGAAGGCGATGCCAACCACCCCCTGGGCCACGGCGCGAATCGTAGCCGTGCATAGATCGGCGATTTTCTCGCCGTTTTGCGGGCCTGAAATGCGCGACGCGATCTGCACGGCGTTGACGTGACACTGTTCGCCATGCGCCATGAACAGACCCGCGATCACGAGCGCGACGAAGAAAATCACGAGCCCGGCTCCAAGCCCCGTGACCGTGCCGAGCACGACAAGACCGGCTTCCTTCAGTTGAGGCGCGAATCTGTGCGCGAGCCCCATGAGATCGGTCGAACCCTGTTGCCAGAACGCGTACACGCGCTCGCCCACCAGCGGCCATTGCGCGACCGACTCGTCGGGCGGCGGTATCTGTATGCCACCGCTCCTGAACGCGGCCATGACATGCTGGATCGATTCGGCCACGGCGACGCCGAGCATGAAGGTCGGCACGAGAATCACGCAGAATGCGACGGCGACGATCAGCGTGGCGATAAGCCCTTCCCGGTTCGGCAGACGCTTGCGCAAGCGCACCTGCAGCGGATAGAGCGTAATGGCGAGAATCAGCGCCCACGCCATCAGGTTCAGAAATGGGACGAAGATTCGAAAACAAAAGATAGCGAGCACGGCAATCAGGCCGGCGCGAATCAGTACGTCGAGCATTTGCCGGGATAGCGCCTGCTGCGTTCGCGGTGTGGTGAGCATCGGTTCCTCCATGACGCGTAGCCGGTATCAGGTGCCTTCGGCGGCTGCCCGGTCCGCGCCGGACGTATCCTGATCGAGTTCCGGCGCGTTGTTTCCCAGAGATGCGGTCGACTTCGCATACCAGCCGATCGCCGGAAGCGCCGTCAGGCCGTGCGCAAAAATGCTGAGCAGGACGGTCGCCATGACGGCAAGCTTGATGACCGGTTCTCCGGGCAGACCGGTATTGCCTTCGAGATAGACAAGCCCGAGAACAATGGAGGCGAGCCCCCTCGGGCCGAACCACCCCATGAAAAACACCGTGGAGCGGCTCAGATGCGTACCACGCAACGCTACCGCCACCGGCAGCATGCGCACCAGTGTCAGACTCAGCACGGCATACAGCACGATCGCGAAAGTGAATTGAGCCCAGACTTGCGTGACAAGCAGGCCGAACAGGAAGAAGACGAAATAGTTGAACAGTTGGCCCCAATCTTCCGTGAACTCGACGCTATGCTTTCCGACTTCGCTAAAGCCGATCTGCGTCGTGAGTCCGGCGACGAATGCCGCGATGAACATGCTTGCGCCCGTGGCCTCCGAAGCGACCACGCAAGCAAGCGGAAGCGCCACGACGCCGAGCTGGGCGACGGGCTCGGCCATCCACTGCTTGCGCCGCGCAAGGCCCAGCAGATAGCCGCCTGCGAGGCCGATGCCGAGCCCCACCAGCGTTCCGTAACCAAGCTGTTCGATCACGAAGCGCGTCAGCACCGAGCCGCCGTTGCCTGCTTCGCGCGCCTCGGCCAGCGCAATGAAAAACATCAGAAAAGGCACTGCGAGACCGTCGTTCAGGCCGGCTTCGACATTCAAGGCCTGACGAATCCGTCGCGGCACGCGCGAACTATTGACGATGACCTGCCCAAGGCCGGCGTCGGTCGGCGCGAGGATCGCGGCAACGATGCCGGCCTCCCAGAAGGTCATGGTCCTGAACACGCCCATCGCACAGAGCAGGCCGAGCACGATGGTGAGCAGCATGCCCGTGCTCAGCAGACGCACCGGCAAATTCGTTTCGCCCCTCAGCATCGACAAACGGACTCGCGAAGCATCGGTGAAGAGCGTCATCACGAGCCCCAGTTCCGCGAGCATCAGCAGACCTTTGCGGTCCAGCGCGAGTTCGCGCAACGCTTCATGCGAGAAAGACATGAGCACGCCGACCGCGGTGAACAGGATGGGCGCCGTGAAGACCGTCTGCTCCAGCCGCTTGGAAATCAGGCTGTACAGAAAGACGGACAGGATGAATGCAGCGATGATGATCATCGGTCATCTCCCGGGGCTGCAGGGGACATGCGTACATCACATCGCTAATCGGGCCGATGTCGATTGATTCATGTCAAGCCGGTACATCATGGACGGCTCGAGCCGGTTTGCCGCGAATCATTTAACGACGCCGTACAGAGCGCACGACCGGCGCGGCCGCACCACACAAATACGCGAGAAAAGCGATTGACGGACCTTTGCCGGGCGTCAAACCTGACGCATATCAAGCCGGCTGCGCCGTTCACCGCTAGCGTGACGGCAAACAGATCACGGCCAGTCAAACGCGTTTCACTGGGCTCACCATGCGGGCTGCACGTCTTCTTTCCATGCGGTTCGATGCGCGACCATCGCGCCGTCTGCTGCAAGCGCTTCGCATCCGCAGAGGCGGCAACGCATTGGCGGGCGCATCGCTGCTGCTCGCCGCGCTGCATGCAGCGGCGCAGGAACTGGAGCCGCGCGCCTACTCGCCCGCGCCGATAGGGACCAATTTCATCGGACTTACCTACACGCGGCTCAGCGGCCAGGTCCTCACGGATCCTTCGTTACCGGTTACCGACATCAAGGCAAACATCAACTCGCTCTCTGCGGGCTACGTGCATGTATTCGACCTTGCCGGACGCGCCGCATCGATCGGACTCGTTGCGCCGTTCGTCAGTGGCGATGTGTCGGGGAAGGTGTTCGATGCGCCCAATCAGGTGCATCGTGCGGGCGTGGGAGATCTGCGCTTCAGGCTCGCGATCGATCTGTCGGGCGGCCCCGCGCTTACACCTGAGGAATTCGCTCGCCGCCGGCAAGACACGATCTTCGGCATGAGCCTCGCGGTCGTGGCGCCGACGGGACAGTACGAGCCCCGGCGCCTCATCAATGTCGGCAGCAACCGGTGGGCATTCAAACCGGAGGCCGCCGTCTCGCAGCCATTCGGAAACTGGTTCGCCGAAGCATCGGTGGGCGTATGGCTATTCACCGACAACGACGCATTTCTCGGCGACAGACGACGCAGCCAGGCGCCTCTTGCCGTGCTGCAGCTTCATGGCGGCTACACGTTCCGTCCGGGGTTGTGGATCGCCACCGACGTCGGCTTCTATGCCGGCGGCGCGACTACGGTCAATGGCATCGGCAACGACGACAGGCAAAACAACGCACGCTATGGCCTCACGCTTTCGGTGCCGGTCACGCGCAACTGGTCGGCCAAGCTCGCCGTATCGAACGGGTTCATGGTGAGGGCCGGAGGCAACTACAAGGCTGTTTCGCTGACGCTTCAGTATCTGTGGTTCAACCAATGATGTGACGACCGTCGGCAGTTGCTCACCGGAAGCGATTGACGTATGTCAACGAGGTGCTTGCTGTAAACCCTATTCTTTGACGTGCGTATGCGACGATTCCCTATTGGTATCGGTACGCGTTTGTGCGAGGTGATCGCCATGAGTCAGCCATCGGTCTGGATGACGTCCCCCGTACTGTACGGGTCTCGGCACGCGCTACGCCGGCGCATAGAACCGTATTCCGTGCTCGCGCACGCCGATGCGCGTCCCGGCCGTGCGCCCGACAATCGCGACGATGTCGGGCAACGCGCCGATCACCGCGTCTTTTCCGGTCTTGCGGGCGAACTCGATTGCCGCCGCGATTTTCGGTCCCATCGATCCCGCTGCGAAGCCTAGCTTTTCGAGTTCGTCGGGATGTGCGTAAGAAATCGCCCTTTGTGACGGCGTGCCCCACTCGACATAGGCGGCGTCGACGTCGGTCGCAATGACGAGCAGATCCGCGTCGAGCTCCCGCGCAAGCAATGCGGAGCACAAGTCCTTGTCGATCACGGCCTCGACGCCCCGCAGCTTGTGGTCTTCTCCGTAGCAGGTCGGGATGCCGCCGCCGCCGGCGCAGATCACGATCGTGCCTTTTTCGAGCAGCCATTTGACGGGCCTTATCTCGAAGATTCGCTGCGGCTTCGGGCTGGCCACCACACGGCGATATTTGTCGCCGTCCGGCGCGATGCTCCAGCCCTTCTCACGAGCGAGCTTCTGTGCTTCGTCCTTCGTATAGACCGGCCCGATCGGCTTGGTCGGATGGCTGAATGCCGGGTCCGCCGGATCGACTTCGACCTGCGTCAGAATCGTCGCAAACGGCACCTCGAAGGGCAGCAGGTTGCCGAGTTCCTGCTCGATCAGATAGCCGATCATGCCCTCGGTCTGCGCGCCGAGCACGTCGAGCGGATACGGCGCGACGTCCTTGTAAGCCGCGCTTTGCAGCGCCAGCAGACCGACCTGCGGCCCGTTGCCGTGCGCAATGACAAGCTCGTTTCCTTTAGCCACCTGAGCGATCTGCGCGGCGGCCGTCCTGACGTTTTCGCGTTGCTGGTTCTCGGTCATTGGCTGACCGCGTTGCAGAAGCGCGTTTCCGCCCAAAGCAATGACAATGCGCACGATATTCTCCTTTCACTGCGCGAGCCGCGAGCCGCGCGCAGCGGCGCGGCTCGTGCGAAAACAGTTGCGTCCGGTCGATCAGAGATCGGCCAGCGTCGCGACGAGAATCGCCTTGATCGTATGCATCCGGTTTTCCGCCTGCTCGAACGCGATATTGAAGTCGGACTCGAACACGTCCTCGGTCACTTCGATACCGTTGGCCAGATGCGGATAGCGTTCCGCGATCTGCCGGCCGACCTTCGTTTCGCAGTTGTGAAACGCGGGCAGACAGTGCATGAACTTCGTTCTCGGGTTGCCGGTCGCCTCGATCAGTTGACGGTTCACCTGATACGGCAGCAGTTCCTTGATGCGTTCGTCCCACGTTTCGACGGGCTCGCCCATCGATACCCAGACATCGGTATGAATGAAGTCCACCTGGCTCACCGCTTCTTTCGGATCTTCGGTCAGCTTCATGCGCGCGCCGCTTTCCCTGGCGAAGCGTTCGCAAGCCTCGATATGGGCGGCGTTGGGCCAGAGCGAGCGCGGCGCTCCGATGCGCACGTCCATTCCGAGCTTCGCGCCGATCAGCAGCAGCGAGTTGCCCATGTTGTTGCGCGCATCGCCAAGATACGCATAGCTGATGTCATGAAGCGGCTTATCCGAGTGTTCGCTCATGGTCAATACATCGGCGAGCATCTGGGTCGGATGGTATTCGTCGGTCAGGCCGTTGAAGACGGGCACGCCTGCATAGCGCGCCAGCTCTTCCACGACGTCCTGACTGAAGCCGCGATACTCGATCGCGTCGTACATGCGGCCGAGTACGCGCGCCGTGTCCTTCATGCTTTCCTTATGACCGATCTGCGATGAGGCCGGATCGATATAGGTAACGTGCGCGCCCTGGTCGTGCGCCGCCACTTCGAACGCACAACGCGTGCGCGTCGACGTCTTTTCGAAAATCAGCGCAATGTCCTTGCGCAGCAGGTGTTGCTGCTCGGTACCCGCATACTTCGCGCGCTTCAGATCGCGCGACAGGTCGAGCAGATAGCGCAGATCGCGAGTGCTATGGTGCATCAGGCTCAACAGGCTTCGATTTCGCAGATTGAAAGCCATCATTCGTCTCCGTTGTTTCCCATGTTTCGCAGTCGCTCAATAGTCGACCGCGTCGCGCATCACCGGGCAGGTCATGCAGTGGCCACCGCCGCGTCCGCGGCCCAGTTCGCTGGCCGTGATCGTGATCACTTCGATGCCGGCCTTGCGCAACAACGTGTTGGTGAAGGTATTGCGGTCATAGCCGATCACGACGCCCGGTTCGACGCAAACCATGTTGTTGCCGTCGTCCCACTGTTCCCGCTCCGCGGCAAACCGGTTACCGCCCGTTTCGACGACGCGCAGTTCCTTCAGGCCGAGCGCATCGCCCACCGCCTGCACGAACGGCTTGTCTTCGCGGTGAACGCTTATGCCGTATGCGCTTTTCTCGTCGGGTCTGACCGAAAAGGTGACGATTTGCCTGACCACCTCGGGGAAGATCGTGACGAGATCGCGGTCGCAGAAGCTGAACACCGTGTCGAGGTGCATCGCCGCGCGCGATTTCGGCAGCCCGGCCACCAGCACCTGCTGCGCGGCCCCTTTGGCAAACAATGCTCGCGCGACCTGTCCGATCGCCTGACGCGAGGTGCGCTCGCCCATGCCGATCAGCACGATGCCTTTGCCGATCGGCATGACGTCGCCGCCTTCGAGCGTCGCCGCGCCATGATCGATATCGGGATCGCCCCACCAGACATCGAAGTCGGCGCCTGCGAAGTCCGGATGAAATTTGTAGATGGCCGCGGCGAGCAGCGTCTCCTGTCTGCGCGCCGGCCAATACATCGGATTGAGCGTGACGCCGCCGTAGATCCAGCACGTCGTGTCGCGCGTAAACATCATGTTCGGCAACGGCGACAGCAGAAAGCTCGAGTAACCGACATATTCGCGATAAAGCTTCAGAACCGGCGCATCGCTGCCCGGGATGTCGTCGATCGATACGCCGCCGATCAGAAACTCGGCAAGCCGGCGCGGCTCCAGTTCGTTCATCCATGCACGCACTTCGTTACTCAGGCCGACGCCGACGCTGTTGTCGCTGATCTTGCGGTCGAGTATCCAGTTGCGCGCTTCGGGATTGCCGAGCGTCTGCGTCAGCAGATTGTGCACATCGAGCACTTCGACGCCGCGCTCGCGCATCTTCGTGACGAAATCGAAATGATCGCGCTTGGCCTGGCTGACCCACATGACGTCGTCGAACAACAGTTCGTCGCAGTTGCCGGGCGTCAGGCGCTGATGCGCCAGCCCCGGCGAAGAAACCATGACCTTGCGCAGCTTGCCTACCTCGGACCACGCGCCGAGCTTGCCGACTTCCGTATTCATCGCATTTCTCCTAGGTTTCGATCGGGGCGTCGAAAACACCGTGCGAAGCACGAATGCCGCGATCATGTGCTGCAGTTTCCCAGCCTCGATCGCCGACGCCATGACATGGATCAAAAGGGGCGCTGACGTTGCGCCAGAGTTCCGGCTGCCGGTTTATTGCGCATCGAGCCCGAATGCCTCCCCGGCCCCGGGCCGCGCAACGCGCTTTATCCCGGCGGCGCGACGGCCTGCGCAAACGCGGTCTCGGTTGCCTCGATCTGCGGCGCGCATTGCTTATAGGTCCAGCCTGGGCCGCCTACGCTGTCGTACATGCCGCGGCACAAACCCTTGAGCCGGATACGCGTCGACCCATCCTCGCAGGCGATGCGTTCGGCCCAGAAATAGGCGACGCCGAACTCGTGCGGCCGCTCGGTTTCAATCACGCCCGCATCGGCGCGGCGGATGCGTGTCGGCGAATGCTCGGCGACAAAGGCTCGCGTGCGCTGCCAGATCCCGTCGCACACGTCCGGCGCCCGACATGTGATGGACGCGCGTTCGCGCGCCATCGCAAGTCCGGCTTCGCTTTTCTCGAACGCCGAGCCGCGATCGTCGTGACCGTGCCCATATGGATCCTGCCAGCCGGTGATCGCGCAACCGGCCGCCGCAGCGACGCACGCGATCGCGAGGCCCGCGCGCACGATCCGCCCGCCTACATCGTCCATTCAATCGTCTCCAGCGTCGCGAGACGGTGACGGATCTTGTGCGCGAATTCATTGACAAGCACATGCTCGCGACCTGCGCGCAAATCGGCGCCGGACACCGCGCAAGTCGCGAGCGGCGACAAGCCGACGCTCGCATGCATCTGTTCGAATGCCTTTTCGCTGCCGCGGCCGCCGAGGCTGCAAAAAAATGCCACGTGCCGGAATTGCCTGTGGTGCGCGGCCAGCCACGTCGCGACCGGCGTCGATGCGCAACTGGCCCAGACCGGCGTGCCGACCACGACGATGTCGTAGTGCGAGGGGTCGTGCATCGTCGGTCGCAGATTGGCGCGACGGTGCGCAATGACATCGACGATCGAGCGCGCATAGCCGCGCGTGCCGCTTCGCCAGCGCGGGCCTTCGCGTTCGTGCAAGGTCTCGCAATCGGCCGGCAATATCGCCGCGAGCATATCGGCGAGGCGCTGTGTCGTGCCGCTTCGGGAAAAGCAGACGACCAGTATTCGAGGACGATCCTGCATGGCCAGTTCTCCTTCCAATCGTAGCCGCCATGCGGCCGCTCCTTGCTGCACGGCGAGCGGCCGCATGCGCACCTAGTCCACTTCGATGAGCACCTTCAGTGCGTGCGAGTCGGCCGCATGGCTGAAGGTGTCGTACGCATCCATCGCCCGGCTCAATGCGAACCGGTGCGTAATCAGCTTGCGTGGATCGAGCCGCCCTGCACGCACCGTCTTCAGCAGCATCGGCGTACTGACCGTATCGACGAGGCGCGTCGTGATCGAAATATTCCGGTCCCACAGTTTCTCGAGATGCAGATCGGCCTTCACGCCGTGCACGCCGATGTTCGCGATTACGCCGCCCGGCGCGACCAGCGCTTCGCAGAGTTCGAACGTCGCCGGCACACCGACCGCCTCGATCGCGCAATCGACACCGACCGAACCGGTCAGCTTCATGACCTGTGCGACGGCGTCGCCGCCGCGCGCATCGACGCATGCGGTCGCGCCGAATTGCTGCGCGATCTCGAGGCGGTTCGGGTCCTGGTCGATCATGACGATCTGCGCGGGCGAATAGAACTGCGCGGTCAGCAGCGCCGCGAGTCCGATCGGGCCCGCGCCGACGATCGCGACGGTGCTGCCGGGTTCGACCTTGCCGTTGAGCACGCCGCACTCGAAGCCAGTCGGCAAAATGTCGGACAGCATGACGAGCGCCTCCTCGTCGAGCCCGGCTGGAATGCGGTACAGGCTCGTTTGCGCATGCGGAATGCGCACGTATTCGGCTTGCGTGCCGTCGATCCGGTTGCCGAGAATCCACCCGCCGGTCGTGCAATGCGAATACATGCCGCGCCGGCAGTACTCGCACTGGCCGCATGACGAGATGCACGAGATCAGCACGTGGTCGCCGACGGCGAGCCCCGATACCGCCTGGCCGACGCTGTGCACGATGCCGACGCCCTCGTGGCCGAGAATGCGCCCCGGCTCGCAGCTCGGCACGTCGCCCTTCAGGATATGCAGGTCGGTGCCGCAGATCGTCGTGCGCGTTACCTTGACGATCGCGTCGGTCGCACCGGCGAGCTCGGGCATCGGCCGTTCGTCGAGCGACTTCTTGCCCGGCCCGTGATAAACGACTGCTTTCATGGATTTGTCCTCCGTGGATGGCGTATCGATTGCCTGCTGCACGTCGCATAAACGTATGTCGTTAATCTACGAGGCAGCAGCAGGCGAGCACTTGACGTCGATCAAGTGCATGGCGAACCGCGCGGGGAAATCACGACACGACAGACGCCACGACAGACGCCACGGCGCGCGGCGCGAATCACGGCTCCAGCACATAGGAACCGGGCGCATCGGCCAGTGCGCCGTCGATCTGGCGCGCGTCGACCGCGCCGCTCGAATGCGCCTGCAGCCACGCGGCCCAGCGCGGCCACCACGAACCGTCGACCGGCGGCGTGTCTTCGAAGAAGTCGTGCCGGCTGCGATACGGCGCGCCCGGCTCGCGAATCGCGCAGCGGTAGTAGCGGCCCGCGTGGCCGGGCTCCGAAACAATGCCCGCGTTATGGCCGCCGGCCGTCAGCAGGAAAGTCATTTCGTTATGCGTAAGCAGGTGCAGCTTGTACACCGAGCGCCACGGCGAAACGTGGTCGCGTTCGGTGCCGACGATAAATGCCGGCGTCTCGATATCGGACAGCGCGACCGGCCGGCCGTCGACGCAATAGCGCCCTTCCGCGAGATCGTTGTTGAGCAGCAGCCCGTTCAGATACTCGATGTGCATCCGGTACGGCATGCGCGTCGCGTCGGCGTTCCACGCCATCAGGTCGTTTGGCTTCGAGCGGCGGCCGAGCAGATACTCGCTCATCATGCGCGACCAGATCAGATCGCGCGCATTGAGCAACTGGAACGCCGCAGCCATTTGCGAGCCGTCGAGATAGCCCTGCCGCCACATCAACGCATCGAGCGCGGCGAGCTCGCTGGCGTCGATGAACAGTCCCAGTTCGCCCGGCGCGCTGAAGTCGGTTTGCGCGGCAAGCAACGTGATCGACCGCAGTGCAGCGCTTGCGCCATCGCGCGCGAGCGCTGCGGCGGCGATCGCGAGCAGCGTGCCGCCAAGGCAATAACCGACCGCGTGCACGGGCTCGCCTTCGCAACGAGCGCGCACCTGCGCGAGCGGTTCGAGTATGCCGAGCGTCAGATAGTCGTCGAGCGCGAGGTCGCGGTCGGGCGCATCCGGATTGCGCCACGACACCGTGAATACCGTAAAGCCCGCATCGACCAGAAAACGGATCAGCGAATTGTGCGGCTGCAGATCGAGAATGTAGTACTTCATGATCCACGACGGCACGATGAAGATCGGCTCGCGGGCAACGCGCTTCGACGTCGGCGTGTACTGCAGCAGTTCGCAAAGCGCGTTGCGCCAGACGACCTTGCCCGGCGTGATCGCGAGCTCATGGCCCGGGCGGTAGGCGGACTGGCGCGGGGCCCGCTCGCCGCGCAAGGCGCGCGCGATATCCGCGAAATCTTCGATCCAGTTGCGCGCGCCGGCCGCAAAATTGCTGCCGCCGGTACGTACCGCCGTTTCGAGCACGGCCGGATTCAGCATCGCGATATTGCTCGGCGAACAGGCGTCGAGCCATTGACGCGCGCTGAAATTCGCGATGTCTTCGTGATGCCGGCTGACGCCGGGCACGCCGGTCGTCGCTTCATGCCACCAGCGCTGCGCGCGCAGGAAGCCGTCGCGAAACAGGCAATACGGCCAGTGTGCCCAGCCCGCGTTCGAGAATCGCGGGTCGGTGACATCGGCGGCGTGATGCGCGTGGCCAGGCACGGCCGCGGACCACGCATCGGATAACTGCAGCGACAGGTCGAGCCATTTGCCAGGCGCAATCGCGCTGTGCATGGCCCAGTCGAGAAAGGCGAGCGTCATCGAGGCCGGCGAAAGGCCGCCCGTCAGCACGGCAAGCGCGGCCTGCGCCGCCTGATCGAGCGGATCGCCATGCGCGGACAGCACGGTTGCACAGTCGTGCTGTTTCGCCATTGACGGTTTCGGCTGCCGGTGGTGCTCGCGCAGGCCGTCACGGGCGCCTCGCGCATCGAGCGCCGCCGCGCCGGGCGCGCCACGCAGCGATGGCGATGGCGATGGCGATGGCGATGGCGGTTGCGGTTCCGGTTGCGGTTGCGATTCCGATTGCGGCGCGGCGCCCACCTCTTCTGCCTGCGTTCGAGTGATTTCGCTCATCGCATATGCATGCCGCCGTTGATGTCGATTTCGGCGCCGGTGATGAATGCCGCCTCGTCCGAACACAGAAACGCAATCAGCGCCGCGATTTCATCGGGCCGCCCCAGCCTACCGACCGGAATCTGCGGCAGGATGCGGGTTTCCATCACCTCGCGCGGCACGGCTTCGACCATCGCCGTAGCCAGATAACCGGGCGCCACCGTATTGACCGTGACGCCATGCTTCGCGACTTCGAGCGCAAGCGCCTTGGTAAAGCCGTGAACGCCGGCCTTGGCCGCCGAATAGTTTGCCTGTCCGTAGGCGCCGCGAACGCCGTTCACCGAGCCGATATTGACGATGCGGCCGAAGCCGCGCGCGAGCATCCCCGCGAGGAACGGCTTCGTCATGTTGAAGATGCCGTCGAGATCGGTGCGCATGACGCGGTCCCAATCGGGCTTCGACATCTTTGCGAATGTCGCATCGCGCGTCACGCCGGCGTTATTGATGAGGATATCGACATGTTCCAATTCGTCGATCACCCGGCGCGCAAGTCGGATCGTAGCCATGTCGTTCTGTGAGCCAAGGAGTTGGTAGAATGTTTTGTCTTCCTAAGACCGCTTGGCCTCCGACTTGTGAGCCAAGGAGTTGGTAGAATGTTTTGTCTTCCTAAGACCGCTTGGCCTCCGACTTGGCTGATTGCCGAGCCAAGGCCGCCCATGCCTCCCGTCACGAAAGCCACTCGCTTATCCGACATGCTGTTCTCCTCGTGCAGCGCGCCTCTGACGCGCGTCGGGCGCTGCCTCGGCGAGGTTGGCGGCGAATCCCGCGGGTGCCCCCGTGCTGGCCATCATCCGCTCGAAAATCGACATCCATTCGCGCGCGGGCTGAGCGGAAGCGTCGAACGCGGGCAGGCCGCGCCACCATCCCGTCCACGCCGCGAAGCCATTGCCGCTCGCGCGTTCGAGCGCGCTCGCGAGCGCCCCCTGGTTGCCGCCCGCGATCCGGATACCGTCCTGCCAGATCTGCGCAGTGGCGCTCAGATAGTCGCGCAACGCGGATTGCGCGTCGGCGGAAAACCCGTGCCAGTCGACGGCGCGCGACGCTTCCTGCATGCGCCGCGCAGCCGCGCGGTCGCGCGCGATCCGTTTGCCTTCGAGCTCATGCAGATCGTTGCGCCAGCCTTGTGCGAGCGCCGCCAGTTCGAACACCGTCGCCATTCCGGTACGGCATTCGTCGAACCACGCTTTCGAGACGTCGATCATCGTGCCTCCATTCCGTAGTGAGCACCCGAAAACCGGGCGCGTGCGCCGACGGGGCACGTAGCAGCCCCGTGCACGCATCGCTGTGCATCGACTCTAATCCGCGTATCGCGCGGGCCGTTGACATGGGTCAATCAAAGCCGGTGCCGCCGCGTCTCGCATGCCGGGTTTCAGGTTGATCTGCGTCAACGCGACAGTTGCAGGGCCACTTAGACTGAAGTCCGGTCCCGGGCCTCGCGCCCATGCAACGGAGCACACGCGATGAGCTATCGAAGCATCCTCGTCCATCTGGACAACGGCGAACACAGTGCGCCACGGCTCGACGTGGCGCTGCGCATCGCGAAGCAATTCGGTGCACAGATCACAGGGTTGCACGCGATCTTCACGCCCGACCCGCGTGCATTCTTCGTGATGGCGGGCACGGCAGAGTACTACTCCGAACATCTGCGCGCGCGCGAAGAGCGGCGCGACGCCGTGCAACGGCTTTTTTATGCGGAATGCCTGCGCGCGAAAGTCACCGGCCATTTCCTCACCGCCAGCGAACACGGCAACCGGGCGGTCGCGCAGTACGCACGTCTGGCCGATCTCGCGATCGCCGGGCAGAGCGACCCGAACGATCCGGAGTCGTACATCGACGATCACTTCGCCGAACACCTCGTGATGACCGCGGGGCGGCCTGTATTGCTCGTGCCGTACGCGGGCGTATTCCCGAGCATCGGCAGCCGGATTCTGATCGCCTGGAACGGCGGTCGCGAAGCGGCTCGCGCCGCCTTCGACGCCGTGCCGTTTCTCACCCATGCGAAGCAGAACACCGTGGTCACCGTGCACGGCGCGGCCGACGAATTGCCGGGCGATCGCATCCCGGGCGCCGATATCGCGCTCACGCTCGCGCGTCATGACGCGGTGGTCGACGTGCTCGAACTCGAGGCGCCGACCGGCGCGCGCGCCGGCGACGCGCTGCTGTCCTGCGCACACGATCGCGGCTGCGATCTGCTCGTGATGGGCGCGTACGGACACGCGCGCTGGCAGGAGGCCGTGATGGGCGGCGTCACGCGCACCGTCCTCCGATCGATGACGATGCCGGTGCTGATGTCGACATAAAAAGCGGCGCGCCAGGCCGGCGCCGCGCGTTCCACAGAGGAGGAAGCCTCATGTATTCGAATATCCTGGTTGCGCTCGACGGCAGCGAGACGTCGATGCGCGCGCTCGGCTTCGCGTTGCGGCTTGCGCAGGAAAGCCACGCATTGCTGCACCCCGTCTACGTGATCGATGTGCCGCTGATCGCATTCGATACGCCCGGCTTCGACCCCGTCGTCGTGCGCGATGCGTACTGCGAGGAAGGCAAGCGCGTGATCGACGTGGCGCGCGGCCGGATGGAGAAAGCCGGCGTCAAGGGCCGTGCGCGTGTCGTGGAAGCGACCGCGCCGGCCGAAGACGTCGCGTACCGCATCCAGCGCACCGCCATCGAGTGCGGCGCCGATCTGATCGTGATGGGCACGCACGGCAGGCGCGGTTTCCGGCGGCTCGTGCTGGGCAGCGTGGCCGAGCGCGTGCTGCGCAACGCGACCTGCCCGGTCCTGCTGATTCCAGCGCAGGCGAGCGTGCCGGACGCGAACGAAGCGGCGCGGCACGGCGCCGAAAAGGAACTGTCATGAGCTACAAGACCTTGCTCGTACACCTCGACGACAGCCCGCACTGCACGGCACGCACCGCGGTCGCGCTCGATCTCGCCCGCCGGTACAACGCGCACCTGATCGGGCTTTATACCGTATGCCGGGAGATCTTCCAGCCGCTGTGCCGCCCGAGCGACAGCGTGCGGCTCGAGACGCTCGATACGCAATATGCCGAGCGCCGCGAGCAGGCGCAGGTGGCCTTCATCGACGCCGCGCAACGCGCGGCGTGCAGCTTCGAATGGCGCGCACCGCCCGGCCCGGCAGTCGCGGCAGCCGTGCTCAGTGCGCGCCACGCCGATCTGGTCGTGCTCGGCCAGTTGGACCCGCATGAGCCGTCGAACTATATCGCGCGCCATTTCATCGAAGACGTGCTGATGACGTCAGGACGGCCCGCGCTGATCCTGCCGTACGCGGGGCAGGTGAAGACGCTCGGCGAAAACGTCGTGATCGCATGGGACGGAAGCCGCGAAGCGGCCCGCGCGCTGACGGATGCGCTGCCGCTGATCCGGCGCGCGCGTTTCGTAACGATCGAAACGGTCGGCCGCCAGCGCGACGACGGCAGACTCCCCCCCATCGACGTGGCCGCTTTTCTCGAACGCCACCAGATACAGGCATCGTTCTCGACGACGCCGCACATCGCGGCCATCAGCGCCGGCGCGACGCTGTTGAATCGCGTCGCCGACCTGCACGCGGACCTGCTCGTAATGGGCGCGTACGGCCACTCGCGCGCGCAGGAGCGCGTGCTCGGCGGCTCGACGCGGACTGTGCTCGAATCGATGACGGTGCCGGTGCTGATGTCGCATTGAAGTCAGGTCGCCGCAGCGGGCGCGCGCACGAGCAATACGGGCTGGTTCGCAGTCCGCACGACGGCCTCGGCCACACTGCCGAGCAGCAGGCGTTTCACGCCGCGCCTGCCATGCGTGCCCATCACGATGAGCTCGGCCTCGGCCTCGTCGGCCGCGAGCGCGATCAGGCTCGAGACTTCCACGCCGCACGAATCGATCATGCGCACCGTTCCTGTCACGCCCTCGCGGTTAAACCGCGCTGCCGCCTCCTCGAGCGCGACGGACGCCTGCTTGTATGAAGCGGTCTCCGTCTGGTACTCGTCGACGAAACCCGAGTCGACGTCGACGAGTTTCATCCCATGCGACACCACGCTCACCGCTTCGACCACCGCGCCCGAAACGCGCGCGAGCGAAATGGCTTCGTCGAGCGCGCGCCGCGAACACCGGCTGGCGTCGAGCGCAAGCAATATCCTCTTGTACATGGCTCCTCCGTCGGGCATGAGCCCGCTGTCCGTCGCGGCCTCGTCCTCGCGATGCCGTGTGGCCAGTTTGACGGCGCCGCGGCGTGCGCCCTTGATGCCGATCAACGCTTGCCGTGTTGGCTGGCCGGCAGCAAAAACGGGCAATACGCGATGCCATGGATGCGGGCCGGCTCGGGGACGGTACGATTGGCGCGTCGCGAACAAGCGTGCACAATCACGCGTAGCAGTCGCCGCGCTTGCCTTCGCGTCGCTGCGCGCCAATGCCGCGCAGCGCGATACACGGGCGCGCGCGTTGCCGTGCGCAATGGACGCGGCGAGCCGGCGCGTCGACCGGGCCAGTCGGGTTGGCCCACGGGTTGACTCACGGGTTGGCCCACGGGTTGGCCCATCGAGTCGGCACATCTATTGGAGGCGTTGTCGATGGCAACGGACAATCAGGAAAATTCGCCCATGAAAATGCGCCGCTGGGTCAGACGCGAACGGCGCCTGGCGAAGCCGGCCATTGTCTGCGCGCTCGTCGTCGTGATCGGTGTGACGGCAACCTTCGCGGTGGCGCACGCCGTGATGCACGAACTGCGTCAGTCGGCCCAGGCCCGCTTCGAGCGGCGCATCGAGCGCATCACGACGACCGTGCGCAACGAACTGCAGACCAGCGCGCTCTGGCTCGCAACGGCGCGCGAAGTCGTCGAAGCGTCGCCGCGCGCCCCGCGGCAGGCGTCGCGCGAATTCGCCGACACGCTCGATCCCGGCCGCGCGGCGACGCCGGTGCGCGCATTCGAATATGTGGCCGCCGACACGATCGCCGACGCGCAGGCGCCGCGCGACCCCGCATCGTCCGCGCCCGCCGACGGCCCGCCGGCAGGCAACCCCTATGCGGACCCCGCCGTACATGCCGCGCTGCGCGACGCGGCGCAATCGGGACAGGTTGTGCTTGCCGCGCCCGCCGCGCCATATGCCGGCGCTGCCCAAGGCGAGCGCGGCAACGCGCTGTTACTCGCGCTGCCCGTTCGCACGCAGCATGCCGGCGACCCGGCCGCAGCGTCCGCAGCGGCTGTCTCAGGCTTCCTGATCGCATCGGTCGATCCCGGCCGGCTTTTCGAGCCCGCCGGCATTTCCGAACGCGGCCTCGACATGTCGCTTGCCATCGGCTCGCCGCCGCAGACGGTGTACGCCGCGGCGCGCGGCGACAATGACGCGCCGGGCACGCGCCGCGCATTGGCAGCGACGAGAATGGTTTCATTCGGCGGCGCAATGCTGACGCTCGCTTTTTCCGCCGACGCGGGCACGGCCAATGCGGGCGAGGCCGGCCCGGTCGCGATCGTGCTTGTCGCGGGACTTACCGCCACCGTGCTCGCGGCGCTCGCATGCTACTGGGTTTCGTTGCATGCGAGCAGTCCCGCGCGCGTGGGCGACGCCGTGCTCAACGAGGCTCGCATGATGAACATCGTGCAGGCATCGTCCGATGCGATCATCACGATCGACGACACGCAGCGCATCGTCATCTTCAACCCGATGGCGGAGCGCGTGTTCGGCGTCTCGGCCATGGAAGCGATTGGCACGACGCTCGATCGCTTCATTCCGGCGCGCTACCGCGCGGCGCACGCGGGCCATGTCGAGCAGTTCGGCGTAACCGGCGTATCGACGCGGCAAATGGGCCGGCAGCGCGTGCTCAGCGGTATCCGCGCAAACGGCGAAGAATTCCCGCTCGAGGCGTCGATCTCGCAGGTCCGGGACCGCATGGGCAAGCTCTACACGGTCGTGTTGCGCGACGTCACGGAACGCGTGCACGCCGAAAACGCGCTCAAGCAGTCGCGCGAGGAGTTGCGCGACCTGTCCGCCAATCTGCAACAGGTGCGCGAGGAAGAAAAGATGCGCATAGCGCGCGAGCTCCACGACGACCTCGGCCAACAGCTGACCGCGCTGAAAATGGATCTGTCGTCGGCCGAGCAGGCGCTCGCGCCCGCGCAAACGGGCCAGCCGGCCGGCGCGCAGGCCGCGGCCGGCGAAGCGCTGCGGATGCTGGCCGGCATGCGCAAGCTCATCGATTCCACGGTCGCATCGCTGCGCCGCATCGCCGCGGACCTGCGCCCGGTCATGCTCGACGACCTCGGCCTGCTGCCGGCGATCGACTGGCTCGCGCGCGACTTCAATCAGCGGTACGGCATTCCGGTCGAGCAGCATATCCACGCAGAGCAGACGAATTTCACGCGCGAGGCGGCCACCGCGATTTTCCGCATCGTTCAGGAGGCACTGAACAACGTCGCGCGTCACGCCGACGCGACGAACGTCCGCTTGCGGCTCGCGACCGACGAGGGCCTCTGCACGCTGCAGGTCGTCGACGACGGGCGGGGCGCGGACGAGCCGCCCCGCTGGCCCGGCACGCAGCACCAAGCGGAGCTGGGCAGGACTTTCGGCCTCATCGGCGTGCGCGAGCGCGCACGCATGCTTGACGGAACGGTTACTATCGAGACAGCGAAGGACAAGGGCTTTATCCTTACCGTTTCCTTTCCGTTACGCGCGGTACAACAGGAAGAGACGCTCCTATGACCCGGGTTTTGATTGCCGACGATCACGCGATGGTGCGCGACGGATTGCGCCACATCCTGCAGAGCGCAAGCGGCTTCGAGGTCGCCGGCGAAGCATGCGACAGCATCACGACCATCGCCTTGATCCGCAAGACGCCGGCGCAGATTCTCGTGCTCGACCTCTCGATGCCCGGCCGCAACGGCCTCGAGCTCATCAAGCAGATCAGGGAAGAAAAACCGGAGCTGCGCATCCTCGTGCTGACGATGCATGCGGAACAGCAGTATGCGGTGCGCGCGTTCAAGGCCGGTGCGTCCGGCTACCTGACAAAGGAAAGCGCCAGCGCCGAACTCGTCGGCGCCTTGACGAAGATCGCGTCGGGCGGCGTCTATGTGAGCCTTGCGATGGCCGAGCGGTTCGCGCAAAGCCTGAACGAGCCGGCGGACACATTGCCGCATCAAAGGCTGTCCGATCGCGAATTCGACGTGTTCCGCCGCATCGCCGCTGGTCAGACAATTACCGAAATCGCCCAGGCGCTGTGCGTGAGTTCGAAGACCATCAGTACATACAAAATGCGCATCCTCGAAAAGATGCAGATGCCGCACGAAGCCGCGCTCGTGCGTTACGCCATGCGCCATCAGCTGTTCGACGATCAGGACGAAGCCTGACGCGCGAGACCCGCCCGGGACGCGGCCGTTCCGTTCCCGCTCTCCCCGTGTAGGAAACCGCCTACAAAAAACCGCAGCGCCCTACTCGAACTTCCACCGTCGCCGATTCTTTTTTGAGATAGCAGCGACGATACTGCGGTGCATGGATACCGATGTGCACCGCGCCCCCCTCAAAGTGTTTCTCGTCGAAGATGCGGCGAGCGTCCGACGCAATATCGCGCAACTGCTCGAACTGCTGGCCGGCGTGCAGATTGTCGGCGAAGCCGAAGACAGCGAAACGGCGCTCGACGCGATTCGCGCGTGCCGTCCCGATGTCGCGGTCATCGACCTGCGGCTTTCGGCCGGCAGCGGCATCGAACTGATTTCGGCGCTCGCGAAAAGTCTGCCCGACATTGTGACGATCGCGCTGACGAATCATTCGGGAGCGGCGTTCCGCGCCGCGTGCAGCAAAGCCGGTGCGCATTACTTTTTCGACAAGACTGCCGAGTTCGACGCAGCGTGCAACACCATCCGAGACCTTTCGTTAGCGCGCCGGCGGCGCGCCATTGATTAACGAGGAGCCGATCATGTCATTCGCACTCGCCGAACAGGCCGCGCCATATGCCGCGCCGGCCCACGCCTTCCATCAGATTCATCAGGTCGATCCGTCGCCGGGCGCCGAATCCGGCAAGCGGACCGCCGTGCGTTGCTCGGGCTGCTCGATGCGCTCGGTCTGCATGCCTGCTGGCCTCTCCGCCGCGGAGCTCGCACAGCTCGATGCGGTGATCTGCACGACGCGCCCCGTGCATCGCGGCGAGGCGCTATACCGCGCCGGCGATGCGTTCCAGAGCATCTACGCGGTGCGCGTCGGCTCGTTCAAGACCATCGTCATGCATCGCGACGGCCGCGAACAGGTCACGGGCTTTCAGATCGCGGGCGAAGCGCTCGGTCTCGATGGCGTATGCACGAGCCGCCACAATTGCGATGCGATCGCGCTCGAGGACAGCGTCGTCTGCGTGATTCCGTTCATGCAGCTCGAAGCGGTCTGCCGCGAAATACGCGCCATGCAGCATCACGTGCACCGGATGATGAGCGGCGAGATCGTGCGTGAATCGTCGCTGATGATGCTGCTCGGCACGATGACCGCGGAACAGCGCGTGGCAGCATTCCTGCTGAATCTGTCGAAGCGTTTCAAGGCGCTCGGTTATTCGCAGTCCGAGTTCAATCTGCGCATGACACGCGAAGAGATCGGCTGTTACCTCGGCATGAAACTCGAAACCGTCAGCCGCATGTTCTCGAAGTTCCAGCGCGAACGGCTCGTCGATACGCGCGGCAGGCAGATCCGCATCGTCGATCTGGAAGGACTGTCGCGCGTTTGAGCACATGCCTGCGCAAGCGGGCTCGCCGACGCCGCGCTCCTGCAATCGGCACTTGATGTGCGTCAATGGCGCTATGGCGGCTTTCTTTAAAGTGGTGGCGAAAAGGAGCCCACGTCTATGCCAGCAATACATTTGCGCCTGATCGCAGCCTGCCTCGCCGTGTCGGGCTTCGCCGCAGTCGGCGCGGCGCACGCGCAGCGCGTCGAGCCCACGGAGCTCGTCGATCAGCAACACTGCATGTTTTGCCACACGTCGGACGCCCCTTTTCTCGCACCGGCGTTTCATCAGATCGCCGAGCGATATCGCGACAATCCTGACGCGATCCGTATGCTCGAACAGAAGCTGCGTGCCGGCGGCCGCGCGCATTGGGGCGACATGCCGATGCCGGTTTCCGCCGAGCGCGGCGGGCCGCCGCTGTCCGCCCAAGACGCGCATACGCTCATCGAGTGGGTCATGAGTCAGTGACTCGCCGGCCGCGCCTGAATCTCCGTTGCCGCTGCGCGACGACACTCCACACCGGAAGAGCCATGCGAATCACCGTACATCTCGACACCTTCGACTGCGCGGACCCTTCGGTCTACGCCATTCTGTGGCTCGACCTGGCGGCGCGCAAATGGTCGCGCGAAGGCCACGCGGTCATCGATCTGCCGGAATGGGGCGAGTTCGAAATCTCGGGTCCCGATACGCGCATCGACGGGCAACATACGGGACACGCGCTATGCGTGCTCGAAAAGCTCGATCTTTCACACGCTCAAGGACCATTCGAAGGAGAAAGCGGCCGCGCGCTGTGGTACCGCCGCGCCCATCACGCGCCGATCGTCGGACGGTGGCATGTGCAATGCCTCGACAGCACGGGTTCGGCGCCCGAGCACGGCGTATTCGCGGACGACCAGATGTAATCGCCTGCTAATGCGCGCGCGCTGTCGCCCGCCCCGCGAGCGTGGCGAGTTCGCGCTCGGCCAGATCGAACGCACGCTGCAGCGCGAGGCGCGGAACTTCATCGGAACAGTGCTCGAGCGGCTTGAAGCCCGATGTTTGCAGCAGCAGATCGAGGCGCACGTCGTAGACCGGGTGGCTGCTGCGCGGACGCAATGCCTCGATCGCAAGATGGCAGCCCGACAGCAGATTGCTATAGCGTTCGAGGCGCACGAGCTGCGCTCCCGCTTCACCTTCGAGTTCACGCGAGCCGGCAAAGCCGAGATACACGATCTGCATGCCGATGCCCATGATGCTCCTCCCAACGTAGCACATTGCCATTCACGCAATCGGCGCCGTTCTGGCGTCCTGGCGGGCATCTGCTGCGTTCCATCATGGTCCGATCCTTTGCGCGGGTCTTGACGTGTGTCAATCGGCCGACGACGCGCTGACTCATCCGGGCGCGCTTGACGTACGTCAAGGGCCGCCGGTGGAGACCGTGTCGAATAGGTGCATCGGCGCAGGCGAGCCACGTGGACAGAAGCCATCGCATGGCCGCGTCCGATCCATTGCCGGCAAGCCATGGTGGAGGAACCTATGACCACGCTCGACGAGCCCCATTCGACCCGGGCCGCGGACGCACGGACAAAGTTGCTCGACATCGTCCGCACACTCGCCGACGAATCGCGCGCAGCCGAGGCCAATGGCGATGCGGCAGCGCGGCACGGCTCCCCCGTTCAGGTGACGCTCGATACGCAGTTCGAACGGGATCTCGGGTTCGACAGCCTCGTCCGTGCGGAACTGCTGACCCGGATCGAAGCGGCTTTCGGCACGCATCTGCCGGTCGACGCATTTGCTTCGGCGAGAACGCCGGCCGATGTGCTTGGCGCGCTCGCCGACGCGTCCGAGGTGTCGCCGCCCTCGACAGGCACGCCGGTGCATACGTCGCCTGCAAGGCTCGCGGACGAACGGCTCGATACGCCGCACGCGGCCGCCACGTTGTCCGACGTGATTCGATGGCACGCCATGCGTCATCCGGACCGTACGCATCTCGTGATCGTCGACGAAGCCGGCCGCGAAACGCCGGTCAGCATCGGCGCGCTGTACCGGCAGGCCTTGCTTGCCGCAGGCGGCTTGCGCTCGCTCGGTATCGAGGCCGGCGACAGCGTGGCGCTGATGCTGCCGACGGGGCTCGACTACTTTGTCTGCTTTACCGCCCTGCTCTTCTGCAACGCGATTCCCGTGCCGCTCTATCCGCCTGCCCATCGCAGCGAACTCGAAGATCATATGCGCCGCAATATCGCGATCCTCGCGAATGCGCGCGCAAAGGCGCTGATCGCCGCGGGCGAAGTCAGCCTGATCGCCCGGCTGCTCGCGATTCAGGTGCCGACGCTGCATCACGTGTTGACGCCGCAAAAGATCGCACCACAGCCGATGCCGGCGCCGCTTGCGGCGCACGCCGACGACATTGCGTTGTTCCAGTACACGTCGGGCAGCACCGGCGCACCGAAAGGCGTGATACTGAGCCACCGGAACCTGCTCGCGAACATTCGCGCGATGGGCGAGCGGATGCACGTCACTGAACAGGACGTGCTCGTCAGCTGGCTGCCGCTGTACCACGACATGGGACTGATCGGCGCGTGGCTCGCGCCGCTTTATTACGGATTCCCGCTCGTCGTGATGTCGCCGCTCGCCTTTCTCGCGCGGCCAGCCGACTGGTTGCGCGCCATCGGCCGCCATCGCGGCACCATCACGGCGGCGCCGAACTTCGCGTATGAGCGTTGCGCCCATCGCCTCGCCGAACGCGACCTGTACGGCCTCGATCTCTCGTCGCTGCGCTTTGCCTTTTGCGGCGCCGAACCCGTCAATCCGCAAACGATGCGCGCGTTCGCCGCGCAATTCGCCGCCTATGGCCTCGCGCCGAATGCAATCACGCCCGTCTACGGACTTGCGGAAAATACGCTTGGCCTCGCATTTCCGCCGCCCTCGCGCGGCCTGCGCGTAGACCGCATCGTGCGCACGGCGCTTCACGAATTGGGGCTCGCGTTAGCGGCATTGAATGGCGACGACTTCGTCGAAACGGTCGGGTGCGGATTTCCGCTCGACGGAACCGAACTGCGCATCGTCGGCAGCGATGGCAAGGAGCTTGCGCAACGGCACGTCGGCAGGATCGAATTCCGCGGCACGTCGGCCACGCGCGGTTACTGGCGCAATGCGCCGCAGACCGAGGCGCTTTTCGATGACGGATGGCTCGATACGGGCGACCTCGGTTACGTCGCCGACGGCGAGCTGTTCGTGACGGGACGCGTGAAGGACATGATCATTCGCAGCGGGCGCCATTACTTTCCCTACGAACTCGAAGACACGATCGGCCGCATACCGGGCGTCGTGCATGGCGGCGTCGCCGTCTGCGCAGGCGTCGACAAACGCAACGGCACCGAGCGCGTCGTCATCATCGCGGAAACGACGCTGCCCGCCATCGACACCGATGCGCGCAGTCATCTGAAAGCGCGCATCAATGCGGCGGCTATCACGCTGTTCGGCGCGCCGGCGGAACAGGTGGCGCTGGTACGGCCGCGCAGCATCTTGCGCACGCCGGGCGGCAAGATCCGGCACGCGGCGACACTCGAGCGTTTCGAAAGCGGTGCGCACGCGCTGGCGCCGCGTGCGTTCTGGCGGCAGTTCGCCGACGCGATACGCCCCGGTTGTGCGGCACTGACGCATCGCGCGATTGACCAGGTGCGGCACGTCGCACGCGGGATCGTCTGCTGGAGCGCCTGCGCGGCGATTGCGACGGGCGTGTTCGCCAACATTGCGTTTCGCCGCGACGAAGCGCGCAACTGGCGCATCCTCGCGCGCGGGTGCCGCCTGTTTCTGCGCGCAGCAGGCTTGCGCGTCACGGTCGAAGGCGATTCCGACGCGCTGCGTGCCTCGCAGGTAGTGATCGTATCGAACCATACGAGTTATCTCGACGTCGTCGCGCTGGCGGCGACATTGCCGTCGCCGGTCGGCTTCGTGACCAAACGAGAACTGTCGCGCAATCCGTTCGCCGGTCCGCTGCTGCGTGCGATCGGCGCGCGTTTCGTCGAGCGCGGCGTCTACGCCGGCAGCCTCGCCGACGAAACACAGCTGATCGAATACGCAAAGGCCGGCGCACGTCTGCTGTTCTTTCCTGAAGGGACGTTTACACATGAAGCAGGCTTGCGCGCGTTTCATCTCGGCGCATTCCGGTGCGCATGCGTGACCGGATACCCGGTCGTGCCGATTGCCTTGCGCGGTTTGCGCCTCGCGATGCGCGACGGCGAGTGGATTCCGCGTCGAGGCGCGATAGCCGTTACCGTGCTGCCGCCGATCGCTCCCGAAGGCACCGATTTCGCCTCGACCGCGCGTCTGCGCGAACGCGCGCGCGCGTCGATCCTCTCGCACTGCGGCGAGCCCGATATGGCCGGGCGCCTCAGTGCGCCGACCGCTTCGCGTATCCCCGGTTCGGTCATGACCGACGGTCTGTAGGACCGCGCCGCATCGTGCGCGTGAACGCCACGCCGCTTGAAAGCGATGCGGCCTCAAAACGCGGCACAGGCTCGTGCATCTTCGAATGCATGCCAGAGGGCCGCAACCCCGGACAATGACCTGCATCAAGACCGCTGGCCAGATCGCATGACCTAATGAAGACTCCATCAACCTGGGAGCTTCATCATGAGCAATCCCGCAGGGCATCTCGGCCAGCCGCCATCGAGCGCGCCGGCGCAAGCGGCGGGCAGCGCAGCCCCGCCGCACAAACTGCCTCTTTCGCTGCTGAGCGCTGTCGTCATCGGATCGATGATCGGCAGCGGCATTTTCTCGTTGCCGCAGAACATGGCGGCCGGCGCGGGCGCCGGCGCGGTGCTGATCGGCTGGCTCATCACCGGCGCCGGCATGCTGTTACTCGCGCTCTGCTATCAGCGGCTCGCGACGCGCGCGCCGCAGCTCGACAACGGCATTTATGCCTATGCACGCGCAAGCGCCGGCGAATTCGTCGGCTTCAACTCCGCGTGGGGTTACTGGGTCAGCGCGTGGATCGGCAACGTCGGCTATCTCGTGATCGTATTCGGCACGCTCGGCTATTTCTTCCCGATCTTCGGCGAGGGCAACACGCCGGCGGCGATCGCCGGTGCGTCGATCGCGTTATGGATCATGCACGCGATGATCCTGCGCGGCATCCGCAGCGCGGCGATCCTGAACGGACTCGCGACGGCTGCCAAGATCGTCCCGCTGCTGCTCTTTATCGTGCTGGTCGCCGCCGCATTCCACGGCTTGCAGTTTCGCACCGACTTCTGGGGCAGCACCAAACTGCCTGGCGTGCTCGAGCAGGTGAAAAGCACGATGCTCGTCACCGTCTGGGTTTTTATCGGCATCGAAGGCGCCAGCGTGCTTTCCGCGCGCGCTAAAACGCGCGAGGACATCGGCCGCGCAACCGTACTCGGCTTCGTCGTCGTGCTGGCGCTGCTGATGGGCGTCTCGCTGCTGTCGCTCGGCGTAGTCGGGCAGCCCGAACTCGCCGCGATGAAAAATCCGTCGATGGCGGGCGTCCTTGCCAAGGTAGTCGGCACGTGGGGCGCTGTGCTGATCAATCTCGGTCTGCTCGTGTCGGTAGGCGGTGCGCTGCTCGCGTGGACATTGCTCGCGGCGGAAACGCTGTTCACGCCCGCCTTGGAAGGCGTGATGCCCAAGCGTCTCGCTCGCGAAAACGCGCGTGGCGTGCCTGCCAGCGCGCTGTGGGTCACGAACGGGCTGGTGCAGCTGTTTCTCATCGTCGCCCTGCTTTCGAATGCGACGTATCTCGCGCTGATCTCGCTCGCGACGTCGATGATCCTCGTGCCATATCTGTTTTCGGCGGTCTACGCATGCGTGATCGCATGGCGTGGCGAAGGCTATGGCGCGGCAGACGCATCGGCCCGGCACCGCGACACGCTGATTGCCGCGGGTGCGGCTTTGTACTGCTGCTGGCTGCTGTATGCGGCCGGGCTCAAGTATCTGCTGCTGAGCGCGCTGCTGTACGCGCCGGGTGCGATCGTCTATGGCTGGGCGCGCCGCGAACAGCATGCGCGGCTCTTCCGGCCTTACGAAATCGCGATACTCGCTGTGCTGATTGCACTCGCCGTCTGCGCGGCCGCGCTGCTGGCGACCGGCGATCTGGGGCTTTAGGAATTAGCGAACGGAATTAGCGAACGGAAGTTGCGATCCGCAATGCTGCGAATGAAGACGGTGCATCGGGAGGCACCGTCTTCGCTCAAACTCAGGCTGACGCCGTTCGGAGAAACCGGAACGGCGTACCCTCAACCATCCTCAAAAGCGCACGTCAGACGTGCAGCGCGCCCGACGTCTTCAGTTCGATCCACGTCATACCTTCGCGCAGGCCCTCGAGCAGGGCCTCGCGTTCGGTCACGAAGACGGAACTATGCTGGAAGTCGTGCGCGAATGCGCCATGCGCCGATTCGTGTGAAACATGGATATCGCACCGGTATCCGCCGGCCTCGGCGGGGGACGTCACGACGTCCACCGACCATTCGGCCTCGTGTGCATTGCCAGTCAAAGTCATCTGAACTCTCCTCGAGCGTTGAGCTCATTCGATCCGCAATTCGTCGACCACGGCGCGTACGCCCCGCGCGCTCCACGCGGCGCCGCGCACGACCGCCCGTTCCGCGTACGAGTCGACCTTGCCGGTAAGCGTCACGGTGCCGTCGTGCACCGCGATATCGATGTGGTTCGCTTCGCGCTGCGCGTGCCGCTGCATCGCTTCGCGAATCTTCGACGCGACGTCGCCGCCGTCGACGTCGCCACGCACCTCGATCTGGTTCGATACGCCGAGAACGCCGCGCATATGCGAGATCGAGCGCAGCGCCACATGGCTCTGATAGGCCCAGTCCACCGTGCCGCTCAAGGTGACCCACCCGCGTTCGACCTGCACCTTGACGGCATCGTCGGGCACGCAGACGGTCCAGTGCAGAATCGAGCGGACCGCTTCCGCGATATCGGCATCGCTGCGCGTGTCGCTTTGCGGCAGGCGCACCTGCATTTCCACGACCACGCCCTTGACGCCCGCGACGCGATGCGCGGCCTTTTCCGCTGCGAGCTTTTCCGCATAACTGAGCGGATGCCCCGACAAGGTGACCACGCGGCCGCTCACTTCGACGCCGATGTCGGTCGCCGTGACGGCCGGGTCCCACTCGAGTTCGTCTTCCACTTCCTGTTTCAGTTGCCTGTCCGATTTCATTGCACGCTCCTTGTTCCAGATCGGGAGTTCCGATGAAGACGAGCATTGCACAGGCCGCGCGCCGTCATCTGACGCAGGTCAAAGCCGGGCGCGAACGTGACGGTACCTTAAGGAATCGCGCGCCTCGCGCGTGCTGCCGCTCTTTCATCATGACCTTGACCCTGATCGCGTTGAACGCGTTCGTATTCCTGCTCGAAGCGGCAAGCGATTCCCGGCTCGTCGAGCAGTTCGCACTGTGGCCGCCGCGTGCCGACGGCGGCGCCGCATTTCATGTCTGGCAGCTCGTCACGTACAGCACGCTGCACGCCAATCTCACGCATCTCGTCTTCAACATGTGGGGGCTCTATATGTTCGGACGCCCGATCGAGCAGACCTTGGGCGCGGCAAAAACCGGCGCGCTATATGGCGCCAGTGTGCTCGCGGGCGGCCTCACGCAAACGGCGCTCGCATGGCTCGCGCCGGCGCGCGCCTACCCGACGGTCGGTGCATCGGCCGGCGTATTCGGTGTGCTGCTCGCGTACGCGCTGCTATTTCCGAAGCAGCGCGTCGTGTTGCTGTTTCCGCCGATCCCGATGCCCGCCTGGATGTTCGCAACCGGCTACGCGGTCCTCGAACTCGTCCTCGGACTATCGGGCCGCGCGCCGGGCATCGCCCATTTCGCGCATCTGGGCGGCATGGCCGGCGCGCTCGCGCTGATCGTGCACTGGTCGCGCCGCGCACCGCGCGACCAGTTTGACTGAAGTCAAACCGCGCGCCGCGGCGATGTTTATCGTGGAAAGCGGCACCGCGCCGAATCGCGCGCTGGCCTCCATCCTCCGGAGCCTGAAATGACAGATATGCAACTGCTGACTTACGAGCCTTCGCCCGCTGCTCGCCCCGTGGTCCCGCGAAGCCATGCACCGGCTTTCATCGAATTGCCCGAGCCGGACCTCGGCGCCGGGCTGCCGTTAATGAGCGCACTGTCGATGCGGTCAAGCACGCGCGAGTTCTCGGACGAGGCGCTGCTGCCGGCCACGCTCGGCGCGCTGCTGTGGGCCGCAAACGGCGTGAACCGGCCGGCCACGGGCGGACGCACTGCTCCTTCGGCGCATGCGTTCAATGAAATCGACGTCTATGCCGTGCTCGAAGACGGCGTCTACCGGTACGACGCCCCTGCGCACCGGCTCGTGCTCAAGCACGCGGTCGACGCGCGCAATATGACCGGCTATCAGGACTTTGTCGGCAACGCGCCGCTCGATCTCGTCTATGTCGTCTGCATGTCGAAGCTGCTCGCGATGGCACCGCAGCAGCGCGATATTTTTTCGGCCGTCGCGGCAGGCGCGATCGCGCAGAATGTCTCGCTCTACTGTGCGTCGGCCGGACTCGCCACCGTCGTGCGAGGCTGGATCAATCACGCGCTGCTCGCCGGCGCGCTGAGTCTGAACGAAGACGAGCTGCCGATTCTCGCCCAGACCGTAGGCAAACGCGCAACCACATTGAGTTCGCTTGCCGATTGACGTTGGACGCCGGACGTTGGACGCTGGCCGCCGCGGGCCGGCAAACAGAAGCGCGCCGCGGATCGCTGCAGTCATGCGATCCGGCGGCGCGCACAGAATTTCTGATTTTCTTCGTGCTTTAGCTGATCGACAGACGCTTGCGGTCGGCTGGGGCTTTCTTCGGCAGCGACAGCGACAGCACGCCGTCCTTGTATTCGGCGCTCGCCGTATTTTCGTCCACTTCGTTCGCGAGCGAGAATGCCCGGCTGAACGAGCCCGAATAGCGCTCGCGGCGGATCACGCGCTCGCCTTCCTTCTGTTCCTGGTTACGCTCGACTTTCGCATTGATCGACACGCGATTGCCGTCGATCTGCACGTCGATATCTTTTTTATCGACGCCAGGCAATTCCGCTTTGACGAGGTAGCCGCCGTCGTTCTCCGTCACGTCGATTTTCATCGACGCGAGATCGCTTTCCTCCTGATTCAAAATGCCGCGCATCGGCCGGAACAGACCCTGGAACAGGTCGGACACCGGGTCGATCGAGAATGGGTCATATCGCGTCACGTTGCTCATCGCTTGCTCTCCTTGAATATCCATCGATACGATGGGGTTGGGCGGGAAACGCGCCGGTCCGGCGCGGATCGGATACTGCACCGCTCAGGCAAGCGTAACGGCGCCCGACCTGTTGCCATTGACGTAAGTCAAGCGGCCTCCGATCGCGCCAAACGCGCGTGCCGCCGAACGCTTCTGCTAGTCGAAGGCCGTGCACGCGAACGAGGTATCGCGCGCAAACGTCTCCGCGGAAAAGACGCACATCGGCAGGTTGCCTGTATGCGGCACCATACCGTCATCGAACCGACTACTGAGCCCGGGATACTTTCCTTGAATGACAATTGCGAGCAGAATGACGGCGAATGCAACCACTACCGAAAATGCGGCTCTTTCGAGAGCGCGAAAGTCCAGTTCCATTTCTGTCTCCTCCGAAAACAACGCGAATGCACTGCGCGTAATGCCTGTATGCGATATTCGGTCGGCACGACCTGAATTCGCCTGACGCAGATCAGTCTTTTGTCGATGCCGTGCACTTGATGTGCCGCCTTCCTTGAGTTGCGGCTTCAATCAGCGTGGAGATGCCTGGCTATGGCCCCTCACGATTCACCTTCCGGCGCAAACCCATCGCTGCCGGATATCGCAATCGAAGACCGCTATCAGCTGCTCATCGAAGCAGTGCGCGACTATGCGATCTTCATGCTCGACACCAACGGGCTGGTGGCGAGCTGGAATTCTGGCGCGCAGCGAATCAAAGGCTATTCGCCCGAAGAAATCATCGGCAAGCACTTCGCCGTTTTCTATACTTCCGACGATATCGCCGCGGGCAAGCCCGCCCGCGAGCTGCACACCGCAGCCGCAACCGGTCGCATCGAAGACGAAGGATGGCGCGTGCGCCGCGACGGTTCGCGCTTCTGGGCCAACGTCGTCATTACCGCGGTGCGCGATTCGTCGGGCAGCTTGCTCGGCTTTGCGAAAGTCACGCGCGACATGACCGAGCGCATGCGCCTCGCGGCGCTCGAGCATGCAAGCGAAGTGTCGACGCAGATGCAGATCGCACGCGAAAACGAACAGAAGCGCATCGCGCGCGAATTGCACGACGATCTCGGCCAGCAGCTGACCGCGTTGAAAATGAGCGTGGCGTTGCTCGAAGCGCGGCTGCAGACGGTCGACGGTTCGAGCGAACTGCTACCGCAGACGGGCGAACTGCAGGCGCAGGTCGATGCGATGGCCACCGCGCTCAGGCGGATCTCGGCAAATCTGCGTCCGCCGCTACTCGACGATCTCGGCTTGTCCGCGGCGCTCGACTGGCTCACCGACGACTTCTCGAAGCGTTACGGGGTCGAGGCCGGCGCCGACGTTTCGGACGATAGCGGCATAGGCGAGTTCGCCGCGCTGACGATCTTCCGTATCGTTCAGGAAGCCCTGACGAACGTGGCCCGACATGCGCAGGCGAAAACCGTGTCGGTTCGCCTGACGCGGGCGAACCGCATATGCGAGCTCGAGATCGTCGACGACGGAGCCGGTGCGCCCGCTGTCACCGCTGCCCCGGCCGCGCGCAAATCGTTCGGCCTGCTCGGGATGCGCGAGCGTGTCAGGCAATTGCATGGAACCATCGAGTTTCATAGCGCGCCCGGCGCCGGCTTCCGCGTGCATATCCGCGTGCCGGAGCGCTACTTGACGAGCGCGGAACCGGGCTGAGCCGACGAAGCCAACGATGCCGACGAAGCCAACGATGCGTCGCGTGTTTCGTCCGCGACCGGCGCAGCACCGTTGACGAGCGCGAGCAACTCCTTGCGGTCGATCACCTCGCGCTCGAGCAGACGCCGCGCGATGCGTTCGAGCAGCGCCCGCTGTTCGACGAGCGTTTGCATGACGCGTGCGTGAGCCGCTTCGAGCAGCTCGCGCACTTCGTCGTCGATCAGTTGCGCGGTATGTTCGCTGCAATGCGCGCCGCCGGCTCGCGCGAATACCGGCTGCAGATCGTCGCCGTCGATATCGCCGAGCGTGGCGAGCCCGGCGCGCGCGCTCATCCCATAGCGCGCCACCATGTGCCGCGCGATCATGGTCGCCTGTTCGAGATCGTTCTTCGCGCCGGTCGAAACATCGCCGAACGCGATTTCCTCGGCGGCCCGGCCGCCAAGCAGCGCATCGAGGCGGTCGAGCAGTTCGCTACGGCGCAAGACATAGCGGTCTTCGGTCGGTACCTGTTGCGTATAGCCGAGCGCCGCGACGCCGCGCGGAACGATCGACACTTTCTTCACCGGATCGCAATGCTTGCGGCTTTGCGCGACGAGTGCGTGGCCCGCTTCGTGATAGGCGATTGTCAGCTTCTCCTGCGCGTTCATCACGCGGCTTTTGCGTTCCATGCCCGTCATCGCGCGGTCGATCGCCTCGTCGAAGTCGCTCATCTCGACCGCCGGCTTTTCTTCCTCGGCGGCGTGCAAGGCCGCCTCGTTGACGATGTTCGCGAGATCCGCGCCGACGAAGCCGGGCGTGCGCGCCGCCACCTCCGCAAGCTCGACATCGGGCGCAAGCAGCACGCGACGCGTATGGACCGCGAGAATCTGCTTGCGGCCGGTCGGGTCCGGCCGGTCGATCGCGATATGCCGGTCGAAACGCCCCGGACGCAGCAGTGCGGGGTCGAGAATCTCGGGCCGATTCGTCGCCGCCATGATGATCACGCCGGAATTGGGCTGGAAGCCGTCCATTTCGACGAGCAACTGGTTCAGCGTCTGTTCGCGCTCCTCGTTGCCCGCCAGTGCCCCCGCGCCTCGCACCTTGCCGAGCGCGTCGAGTTCGTCGATAAACACGATGCAGGGCGCCTTCTGCTCGGCCTGCTCGAACAGGTCGCGCACGCGCGCCGCGCCGACGCCGACGAACATCTCGACGAACGCCGAGCCGCTGATCGAGAAAAACGGCACGCCCGCCTCGCCGGCCACGGCCTTCGCGAGCAGCGTCTTGCCCGTGCCCGGCGCACCGACGATCAGCACGCCTTTGGGAATCCTGCCGCCCAGTCGCCGGTACCGTTGCGGGTCGCACAGGAAGGAGACGATCTGCCTCAGTTCGGCCTTGGCTTCGTCGATGCCCGCGATGTCGTCGAAGGTGGTGTCCGTCTCGCTCTGCACATAGAGGCGCGGCTTGCTCTTGCCGATGCCCGAGTAGTCGCGCAGACCGGACGAGCGTCTTGCAATCCAGCTCCATAACGCGAACAGCACGATCAGCGGCGCGGCCCACGAGAGCAACGCGCCGAGCCAGGTACTGTCGGGGACGCCGTTATAGCGGATGCCCGCGGCATCGAGCCGGGCCGCGAGCCGGTCGTCGGCCACGCGCTCGGTTTCGAAGCCCGATTCATTGCCGTGCACATCGAGCGTGGCCGCGTCGGATGCGGGCAGCAGCGCCGCCGCGCCCGGCAGCTTCAGCTTGCCGGTAATGCGCGACGAACCGATTTCGAGGTCGTCCACCTGCTTCGCATCGATCAGTCGTATGAGGTCGCTATAGGCCACCGGATGGACCGCTTTCCTCAACCCGTTCAGCTGGACCGTGAGCAGCAACACCACGAGCAGTATGGCTACCACCGTGACCATATCGACGCCGTAAGACAGTGGGCTTTTGTCCGGTTCCTTGCGGCGGTCTTTCATCAGGCGTTTCATCGCGTATCAGCTCCCCAGCGGTTCCAAAGCGGCTCGTCAACGGCGCTTCTGCGCGCTTGGCGGCGCGCACCGGCCGGCACCATCAGCAACGGTAAAGCACCGAGTTGCGCGACCTGCTCGGCGATGCTCGCGAAGCGCCACTTTCCGGACGGCTCGCCCGCATGCGTGCCCAGCACGAGCAGATCCGCGCGCCACTCGAGCGCGGCGCCCACGATCGAATGCGCGAGATTGCCGTGCCCGGCTGCCTGCAACACGACGGAGTCGAGCGTGTCCACGGGCGGCGCACCGACGGGGTCGAGCACGACGCGCGCGACGCGCAGTGCGTCGCCCGCTTGCATGAGGCGCGTCACTTCGTCGACGGACACGCGCGACGCATCGCTGTCGTCGCTTGCAACGAAGAAGCGGTGTGGAGGCGCGTCATGGTGGCCCGATGCCGCATCGGGCAGCACCAGCACCGGGCAATGCGCGGCGCGCGCGAGATGGGCCGGGCCCGCGCACGACGTGAGCACGAGGTCCGCGCCCCAATGCGACGCGGCATCGGCAAGCAGCCATGCGCTGCCTGTCCACGCACGCGAGAGCGTCAACAGCTGACCGCCCGCGCAGCGCCCGCGCGCGGTCAGCAGACCGCATGCGGCCTGCACCATGTTCGACGCCTCGCATCGCGAGCGCGCGTTCATCACGGGGTCGTCGTCGGGCGGCGCGACGGCCACGACATGGAAGATCGCGTCCGCATCGAAGCAGGCCGTGGCGTAGTCGATGAGCCGTGCAGGCAGACGGCCATCCCACGCCGCGATCATGACGCGCCGGTATGGAAAGCGCGCGCGCCGTGCTGCGGGCTCGCGATCGGTAGTCGCATCGGATTGCATTGCCGATCCCTGTATCTGCGGTTGGCGCGCGAACGCGCTTCATCGCAACGGCAGGCCGTCGCGCGTGATATGAATCGCTGTCGCTTCGACGTAATCGACATGCACGCTATCGCCGACCTTGAGCCGCTCGAGCAGGCGCGCCGACGAGGCCTGCAGCGTGACGGTGCGGCTCGGTCCGCGCAACGTGATAAGCCGCCTGTCGCGATCGATGTTCGCGATGGTGGCGACCGCTTCGACCCGATGCATGGACATCGACGAGCCCGCCGACGCGGCGCTCGTCACGTCGGAATCGACACGCTTGCGGATCGCATCCGCGCCGGACTTGTCGGCGCGCAGCAACAGCGCGCGGCTATAGGTGATCTCGACCTTGTCGCCCAGCCGCAGCTTTTTCACTTCGCCGAGCGACTTGTCCACCATCACCACGACCGGCTCGCCCGTGTCTTCCCAGAGCGTGATGCTGTTTTGCCCAGGGTCTACGCCGAGCACGATCGCGTTCGCGCGCGTCAGGCTCTTGCCCGAAAAGATCGGCGCCGCGCCGGCTTCGCTCGCCGGTCCCGATCCGGCACTCGCCGGGGTGGCGACGCCGACGGCTAGAGCGGCTGCGAGACCGCCGCACACGAGTGCTGGCCATGGAAGTTTCACGATCGATGCTCCCGCATAGTGGATGTTCGAACCCAGTCTATGCACGGGTCCGCGTCGAGCCTTGATCTGAAGCAATCGCCGCGCTGTTTCACGGCTTTTGCGGCTTTCACGCAAGCCGGTTTGCGCACGCGCGCCCCGCCGGTCGGCGTACTCGCTTGATCGTGATCAACAGAGCCGGGGCGGAGCGCGATAAAGCTGTTAAGGGATCGCTTCCGAAGAAGCCAATGCGGCGAGATCCGCCGCCGCAATGCAGCCCGACCCGGCACTGCGCGCCATGCTCGCGCGCGTCGCGCCCGCCCACCTGCCCTCGCCGAGCCCAAGCTTATGCAAGTCCCGTCGCCTCCCGAAGCGCTCGCTGGAACGGTCGCAGCGGTGCGCGGCGCGGTCGTCGACGTGGCTTTCCGGCAGGGCCTGCTCGCACCGCTGAACACGGCGCTTTCGATTGCAATCGACGCAGCGATAACGGACCTCGCGCGGGCCCGGCTCGCGGTACGTCAACGCTTTGCGCAAAGGTCGGCGATACCGGCCGGCGCGCCGTTCACGACGAGCGGTCTTTCGCCCTTCGCGTACGCACGAACGACGTCGCGCGCATCGCACAGCCGCGTACCCGGCTGGCGCAGCGTCGCGGCCGCGGCTGCGGCGGCATAATGCAACGCCTCGCCATCCGACGCGCCTTGGTCGAGCGCCCAAAGCAGGCCTGCCAGAAAGCTGTCGCCGGCGCCGATCGCGCTGCGCACTTCGGTCGGCACGGCGGCCATGAAGCAGGTCTGCCTCGACGTGACCAGCAGCGCACCCTGGCTGCCGAGCGTGATCGCCACGATGCGCGCCTTGCCCGCTTCGATCAACGCGCGGCCCGCGTCCGCTTGCGCGTGCGCGTCGGACAGCGCTTTTCCGGTCAGCTCGCACAATTCGGCGAGGCTTGGCTTCACGATGTCGACGAGCCCGCTGTCGAGCGCGGCGGCAAGTGCCGGCCCCGACGCATCGACCGCAATGCGGATGTCCGGACGAACCTCGCATGCGTCGCGTGCGAGTTGCGCGTACGCATCGCGCGACAATCCCGGCGGCAGACTGCCGCTCAACACCATGAAGCGCGCCGCGGCGGCACCCGCTTGCACGCGGCGCCGGCAGGTGGTCCACTCGTCCGGTGCAACGGCCGGGCCGGGCAGGACGAAGCGATATTCACGGCCGGTCGCGGTCTCGAACACCGAGAAGTTTTCGCGCGTCTCGCCGGCGATCTCGAGCGCTTGCGTGTGCAGTCCTTCGTCGGCAAGCATCGCGAGCAAGGTGTGGCCGCTGCCTCCACCCGCGAGCAGAAACGCGGTGCAGTCGGCGCCGAGACGGTGCAGCACACGCGCGACATTGATGCCGCCACCGCCCGGGTCGCGGCGCGCGGCGGCGCAGCGCAGCTTGTGCGTGTCGGCGATCCGCTCGACAGACGTCGAAATGTCGACGGCCGGGTTCAGCGTGACGGTCAGCATGTTCATCGACGTTCGCCCGAAAGAAGCGCAGCCTCGACCGCCTCGCGAGGCGCATCCGGCTTGCGCAGCGACGCTTCCGCCTGCGCCACGTGCCGTTTGACTGCGATAAAGCTGTCGGGGCTGACCGAAATCGAGTCGATGCCGCACTCGACGAGGAACCGCGCGTACTCGGGGTGCGCGCTCGGCGCCTCGCCGCACAGGCCAACTTTCGCACCGGCGCGATGGGCACGCTCGATGACTTCGCGGATCATCCACCTGACCGCGTCGTTGCGCTCGTCGAACAGCGCAGCGAGTTCCGCCGAGTCACGGTCGACGCCGAGGGTCAGTTGCGTGAGGTCGTTGCTGCCGATCGAAAATCCATCGAAACGCCGTGCAAATTCGTCGGCGAGAATGACGTTCGAAGGAATTTCGCACATCACATAGATCTGCAAGCCGGCCTCGCCGCGTTTGAGGTCATGCTCCGCCATCGCTTCGAGCACGCGGTCGGCTTCCTCGGGCGTGCGGCAGAACGGCACCATGACGATGACGTTGGTCATGCCCATCTCGATGCGCAGCCGCCGCAGCGCGCGGCATTCGAGCGCGAATCCGTCGCGGTAGCGCGGCGAGTAGTAGCGCGACGCGCCGCGGAAACCGAGCATCGGATTTTCCTCCGTGGGCTCGAACGCGGCGCCGCCGATCAGATGGGCGTACTCGTTGGTCTTGAAGTCGCTCAGGCGCACGATCACCGGCCGCGGATGACACACGGCGGCGATGCGGCCGAGCCCGCATGACAGACGGTCGACGAAATAGTCGGTTCTGTCGCGGTAGCCCTCGGTCATCTCCGCGATCGTGCGGGCGGCCTCGGCATCTTTCAGATCGTCGAAGTGCGCGAGCGCCATCGGGTGAATCCGGATGTGGTTGCTGACGACGAACTCCATGCGCGCAAGTCCGACGCCGTCGGCCGGCATGCGCCACCAGCGCAAGGCTGCGTCGGGGTTGGCGAGGTTCAGCATGATGCGGGTGTCCGTGCGAGGAATCGCGGAGAAGTCGATCTCTTCGACCTGATAGTCCGCGGTTCCCTCGAATACGTGCCCGACCTCGCCTTGCGCGCAGGACACGGTGACATCCTGCTCGTCGTGCAGCACGCGCGTCGCGTGCGCGGTGCCCACGATCGCGGGAAGCCCGAGCTCGCGGCTCACGATCGCCGCATGCGAGGTCCGGCCGCCATGATCGGTCACGATCGCCGACGCGCGCCGCATGACCGGCACCCAGTCGGGATCGGTCGCAGCGGTCACGAGCACGGAGCCGTCGACGAAACGCGCCATGTCGCGCGGGCTTTCGATCACGCAGACCGGTCCCACCGCGATCGCCTGCCCCACGCTCACGCCCGCGAGCAGTTCGCGACCCGCGGATCGCATGCGGAAGGTTCTGATCGCAGTCGCCTCGCGCCGCGACTGAACCGTTTCGGGCCGCGCCTGCACGATGAACAGCTGGCCGCTCACACCGTCCTTCGCCCACTCGATGTCCATTGGCCGGCCATAGTGGCGCTCGATCGCGCAGACCCAACGCGACAGCAGCAGCACGTCGGCGTCCGCGAGCACGAATGCCGCGCGCTCCGCCTTCGAAGTCGGCACGTTCTTCGTCGGATGCGGGCCGCGGCTCGCGTACACCATCTTTTTGAGCTTGCCGCCGCGCTTCTTGCCGATGATCGGCGCGCATGCGGGATCGTCGAGCAGCGGCTTGAACACCTCGTATTCGTCGGGATCGACCGTGCCCTGCACGACGTTTTCGCCGAGCCCCCACGCGGCGTTGATCAACACGATCCGGTCGAAACCCGTCTCGGTGTCGATCGAAAAGGCGACGCCCGATGCGCCGAGATCCGATCTCACCATTTTCTGCACGCCGATCGAGAGTGCGACTTTCAGGTGATCGAATCCTTTCGCTTCGCGATAGCTGATCGCGCGATCGGTAAACAGCGATGCGTAACACCGCCGGCACGCGTCGAGCAGCGCTTGCGTGCCACGGATCGCCAGCGACGTTTCCTGTTGGCCGGCAAAGCTCGCGTCGGGCAGGTCTTCGGCGGTCGCGCTCGAACGCACGGCGACGTCGGGGTCATCTCCGCCGGCGCGCAAGGCCAGTTCCTCATAGCTTCGGCAAATGGCCTCTGCGGTGGCGGCCGGCCACTGCGCGCGCAGAATCGCGTGCCGGATCGCTTCGCCGGTCTCCGCCAGCGAGCGCCGGTTCCCGGCAAACTCGCCGAGCACGCCGGCGATCGTGTCCCGCAGACCATTCGCGTCGATGAAGTCCCAGTACGCGCGTGCCGTCGTCGCGAAGCCCGGTGGAACGCGTATGCCGGACGCGGCAAGATTGCTCACCATTTCGCCTAGCGAAGCGTTTTTGCCGCCGACGCGCGGCACGTCGTTGCGGCGCAGGTCCTCGAACCAGACGACGAGTCCGTCCTGATCGCTCATATGTCGCTCCTTGCGTTGACCGGCGGCCTGCGAACCGGTCAGATGCTGACGTAGCCGGCGAAGAACCACGGCAGCTTCATCTGGTTCGCCGGCTGCCTCGCGTCCTCGCTCGGCATGCTCTCGCCGACGAAGCCCGGTGTTCCGTCGGCTGCGAATACAGGGGCAAACGAGAAATTCCGGTTGATTACGACCACCGGTTCGCGGTTGATCGCCGATGGTGCGTAGATCGAAACTTCGTGAAAGAAGCCGGATGGGTCCGCGATCGCTCCCGCTTGCGCGGCAGCGCCGGCCGCAACGGCGCTTTCGTATCGCGCCGGCCATTCGTAGATACGCTCGCCGCGCCGGACCTCGTCGGCGGCGCGGTAGGCCAGTTCGATGCCCGGATACGGCAGCGAAATCACGGGCTTGACGATGGGACCATCGGGCCCGAGCACCGCGGGCTGAAGTGCCCAGAGCGTCAGGTTCAGCGTGGGGGTTGCTTGCGCGAAATACTCCAGTAGCCAGTTCATATGCGTCTCCTTCCTTCAGCCGATATGCAACTGGTCCACGACCCAGCGCACGCCCTTTGCCTTCCACGCGGCTTCGCAGGCGACTTCCTTCTGCTTCGTCGAACTGCAGGTGCCCGTCAGGCGCACGATGCCATCGCGCACATCGACGACGATCGATTCGGCCGCGTGCAACCCGGACCCTTGCAGCGCGGTCGCGATGCTGTCGGCGACGGTGCGTTCCGTTTCGCCCAGGCGTGTCGCGATCCGGTTTTCGATGTCGGCAATGCCCGGAATATCCCTCAGCAGCACGGCGGCCTCATCGCGCTGCGCCGGCGAGTCGACGAGCCCCGTGAGCGTCACACGACCGTCCGCCACGGCGACGTCGATCGCCGCATGACGCAGCCTTTCGCAGTGCTCGAGCGTCGCGCGGATCTCGTCGGCAAGCGTCGAGTCCGCACACTGGCCGTTATCAGGACACTTCACGATCAGATTGTCATGAATCACCACGTCGGGCGCGGCCCGCTGGGCAGCCCGCAGCGCCTCGTTTCTTTGTGCGTTGTTCAGGACGGTTCCATTGAGCGCGACCGCTCCCCCGACCAGCTTGACCTTGATCGCCCGCGCGTCGACGCCCCTGTCCCAGAGCAACTCCTGCTCGACGTCGCGCTTTACGCTTCCATGCGTCTTCACTGTGTTCTCCTGCTGTTCCAATACATGCGATGCGCCGGCGCTTGCCGGCCTTGCCTCATACGAGCGTGAGCCGGTCTTCGACTGCCGTCACGCCGCGTGTTCCGCGTGCCGCGCCGCACACGAGCGCGCGTTCCGCCAGCGAACTGACGCGCCCGGACACCGCCACCTTGCCGTCCTCGATCTCGATGCCGATGTGCTTCAACTCGCGTTCGGTGTGCCGCTGGATCGCCTTGCGGATGTTCTGCTCGATATCGACCGACGACGCCGTGCCGCGAATACGGATCTGATTCGACACGCCGACCACGCCCCGCATATGGGAGATGTGCTGTTCGGCAATGCGGCTGCGATACGCATCCTGCAGTTCGCCGACCAGCGTCACGCATCCTCTCTCCACCTTGACCTTGACGCTGTATTCGTCGAGGCCCGCGATCCAGTCGAGTACGCCGCGTACGCCGATCGCGATGTCCTCGTCGGTTCGCCGGTCGCTTTGCGGCACCTTCACATCGAGCTTGACGACGACCGCGTCGACACCGGAGATGCTCATCGCCGATTTTTCCGCGGCCAGTTTTTCGGCGTAGCTCGCGACCTCGCCCGATAGCGTGACGATGGCATTCGAGGCGGATACGCCGATATGGGTTGCATCGACGGCCGCGTTGGCGGCCAGTTCGTCTTCGACTTCCTGTCTGATCTGACTGTCGGGCTTGATGGGATTCATACGCGTGTCCTCGCCATTACCGGAATAAGGAAGGGCGATGCCCGCAAGATCGCGTCGCCGCCCGGTTCTCGTGTACTAGCGTAGTGCGCATGCGCGTGCCCGATTTGACTCGCATCAAGCGAAGACGTCTTCGTGCGGCGCGAAGCAATCGCGCACCGCGTGGCATGGGCGGCAGTCAAGCGTTCCTACGTGAAGATCGCAGGTCAATGGATGGCGCAGTGGTGAAACGTGTTCGGCGGTGCGGCGGCCGACTGTCTGTAGGAATACGCGGCAGGTCGACAGTCGCGGATGACACCGACTTCAGAGGCGCCTGATTGGATCGCGAAAGAGCGCGCACGATACTTTGGTTACCGATCCGGCTTATGTCGGATGCCATCGGTGCCGCGCAGGAAAAGCGGCATCGAACGCCTGACAGAAGGAGACTCGCCATGTCCAACGTCATCTGCGCTTGCGCCGTTCCTGGCCTCGCCGTCGCGGCTGCGTCCGTGCCGACAGTCCTTGCATGCGGCGAACCGCCCGTCTTCGACGAACCCGATGCACTGCTCGCACTCGCACGCGACGCCGACATGCTCGTGCTTCTCGATGCACAGATCGGCCGCGAAAAATATCAAAGCGTGGTCGGCTCGCTTGCATCGCTGCAGCGTTTCGCCACCGTGTTGAGCGACCGTCTGCGCGCGTGCGAGGCGGCCTGATCAGGGCGTGCCGGCAGCGCCGGCACAGCCCTCGTGCGATGCGGATTCCCTTGCGTCAAGCGCGGCGCTTTTCCTCGAAATAAGGCTGCCGCCCCGCCGCGTGACACAGTAGCGTCGTGTCACGGCGGCATGAGACGCACGAGCAGCACGGGCACGTCGGAGAGGCGCGCGACACGCCGCGCCACGCTGCCGAGCACCCAGCCCGACAGTCCGCGCCGGCCGTGCGTGCCGACCACGAGCAGGTCCGCCTGCAAGCGGATCGCTTCACGCACGAGCGCATGAGCGATGTCGTCGCCCACGGTTCGCGTCGACAGCAGCGCGGTTTTCGACGGGTTCGGGCAACGCGCAAAGATCGTTGCCGCGTGACCGAGCGCCCGCTCGCCCTCGGCGATATACGCATCCTCGAGCAGCAGTGCCGGCATCGATGGGAACCGCAGTGCGCGATCGACGACATAGACTGCGAGCAACCGGCTTTGCGCCGGCGCCAGTTGCAGCGCGTAACGCATCGCATGCAGCGATGCGGCGCTGCCGTCGATCGCGAACACGATGCGCTCGAGCGGCACGGTGTGCTTGCGCTCGAAGCGCTCGGGCACGATCAGCATCGAGCAATGCGCGTCGCGCGTAACCGGTCTCGAGACGCTGGCGTCGGTCCAGCGCAGCATGCCTCGATGCTGGCGGGCTCCGACCGCGAGCAGATCCGCATGGAACATGCGTGCGTCGGCAACCAGTGCATCGGCGACGGCGCCGTCCTTGTGCGATTGATCGATGAGACGCGCGTCGACGTCCGCACCGCTTGCGCTGATGATGCCGCTCGCGCGTCCCAACGCATCGCGCACGGCGCGGCGCATGCCCTGCCGTGCCGTCGCGAGCATCGCGTCGTCGAAGGCGAGCTGCGGCGTAAGCACGCGCGGATTCTCCGCGATGCCGACCACCGACACATGCATGCCGGGACGCACCAGATCGCGCACATACGCGGCAAGCCGCTGCGATGCCGGCGAAGCATCGACGGCCATCGTGACGCGCGTAATCGCTCGTACGGAATCGGCAGCGGTTGCCGTTGCCAGTTCACTCATGATCCAGTGCCCTCCCGTGCGCGGCGCGCGGCGGCCGCACTGTCCGCGCGCCGCATGCCGATGCCGCGACGGTCCGCGCTCCCCCTGAAGCATCGCGCAACACGAGGTGCGCGATTTGACATCGATCAACGCCCGCGCGCGTCGAGCGGCGCGCGGCCCCCGGATGGGCGCGTGGGGCGAATCGAGCGGCCGGTCCGTTGATGCAGATCAACTGCGTGCGCGCGCGGTGCCGGTTCAATGGTCGAAACATAACGGCATGCAGCGCGGCCGTGCCCGTCAGCGACGAATCCATCCACGGAGCCCATCGTGTCAGCCAGAAACCTTGTCTTTCATCAGGACGCGCGCCAGCTGCTGCTGAATGGCGTCAATGCGCTCGCTGAAGCCGTCAAGGTCACGCTCGGGCCGGGCGGGCGCAACGTGATCGTCGAAAAGCCCGATGCGGCGCCGCTCGTCGCCAACTCGGGCGTCGTCGTCGCGGGCGCGGTCGACCTCGCCGACCCGCTCGCGGAGATGGGCGCGCGCCTGCTGCGCGAAGTCGCGACGCGCACCAGCGAAGTCGCGGGCGACGGGACCACGACGGCGACCACGCTCGCGCAGGCGATCATGATCGAAGGCAACCGCTGTGTGGTGGCCGGGCACGATCCGATGGCCCTCAAGCGCGCGCTCGAAGCAGCCGGCAAACGCGTCGTCGACGAACTGCGCCGCATGGCGAAACCCTGCACGAGCGCCGCGGAAATGCGGCAGATCGCCACGATCTCGGCGAGCGGCGACACGAGCATCGGCACGCTCGTCGCGCAGGCGGACGGCGCCGCGGACGGCGCGTGGGGCTACGACGCCGCGCACGGCAGCTATGGCGATATGTTCGAAGCCGGGATCGTCGATCCCGTCAAGGTGTCGCGCACTGCGCTGCAAAATGCGATCTCGGTCGCATCGCTGCTGCTGACGACCGATTGCATGATCGCGCGCCTGCCCATGCGGCAAGCGGGCAGCGACGGCAACGACGCTTTCGCGCGGGCGTTCTGATGGCCTGCCGCCCGGCTGTCCATCGCGGCACCTCGCCGTTGGTCCGGTACGAGCTTGCGCTGCGCGTCGTCGTCGCGATCGCATGCGCGCTCTGTCTGTTACTGGCGCCCGCCGCACCGGCCGCATTCGCGGCGCTGCCGGACGGCGCCGTCGCCGGCAACGCCGCCGTGCCGGTGGTCGCGATCCTCGTCTACCACCGTTTTGCGCAGTCGGCCGACGATTCGATGACCGTGCGCATCGCGACCTTCGAGGCCCATCTCGCGTTCCTGCGCGAGCACGGCTACAGGATCGTGCCGCTCGCCGACATCGTCGCATGGGTACGCGACCGAGCGGCGACGCTGCCGCCGAAGGCGGTCGCGGTGACGGTCGACGACGGTCATCGTTCGGTGTACGACGCGATGATGCCGATCGTGCTGCGCGAGCGGTTTCCCGTCACGCTGTTCGTCTATCCATCGGCGATCTCGAACGCACCGTACGCGCTGACCTGGGACCAGTTGCGCACGCTCAAGGCGACCGGCTTCTTCGATGTGCAATCGCATAGCTGGTGGCATCCGGATTTTCATGTCGAGCGGCGCCGCCTGTCACCGGACGAATTCCGCCGGTTCGCGAGCCGGCAGTTCGCGCACTCGCGCGAAGCGATCGAGCGCGAGGTCGGCGGACATGTCGATATGATCGCGTGGCCGTTCGGCATTTACGACGACGATCTCGTCGAACTTGCCCGCTCGGGCGGCTACGTCGCCGGCCTGACCATCGAAGCGCGCCGCGTGCGGCGCTCCGATGCGCCGCTCGCGCTGCCGCGCTTCCTGATGGTCGACGGCTGCACGCCGCAGCTGCTCGTCCGCCTGCTCGGCGAAACGAAGACTGGTTGGCCGCCAGGCCCCGGAGCGCAACGATGAGCGCGCGCTGGCGAGCGGCCGTCGGAACCGCTTGCGCAGCTCTGGCGCTCGCCGCAGCCTCGTGCAGCACAGCGGCGGCCGGCACGCAGACGGCCCCTGAGACGGCCTCCGTGCAGACGCGCGGCGTCGTCATCGACGCCGCGCATCTCGCTGCTCGCGAGCGCGCTGCATTCATGCCGCTGCGCGAGCGCTACCTGATATATCGCGACACGCGTACGGGCGAAATACCGAGCGCCGCGAAACCAACCGTCGATGCGACCACGCCATGATCCGATCGAACGTCAAAGGCACACCCACGCTGCACGCGGCGAACCGCCAGCGAGCCGCGCGGCGCGCATGGCGCGCGCTCGACCGCATGCTGCGCCGGCCGGACTTCTACCTGCACCCCGCGGGACGCATCGAGCGCCGCGAAACGCATCTGTCGGTTGTCTATCTCGCCGGGCGATTTGCGTACAAGATCAAGAAACCCGTCGCATTCGGCTTTGTCGATTTCACCGACGCGGACGCCCGACGGCGTAGCTGCGAAGCCGAAGTGCGCCTGAACCGGACCCTCGCGGGGCCGCTTTATCTGGGCCTCGTGCGTATCGCGCCCGAGCGCCGCACGAGGCAGGCTGCCGCAAGCCGTGCCGTCGGCGCCGAATACGCAGTCAGAATGCGACGCTTCGACGAGCGCATGCTGTTTTCGCGGCTGCTCGCGCAACGCGACCTGCAGCGCACGGATATCGACCGCGCGGCGGCACGGCTCGCGCTGTGCCACCTTCACGCGTCGCGCAACGTGCCGCGGCCCGCGCTCGGCAGCGCCGCGCTGCTGCGCGCGCAATGCAACGCCGTGCTCGACGGCTGCGCCACGCATATCGGCGCGGCTCGCATCGAGCCGCTGCGCCGCTGGTGCGCCGCCGAATTGGCGTGCATAGCCGATACGCTCGACGCGCGCCGTGCAACGGGCTTCGTGCGCAGTTGCCACGGCGACCTGCATCTGAACAACATCGTGCGGTGGCGCGACACCGTGCTGATGTTCGATTGCATTGAATTCGACGATGCGTTGCGCTGGATCGACATCGCCAACGACCTCGCCTTTGTGCTGATGGATCTGCGCGCATCGGGTCGGGCCGATCTCGCGGCCCGCATGCTCAATCGCTGGCTCGAAACGAGCGGCGACTATGGCGCGCTCGTCCCGCTGCGCTTCTACATCGTGTACCGCGCGCTCGTGCGTGCGTACGTCGCGCGGCTCGGTCCGCAGGAGCCGGCGTCGCTCGCCGCAAGCGAGCGCTATCTCGACACGGCTGTCGCTGCCGTCAACGAAACCGCGACCGGTCGGCGCCAGTGTCTGCTGCTATGCCATGGTTTTTCAGGGTCGGGGAAATCGGTGGCGAGCCGCGCGCTAGCCGATCTTTACCCCGCGATACGTCTTTCGAGCGATGCGCAGCGCAAGCGGATCGGCACGCACACTCCGCCCGAGCGGGCGGCATTGCGCGCCGACTCGTACACGTCGGACAAAATCGACCGCGTCTACGGCGCATTGCTCGAGACAGCGGAGCAAATCCTGCGCAATGGCTACAGCGTCATTGTCGACGCCACGTTTCTTCAGCGGAAACACCGCGCTGCATTCCTGGAGCTCGCGCATGCGCTCGGCGTGCGCGCCGTGCTGCTCGATTTTCACGCGAGCGACGCGTGTATGGCGGCGCGCGTGAGCGCCCGTGCGCGGGCCCGCAACGATCTGTCCGATGCCGACGTGGCGGTGCTGGAGATGCAGCGTACCAGCGCGGAACCGCTGACGGCGGACGAAAGAACGCTCGCCGTGACGTTCGACACCGAAGTTCCGCTGTCGCGTATCGAAGCGGCCGAGTACTGGGAATCCATTCTGACGATTGACCAACGTCAACCCGATGCGCGAACGCGCCAGCATCATGGAAACAAACCCCAATTGCGACGCCATTCATGAAGGACAGAATTTTTTTCACCGGTGCGTCGCATGGTGGCATCGAGGCGACTGTCGCAGTTGGTCGCGCAGCTAGCGGCCAATTTTCGGGCGCCGGTGTTCATCGTGCAGCATCCCGGCAAACGAAGCTCGGCCTGCGCCTGCTCGATTCGCCGATTGCGCGCGACGCACAAACGCTTGCCGCGCTGAACGCACAAGCCGGAAAAGCCGAGCGCGCGGCGGCCCAGGTCTGGCAATGGACGTGCAACGGCACCGCTTCGAACGAGGCGCCGCAGCGCGACGGATCCGGCGCGCCGCGCCGCCGCGCCGCTCAGTCGACGACGTCCGGCATCGGCCGCCTTGGCGAGTGACCAACCTGCGGACCGCGCCCGACACGAAGCAGCAACTGCGGAATCGCGTCGACCTTCAGCAGCGCCCGCAGCGGTTCCCGCAGCGTGGTGACTTCGATCGGCTGATTGAGGTAAGACGCCGTGAGCCCTTCGGATGCCGCAACGAGCAACATGCGCTCGAGCGCCTGACCTGCGGCGACCCACTCCGCGCGATTGTCCTGCCGCGTGGCGATGCCGACCAGCAGCGGCGAGCCCTCGATAAAACGCCGGTCCGTCGCCGGGGCTCCCGCGCCCATGTCGAATACCCGCAAGGCGGACGCGACGAACGGCGCAGCGACATCGAGCATGCGCCCCACCGACGCTCCGTACGCGGGCATGCCGTCCGCCGTGCGCGACGGATGGATCCAGCTGGCCAGCTCGCGCCGAAAGCGCGGATCCGCGAACTGGATGTGGTCGGCCTCTTCGATCAACTCGGCGATCGCCTGGCGCGACGCCCGGGCATCGATGCAGCACGCGATCGCGCCCTCCGCATCGCACGCATCGAGCAATTTCGCCTGCAGTGCGGTTGCCACGTTTTCGCCCGAGAATGGCGTGCGTGTCGTCACCCGTTCCGTGATGGCGCTGAAGAGCGCGGCGAGCCTCGCATCGCGATAGCCGTCGTGCGACACCTTGATCTGCGCGACGATGTCCGGATCGAGTTCGGACGGAAACACCGTGATCGCGTAGGAGAGCCCGAAATGACTCAATGCGACGCGCAGATTGAGCAGTGCCGCGCCGCAACCGATCAACAGTTCCCGGTCGAACGGATCGACCACCGGCAATGCGCGCGTGCGGTCGGCGCACAGTTCGACGGTGTCTGCATCGACGATGAATCGCCACGGCTGCGCGTTGTGATTCGACGGGGCGAGCACCGCGTATTGCAGCGCAAAGCGCACTTGCTGTTCCAAGGGCGCGGATGCGTCGAACCGATGTTCGTCCAGATCCCATGCCGACGGCGACGTATCGCTGTTCATCTCGACCTCTCCTTGTCGACGCAGTCGCGCGAGCCGTTTTGCGCGTGCGGGTAGAAGCGGAAGTATCCGCTGTGCAGCAGTACCGGGTTGCCCCCCACTTCGTTGAGCATTCTGTCCGCGGCCTGTTCGATTTCGAAGCGATGCGCGATGAAGGCTTCGATCAGATCCGGTTCGCGCAGCGATGCCGCGCCGAAATGGTCCTCGAGCGCCTCCGCGGTGATCGCGCACCGAACCGCTTTGCCGTCGACGAGTGCCGCAAACGCGACCACGAGGTCGCGCCCGCGATACTCCGGCGCATCGTGTGGAAAGGAAATATGCATGGCGGACACCTGTGCGAAACATGATCGCGCGTGGCGGATCGGAACTCACACACAGCCTACGGACCTGCGCGCAGCCCGCGTTGATGCAAGTCAAACGCCGGCGTGCAGCGCGACGCCATGCCGCGCGCTTGACCTGCGTCAACCGGCTGCGCAATGGCTTCGCCGACACTGACCGTTGCGTGTCAGGCGAGGTTCGAGCGCGTCTTTGAGGACGCCAGACGGCACCAGCACGGGCACCAGCGCGGGCACCAGCGCGGGCACCACACCGGACGCACCAACGACGCAAGCGAGGAGACCATGGGCCTTCAAGTCGACCTTACGGGCGTGCGCGACGTCTACACGCTCTGCTTCGTACGCATGCCGTGGGCATTCTTCACACGTCTGCCGCTCGAGCGGCAATGCGGCGACCGCTGGGACCGCGTGCCGTACCATCTGCACGCGGGACTGCCCTTTTCGGACAGCCCCGATCAGATACTGAAGGTCGCGTTCGACGGGCCGCTGTTCCCTCCCGAATCGGGCCGCAACGGCCATGCGCGCAGCGCGTACGAACTCAATGAGGGCGCCGCGCCATGGCTGCGCACCGAGAGTTTCCTCGATGGCGAGCCGCTGCACATCATGGCCGGCGCCACCCTGGCCGCTTTCGTCGAACAGGTCGAATTGGCGGGCGGCGAAGTTTTCGTGCCGCTCGGCTGGGGTTGCTTGCCGAGCTTGCCGCCTGAATCGATTGCGGATGCGAAGTAGCAAAGTAGCCGCCGCACGAGGCGAGGCCGCGCTTGGCCCGCCTGCGGGAGCGTGCTCACACGTCGCTGTCCGCATGGCTCCAGCGCGCACGCAGCAGGCCATCGCCGTCGCGATACTCGATCGAAAGCCGGCCGTGGTGCGTGCGTAGCAGTGCAGCGCCGATCCGGCGCAGCAGATGCGTGCCGGTCGTGGTCACCCTCATTCCGCCGGCCTGCTCGTCGATGCGCATCAGGCGCTCGAGCGCGTGACGCTCCCGCTCGCCCTGCTCCTGATGATGCAACAGCGCAAGAACCTCGTCGCGGTGCGCATCCAGATAGCCGCCGCCCTGCAGCCACAGTTCGGCCGCGGGAGCATGCTCGAGAATCCGCCGGCACGCCGGGCATACGAGCTGACTGGTGCGTCGCGTCGTGGCGCACCACATCCAGCGGCCGTTGTCGTAAACGGCGCCGCATTCGCGGCAGCCCGTGCCGCTTTGCACGCGCAGCGGCGCCCGGTAGCTGTCGCCGGTATGCGGCTGAGGTTGTTTGTCGCGGCGCGGCGCGGCGGATGTTGGCTTGTTGTCGTGAACGCCGTTCAAAGCCGGCCTCCATGCCATGGGCAATGCACGCGGAAAACCGTGCGTTACATTGCGGGAAACGGGGCCGGGTAGGCGAGATGGCTGACCACCTCCTTCACACCCGGTACGCTTTGCGCGGCAATGCATAGCGCCTTGCTCTCCTCGTCGCTCGTGATCGAGCCCCACAGGTGCACCACACCGTCCGCAACGATGACGTTTTCCCGCGCCAGTCCCCAGCGCTCGCCTGCCATCGCGGCAAGCACCGCTTCGCGCAGTTTCGCATCGTCCGGGGTGACGAGCGGCGCCGCGGCGGGCTCGATGCTCGCCAACGCGCGCACGAGATTCGCACGGCTCACGATGCCCGTCACCTTGCCGTTTTTCAGCACCGGGACACGCTTGATCCGGTGCCGCTCGAGCAGTTCGGCGACCTCGCCTAACGGCGTGTCCTCGTAGACCGTCATCACGTCGGTCGTCATCACGTCCTTGACGGTCTGCGCGTGCTCCTTCACGTACTCGCGCGCCAGTTCGCGAGTCGACGAAAGGAACTGCAGCCACCATGAGCGCCGGCGCGCGCCGGTGCCGATTTCGCTACGATGCAGCAGGTCGCCCTCACTGACGATACCGACCAGATTGCCGTCGACATCGACGACGGGCGCCGCGCTGATCGAATGTTCGGCGAGCAGGCCGGCGGCTTCGCGTATGTTCATCTCAGGGGTTGCGTAGATGACCGAAGTGGTCATCACGTCGATTGCACGCATGGGTTTTCTCCTCGAACAGGTTCGTCCGGTTCCACTCCGCACGAGCGGCGCTCATGCTTTTCCGAACCGGCCATAGGGAGAATGGTTTGCCGTACCGGCCGCGCCGGCCTTGATCGAGATCAAGCGAAAGCATGACCGCAATGCACGGCATCGATCGGAGCGATTTCCCGGCGTGGACTGCCTCGACCGATCGTCGTCGCGCGTCAGCGAATCCCGACAACGGCTCCGCGATACCTACCGCGACATCCGCATCGCCTGATTGGTGCAAGCGGCGCGCTCGCCAATACTTGAATCGCGGGCCACACTTACGTTACCCGCCCGCGTAGAAGAAACCGGGAGACACATCATGCGACCCATTCAGTTTCTGACCGCCCAGGCGATCTTCGATCGCGCCGTCGATCATCTTCTCGGCCAGCGTCGCGCCGGTCTGTTGCCACGAGGCGGCGCCGCGTACCGCAGCGGTTGCGGCGGCTGCCCGATCGGCAGCTTTATCCGCCCTTCCGATTACACCTCGACGATCGAAGGCGTACCGGTGCGCTTCCTGACGGCGGATCCGCTTTCGCGGCCCGCCTATATGGACGCCGGCGTTGCGGCGCTGCGGCGCGCGCTGATCCGCGCGAAGATCAACGTCTTCGACGAACGGACCGTCGCGCTGCTCAGTTGTCTGCAGAATGTGCACGACGTCTTTGCCGTGGCCGAATGGGAAGCCCGGCTCGTCTCGATTGCCCGGCAATTCAATTTGAGCTGCGAGCGGCTTCGACTGGCTGCATAGCGTGACCCGCACGCGCTGCGCGATCTGTTCGCGTGTCGCGGTGCTTGCGGTTCGCCGCCGCGCAATGACGCCTCGCCGGAGCGCCGCGCGGGACCGCCGCGACAGTTCAGCGACAGTTCAGCGATACTCGCGGAAAAATACATGCTGAAACAGCTTCTCGAGTGGATACTGAACGCCGGGCACGATGCGGGCAGGCAAACCAAGCGGCTTCAGTAGCATTTTCACGCACATCTCGGCCGACAGGTTCCGGCGCACCTGCCCGTTGATGCGCACAGCAATCTTCCTGTTGTGTGCCGAATCGCCGCCGCGCTCCGGATAACGCATCGCAAACACATGGCGCAGCGCGACATCCGAGTCTTCGCCCTTGATCTCGACGAGGCGGCGCACGAGTGCCACGAGTACGGCAAGCCGTCCGTTGCGTTCGATCGCGTTGTACTTCCGGAAGTACGACAAAAAGTGCTTGTAATGCCGCACCTCGTCCGCACTGATGTTGCCCGCGATCTGCTTCAACACGGCTTCGTTCGACCATTTACCGATCGCACGATACAGCGATGCGGTGCTGGTCTCGATCACACAACGCGCGACCATCTCGAGCGCGCGGGTTTTCTCAAACGCTTCTGCATTGCATAACGTCGAATACTCGTCGAAGAAATTTGCGAATGCCTTGTCCCAGTCGAAATCGGGCCAAACGTGCGCGATATACATTTTCAACGCCCGGCCATGCTGCAATTCCTCTGGCTTCCATTCGTCGTTGAGCCACGCAACCACTTCCGTATCGCCGTCGAAGTAGGCGCTCAGGTCGCTGGCATACAGATGCGTACCGCTCTCCATAAACGAGGACGCGCATAGCAGCAGCAACAGCTCTTCGTTCGCGGTGGCGCGCTCGCGGTCGATACCGGCAAGGTCGATATCTTCGATACGCCACGGCAAGACGTGGCCTGTCTCTCTATGCATGGGCGAAGCTACCTGGAAAACTGTCGCAAAAGCCCTTTCCGATCATCGAGGCGACTCGGAGGTGGCGATTACCGGCTAGTTGCCGGATATGTAAAAAGTAACATGCGCCGACAGAATTATCAGCGCCGCATTCGACGAATAGAGCAAGATCTGCTTTTTTGTAAGCCCATTCGAAAGCACTTCGCTTAAGCTGCAGGCGATGCGTAGTAACGTATAGCACCAGGCTATAAAATAATCAAACCTGTTTCCGCTCTGCGTTATGGTGAGCGCCAATGAAAAAACATAAAAAATTATCGGGGCATGCAGCAACCCCGACCGGTCGGGTCCGATCCACGTGCCATCCTTGTGCGCGTCGAATACCATTACCCGGGTTCGCGTCCAGCAAGCAGTTCTCCTGATCGGAATGCCGATTACGATCGCAAACAGGAATTCAGCGAGACCGATGCCCCATAGCCAGATACAGGTCCACGTTGCCAGCACCAGCGCGGGAAAGAGAATGCTATGAGATTGCGTCACAGGTAGGCTGCCCAGGAATTATCGAGGTCCATCGGTAGAACAGCGGTCCACCCGATCTATTCCATATCCGGTTCGGCAACCGCACTGTAACCGTTAAAATGGCATTCGATAACGACGTACATTCCCGCTCATTGCCAGACTTCGCGCGGACGTTCAGCCCTGCTTCAAAAAAAGTTAAATAGTTTCGCTTGAACGTGTGCAGGCCATATCTCTTGTATATGACTTCCCGCGAATGTGGACATTGCGTCACAAGAGTGTGGCTAACGAATCGAATATCGATCCCGTTTCACGAATGGAAACCCCGGTTCGTCAGATTGGAACGCGCCTCAAGTCCGAGCCGGGCGCCGCCGCGCCGCTCGCCGACAGCGTGATGTTCGGGAACAGCGCGGCCGTCGCGACGCCGGCATGGGCGCTCGCGACATGCAATGCAGCCTCCGCCTGCAGGATGTCGGGACACCGGCGCACGAGCGTCGACGGCAGCGTTTGCGGCAAATCGGCCGTCACTGCGATATAGGCTAGCGATACCGGAGGCGTGCCATTCGGATGGAAACGCGATGATCGCGCGCGCTGCGTATCGCGACGGAATCGCCGCGACCGAAGAGATAGTCGCGCTCGCGATTCTTCAAGCCGACGACGTCGAGCCACAGACTCGCATCGTCGAGTCGCGTTGTCGTTCACGAGCAGCTTGAACGCGAGTCTGAGGATGCCTTTCATGTTGTTTTGATCCAGGCGGTGCCGACAGGCTGTGGGTCATGACCGCGAGTCACCTCGCCGTCAGCCTCGACGGTTGCGTATTCTCTCGAGCAGCACCGTAGCGACGACGAGTCCGCCGCATAATGCGACGCTGCCCGCATAGAACACCATCTCGTCGCTGGTCACCATGCCCTGCAACGCGGCGGCAAGCCCCATCATCGAGGCCAGTACGGCGCTCATCGCTAGCGAGATGCGCCACTGATGAAGGAATTTCATGTCGGCTCTCCGCATGGCTGCGTATGTCACTCCTGCGCCGCCGCGTTCGCATCGGTGTCGTCCATGCGCACGAGCAGCACCGGGCAGTCGGAGAGGCGCACGAAGCGCTCGGCGACGCTGCCGAGAATCGCCCGCTGCATGCCGCGCCGGCCATGCGTGCCCATCACCGCGAGCTCGGCGCCGAACCGCTGCGCGCACCGGTGCAGACAATGCGCGACGTCCTCGCCGACCGATTCGGTTTCGACGAGCTCCGCTTCGCCGGTGACGCCCGCGGCGGCAAAGCGGGCCGACGCATCATCGAGCGCAATGCGTCCGTCGCGGCGAAACGCATCGATCATCGCCACCGGATCGTAGTAGCCCGCGTAGGGAAAGAGCGCGGCCTGGTCGACGACATAAACCGCATGCACCTTGCCGTGCGTCATGGCCGCGACACGCACCGCCTCGTTCAATGCCTGCTTCGACGTGTCGCTGCCGTCTACGGCAACCAGGATCTTCTGATACATGATGACCTCCAGTGAACGCTGATGAAATCGGACAATGCGTCTAAAGAATGATTGGCGGCGGCTCCATGCCGGTGGCCACCATGGGGCCGCCGATACGCCGTGCGAGCTTTTCCGCGACCCATGCCGGCGGATAGACGACCACCGCGCAGGGAGGATCGCGTAGCGCGCGGGAAGCCACACGTCCCGGCAACGTTTCGGAAAGCGCATGCCGGCTGCGCAGCCCCATCACGATCACGTCCGCTTTCCACTGCTTTGCTTCGCGCGAAATGGCATCGGGCACGTCGTCGAGCTCGCCCTCCGTTTCGAGTAAGGTTGTTCGCGCATCGACTCCGTGCTCGCGTAACACCCCGGCGGCCGCTTCGAGTGCGCGTTCGCCCTGACGGCGCAGCAGATCGCGCGGACACCATGCGCGCAGATGGAATAGGCCGTCGATCACGTAGGCGACTTTCAACTCCGCATCGGCGGGAACCGCCGGCAGCGCAGCGCGCAGCATCTGTAATGACGCGTGTGTGCCGTCGACCAGTGTCAGCACGCGCGGGCGGCGTGGAATCTCGGTCGAAAGCTGCGAGTTGGGAACGTACAACACGGGGCAATGAGTCGAGGCGGCCACTTCCTCCGGATTGAAGTGGCAGGCCCAATGGTGCTTGCGCGACGGCGACGAAATCGCCACAAGATCGGCTTGCCAGCACTTCGCGGCGCGGCCGAGTACCACGGCGGTGTCGATATGCAGGGCCGGCGAGTCGAGCAACTGCGTGTCCACGTCGATGCCGGCGCGGGCCAGTTCGGCCGATGCCTGCCTCAACATCGTCGATGCGGCATGAGTCATTGCACGATGCGCTTCGCTCCAATCGGGGTAGCTCAGCATCAGCGTCGGAAACAGCGATGCCGGGTTGCTAACGATGTCAATCAGTCTGACAGCGGCATGGTTCGCCGCGAACTTCAGCGCGAATCGCGCGAGCATCAGCAGACCGCTGCCGCGTTCGCATGCGACCGCGATTCGCGAGAATGCGCGTGGAGCATCCGTTGCGCCCTGCGAGCCTGCCATATCTGCCTCCATCCCATCGGGTGTCCGGCCTCCGGGCGGTGTCCGGAGGCGCGGCGTGCTATCACCGGTTCATCATGGGCGGCATTGACGGGCGGCCGCTTGACGTACATCAAGCAGACGCGTGTGGCTGGCGGCGGTGCGCTGAAGAATTTCTGGAATGGAGATAGGGATAGTGGGGAGATAGCTGTGGTTCAGCGAGCGGCAGGCAGTTCGAGGCGCAAATTGAGACTGAACCGAGAGTGGTCAGATCGGCAACGAGCCGGGTCGCCCCGGGTGTCGCGCGGGTTCGCCAACGGTGCTGCGCGCGTCGGACCCACCGGGGGCCGCGGCGATGAGGACGAATGCGGCGACAGGCGTTATCACGCGCATCGATCGTCCTGGCTCACCCTGTCATCAGCCCGCTTGCCGCGCGTGGACGATCGCGCGGTCCACGGCACCATGCGATGCATGACGTTGTCCTTCAATACGAAGTGATGAAAAAGCGCAGCCAGAATATGCACCGCGAGCAGCACGAGCAGGACCCAGGCGAGCACGCCGTGGACGTCGCCCATCGCATGCCCGAACGAAGCGCCCTTCGCGGAGAGGGCCGGCAACGGCACGCCACCGGGCAGCGCGACCGTCCACCCTCTCGATGATGCATTGATCCAGCCGAGCACCGGCACGCTTACGAGCACGACATAAAGCAACACGTGTGTCGCGCGCGAAAGCATGGCGACCGCCCTGGGCAGATCTTCGGGCGGCGATCGATGGCTAATGCGCCACAGAACGCGCAGTACCATCACCGCAACGATCGTGGCGCCCACCTTCAGGTGCCATGCGATCAGCCCGTCTGGCACGGTGTCGCGATGGATGTCGGGCATGGTCCAGCCCAGCAGGAACTGCGCGACGATCAACAGCACGATCAGCCAGTGCAGCGTGCGGGCAATGCCGTCGTATTGGACAGATAGTTTCGTCAAGATAGGCTGAGATTGTTAAGCGGCCGGAGAGACCGATACTCGCCGACACGCGTTAATGTGGAGAGGCGACAGGCCCGTCGCCATCCGAAAATGTACTGGCCTTGCCTGAAGAAAACCTTAAGCGGCGGCGGGTATGCCCGCCAGGCGGAAACGGCTAGACTGCGTGTCGTATCGAGTAACGATTGATCTCGCGGAGCACCTGATGCGTATTCTCCTCGTCGAAGATGACGACCTGATCGGTAGCGGCGTCGACGCAGGCCTGCGTCAGGCGGGATTCGCCGTCGACTGGACACACGATGGCGTCGAGGCGCTGCTCGCGTTGCGCACGATGAGCTATGCGCTCGTCGTACTGGACCTTGGTTTGCCGCGCATGTCAGGAAACGAAGTGCTGGCCGCGATTCGACATTCGGGCAACGACGTGCCCGTCATCGTGCTGACGGCGAAGGGAACGGTGGCGGACAGGGTCATCGGCCTCGAGGCGGGAGCAGACGACTATCTCGGCAAGCCGTTTGATCTGACCGAACTGATCGCGCGCTGCCGCGCGCTCGTGCGCCGCTCACATGGACGCAGCACCGAAGCGATCGAGTACCGGAACCTGCGCGTAGACCCGCTTTCTCAAACCGTCACCGTCGACGACACGCCGGTCTCGCTGACCGCAAAAGAGTGGGCCATGCTGAATCACCTGCTCGCTCATCTTGGCAAGCCTCAATCGCGCGCACGTCTCGAAGACAGTCTGTACGGATGGCATTCGGAGATCGAAAGCAATGCTATCGAAGTGCATATCTCGAACCTCAGAAAGAAACTGGGCGGCGACCTCATCAAGACGGTGCGCGGTTTCGGATATGTGATGGATAAATTGTCATGACCACTTCTATCCGTGCCCGCCTGCTCGCGCTGATGCTTCCGGGCATCGGCGCGGTCTGGTGCATTGCTATCGCGTGGAGCTACCACCAGACGGCGCACGAAGTTCGCCAGTGGGACCGCACGCGACTGCTCCAGATCGCGTCCTTGCTGACGCCGCTCGACACGAACAGTCTCGCGCGCGTGGCCTCGGGCGGCGTCGACGTCCGGAACGAATACCCGGACGGCCCCGGTTCCAGTTCGAACACCGATGGCGACCAGGTTCCTCGCCGGGCGCTGCTGGAAGTGCGCGACCGGGACAGCCGAATCATTGCAAGCAGTCCCGATTTCGGTCGCTTGTCCGCATACAAACGCAGTTTGCCCGACGCAAACGGCTTGTCCACTTTCGTCGTCGACAATGCTTTGTGGAACGCCGTCTCAGTGCGCGATGCGGACAGCGGAAACACAATCGACCTCATCGAGCCCGCGCTCACGGGCAGCGACCTCGTGAGCGGCGTCGCGGGAAGGATCGCGCGGCCGATGCTGATAGGACTTCCGGCGCTCGCATTGCTCGTATGGATCGGCATCGGACGAAGCCTTGCGCCGCTTGCGGCATTGTCGCGGGCCGTGCGCGCGCGCGACGCGACGCGCCTCGATCCGATCGCTGTGGGGCCGGAGCCTGTCGAGGTCAGGCCGTTGGTCGAAGAGCTCAATCAGCTGCTTGCGCGCGTGCAAGCAACATTCAGCCGCGAACGCGCCTTTACGTCCGATGCGGCGCACGAACTGAAGACGCCGCTCGCCGCGATCAAGGTGCAAGCGCAAGTGGCGCTTTCGTCATGCGACCCCGAGGTATCGCGTGTCGCGATGCAGCGTGTCGCACAAGGCGTCGACCGCAGTGCGCGGCTTGCGGAACAGTTGCTTCTGCTCGCACGTCTCGACGAACACGAGAAAATTGCCGCGGCCGACGTCGACATGGTTGCGATCGCCGAGGACGCCGTGCTTGCGCGGCACGATGAAATGGAACAGAAAGACATCGATCTGTCGTTCGACGCGGCGCACGCGGCGATGGTCCGCGCCGACGCGACGTTAATGCGCATTCTGATCGACAACGTGCTGGACAACGCAATCAAATACGGTGGCGCGGGCGGAAAGATCGCCGTCCGGATCGCACGCGAGCGGCAATCGACCGTGCTGAGCGTGTCCGACGATGGGCCCGGCGTATCGCCGGCCGAACGCGAGCGGATTACAGATCGCTTTTTCCGGGGCTCGAACGTGACTGCGCGAGGGACCGGACTGGGACTTTCGATTGTCGCGCGTATCGCTCAGTACTTCGACGCGACGCTGCACTTCGGCCCAGGCATCGGCGGGCGCGGACTGTCCGTCCATCTTGCGTTCGATGGTGCGCGATCCACATTGCCAGCCGGAAAATAAGGACGAAGCAGATGATGTAGATCATGGAAAAGCGGTGAAACGAAGCCGTTTCAAACATCTTTTCCGAAACCCTGAACACAAAGATCAGGCCGAGCACCGGTAACTGGAGTGTCAGGCACGCCGCTGCCGCGATCGAAAGGTACGCTCGAACAGTCCGCGCAGCCTGGCCGCTGATCCTTTCTTGCCACATGGTTCGACGCACTCCAGTCGAAAGCAAACTTGTCAGAGCCGATCGGCATAGACTGACACGCGGCGCTGAGGAAGCACTTAAGGTTCACTTTCAGGGGCGTAAGTCACAACCGCGAAGGCGTTCCCTCTTTTTGCCATTCGCCGCATCATCCCTGGATTGCCGTCGATGCAGATTGCCGTACGCAGCTTCCGGCGAATCGGCCTTGCTTGAAGCATCGACCCGGGGAAGCATTCGAGGTTTGCTGCCGATAAGGGTCGCGACGCACGGTATTCGCCATTTATAAGCGCTCACGCATCGCCCGATACTCAAAAAGGAATAATTTTCCCGAGGTGCGTATGTCCATTCCCGCTTCCTTTTTCGGCATCGTGCTTGGTCTTGTCAGCCTCGCCAGCAATTGGCGCGGCGCGGTCCATCTATGGGGCATGCCGCCTGTCATCGGCGAGATCCTCATGGCCACGGCGTTTGCAACGTGGGCACTACTGGCGGTTTGCTACGTCTTCAAATGGGTCGGGCAACGCGAGGCCGCGCTCGCGGAATGGCAGCATCCGGTGCAGTGCTGCTATATCGGTCTCATTCCCGCCACGACGGCACTCATGGGCGTGGCCCTTGCGCCCTATAGCCGCGAACTCGCCAATCTGGCCTTATGGCTCGGCGCAGCCGGGCATCTTCTGTTCAGCGTGTGGCGCGTGGGCGCGATGCTGCAGGGCGACCGCGATATTGCAACCATCACGCCCGTTACCTATCTGCCTTCGGTCGCCGGCAATTTCATCGTTGCCATTACGGCCGGTACGCTCGGTCATGCGTCGTGGGGTTTGCTGTTTTTTGGCGCCGGCCTCTTCATGTGGCTGGCGATGGAGTCGATCATCGTGAACCGCCTGTTGCACGCGGCAGCGCTGCAAGCGCCGCTGCGCCCGACGCTCGGCATCCAGCTCGCGCCGCCTGTGGTCGCCGTGACAGCCTGGCTGGCCAACACGCAGGGCGCCCCGGAGTGGCTTGTACAGGCCACCTGGGGATATGGGATATTCCAGCTGCTATTGCTGATCCGCCTGCTGCCCTGGATCTTCAAACAACCGTTTGCACCATCTTACTGGGCCTTTACCTTCGGTCTGACTGCGCTGTCCGGCGGCGGCATCCAGATGACGCTTCGCGGTGCGCAAGGTGCGATTGCCGACATGTCGCCGGTTCTATTCGTTTTCACCAACGTCGTACTTGGCTTGATCGTCATCGGCACCTTGACACTGCTGCTGCAACGCAAGCTCGTACCGCACGTTGCCGCACCCGCGCGCCAGGAAGAAGCTTGAACGCGATACGATTTGCACCCCGACATTAAACACCGCGACTATAAGGAATATCGCCGCGACGCCGCGCGTTCAGATTAGTACCGTGCGCATTGCGCACCGACCGCCTGGAGCGCCGCGCCCATGGAATTCGCCGATTTTCAAACTGCATCGTTCTTCGAGAACCCGTATCCCGTTTACGCCAGCCTGCGTGCGGAAGGTTCGCTCGTGCCGATCGCACCGAACATGGTGATGACTGGGCATTACGACATCGTCGACGCATTGCTGCATGACCGCCGCGTCGGCAAGGCCTATCTGGAGAGCATTCGCGCGAGGTATGGCGAAGACGGGCCGCGACTGCCGGTGTTCCAGACGCTGAGCCGCATGATGTTCTCGATCAATCCGCCCGCCCATACGCCGTTGCGCAGCCTGATGATGAGAGCGTTCAATGCGCGGCAGGTCGAAACGATTCGCGAAATCGCACGCACGACCGCGCACGAACTGATCGACGCGATGGCGAAGGCCGACGGTGCGGACCTGATGGCAAGCTACGCTTTGCCGTTGCCCGTCCGCATTATCTGCCGCATGCTCGACGTTCCCGTCGAAGATGCCGGCGCGCTGGCGGACGACACGCGCGAGCTGACGCGCGCCCTCGACGCGGTGCCGATTCCTTTCGACGAACTCGCAGGTCCGAACGAAGCGTGCGCAAAGCTGGAACGATACTTTGCGGACGTCATCGAAGCGCGCCGCAAAAAGCCCGGCGACGATCTGGTCTCGCTGTTGCTGCGCATCGAGGAAAACGGCGCGAAGATGAGCGAAGCAGACATCATCGCCAACGTGATACTGCTGTTCGGCGCGGGTCATGAAACGACGTCGAATCTGCTCGGCAACGCGCTGATTGCGCTGCATCGCCATCCGGAGCAATTGCACGCGCTGAGGCGGCATCCCGATCGGATCCCGCAAGCCGTATTCGAATGCGCGCGCTACGACACGTCGGTCCAGTCCACGGTGCGCACCGCGCTCGAAGACGTCGAGATCGGCGGCACGACGATACCGCGCGGTACCGTCATCATGGTCATGCTCGGCTCGGCGAATCGCGACCCTGCGAAGTTCGACGCGCCGGACCGGCTCGACATCGCCCGCAATGACGCGCGGCTCATCTCGTTCGGCGCGGGCATTCATCATTGCCTCGGATATCGGCTCGCGCTGCTCGAACTCGAGACCTCGCTGACTGTGTTGCTCGAACGTTTGCCGCGGCTACATCTGACGGCACTCGACGACCTGCAGTGGCGGCACCGCGGAAATCTGCGCGGCGTCAAGGCGTTGGCCGCCCAGTGGTGAGCGGACTACGCCCGATCGGACGCGGACATTGCAGGCCGCCGACATCAGTTCGTTCCTCTGCATGCCTACGGATCGGTTCGGTCCAGATTCTGGAATCCGCGTATATCGAGTGTGAAACCGCTTTCGCGGAATAAGCATGGCGGCGACGCGTTGATGGCAGCCGCGAGCGCCGAAGCCGCACGGCGGAAACTGGCCGTGAGCATCGCCGTCGTCGACGACGGAGGACACCTTCTCGCGTTCGAGCCGCCGACGATGCATCGATCGTGCAGTGCGCGGCGGATTGCGTGCTTCGCGAGGCGAACGGCGGGAACATTGAGTTATCCTGGCCGAAGCCGGCTACGACCGACTCCAGCAGTTGCCGTTCTGCCGATAACGATATCGATATTTACCATTTAGCGCTCGCGTACTGCGGTGTTAGCCTGATTCAATCCACGGTGGGACGAGTCGACGTCGTATGCATGCCGCACGTCTGCTTTCGCAGCGACCCGTTCGCCATAACGAAAACCCACAGCAGGAGCGAACGTGAGCGTCGAATTCATCGGCATGATCCAGCAGCGCAAGATATCGGAGACGCATCGTCCGCAGGGACCTGCGATCGATACGGACTACGTCCGTTCGTTTGCGCAGGCGCACGAGAGCGCGGGGTTCGACCGCATCCTCGTGCCGCACAGTTCGACGAGTCCCGACGCGACGATCACGATTGCCTATGCGGCGGGCGTCACGTCCCGCATTCATTTCATGCTCGCGCATCGACCCGGCTTCGTTGCGCCGACGCTCGCCGCACGGCAGATCGCGACGCTCGATCATTTCTCGGGCGGCAGGCTCGCCGTGCACTTCATTTCAGGCGGCAGCGATGAAGACCAGCGGCGCGACGGCGATTTCCTGAGCCATGACGATCGCTATGCGCGCACCGATGAGTATCTGCAGATCCTGCGCCGCATCTGGACCGAAAGCGCGCCGTTCGACCACGAGGGCCGCTTTTATCGCTTCGAAAAAGCATTCTCCGAAGTCAAGCCGAAACAGACACCGCACGTGCCGATCTATTTCGGCGGCGCGTCCCAAGCCGCGCTCGCCGTCGCCGGCAAGCATGCCGACGTCTATGCGCTTTGGGGAGAATCGAAGCAGCAGGTCGCGGAGCAACTGTCGCGCGTGCGTGCCGAAGCGGCAAAACACGGCCGCACGGTGCGCTTCTCGGTGTCGTTCCGGCCGATTCTCGCGGCAACCGAAAAAGCTGCCTGGGAACGCGCCGAACACATCCTCGAAGCGACCCGCCGCTTGCGCGTCGAACAGGGCTTTTCGCGCGGCGGTCCGCAGCAGAGCGAAGGCGCCCGGCGGCTGCTTGCCGCGGCCGGCGACGGCGTGCGCGCCGACGAGCGCCTGTGGACGGCGGTCGCAAAAGAAATCGGCGGACGGTCCAATTCGACTGCGCTTGTCGGCACGCCGTCGCAGGTCGCGCAGACACTTTCCGAATACTACGCGCTCGGTGTGACGACGTTCCTGATCCGCGGCTTCGATCCGCTCGACGACGCGATCGACTACGGCCGCGAACTGATTCCCGTCACACGGGAACTGACTTCGCGCGTGCCACGCGCGGCATAAGCCAACAACGCCCTCATTCCACCGAGCACACATCATGACCAACGCGCTTCTCCTCGACGATCCCGCATCCGCCGCTCATGCTGCGCCGCGCCAGGAGCCCGTCCGCAAGTTCTGGTTCGACGACGACGCCGCGCCACGGCGCACATTGGCCGAAGAACGCGTGCATCGACAGCAGCGCCTCGCAGGCGCATTCCGCCTCTTCGCACGCTACGGATTTGCTCAGGGACTCGCCGGCCACATTACCGCGCGCGATCCGGAATGGACCGATCACTTCTGGGTCAATCCGCTTGGCCGGCACTTCGGCCGTATCCGCGTGTCGGACCTGCTGCTCGTCAACCGGCACGGTGAAATCGTCGTCGGCGAAGGTCCCGTAAATCAGGCAGCGTTTGCGATTCATGCCGCGATTCACGAAGCGCGGCCTGACGTCGTCGCCGCCGCGCACACGCACTCTCTGTACGGCAAGGCGTGGTCGACGCTCGGCCGCAAGCTCGATCCGCTCACGCAGGATTCGTGTTCGTTCTACGAAGACCAGGCGCTCTTCGACGATTTTCGCGGCGTCGTGCTCGACACGACGGAAGGTGCGCGTATCGCCGACGCGCTCGGCACGAACAAGGCCGTGATTCTGAAGAACCACGGCATTCTGACGGCAGGACCGAGCGTCGAGGCAGCGGCGTGGTGGTACATCGCATTCGACAATGCGTGCCATGCGCAACTGCTCGCGCAAGCCGCCGGCACGCCGAAGCAGATTCCACATGACATCGCCACATTGACGCACCAGCAGATCGGCCGCCCCGGCAGCGCGCAACATGCGTTTGAAAGCCTGTACGAGGGCCTTGTTGAAGACGAACCGGCGCTGCTCGACTGATGGCGCACGATAAATTGCGCCGTTTTGTCGGCGAGATCGCGGAAATCGTCGATTCGAACGCGGCGGAACCCGTACTGCTCGAATATGGCGCAGCGGCATTGCGGGAACTCGTACGCGTCGACGACTGGTTGCCGCAAGCGTATGCGCGGCCTTCAGCCGAGCGGTATCAGCAATACCTGCTGTATGCGGACGCGCGTCAGCGCTTTAGCGTCGTCAGCTTCGTCTGGGGTCCGGGGCAGCGCACGCCCGTTCACGACCACACGGTGTGGGGCTTGATCGGGGTGCTGCGCGGTGCGGAATTCGCAGCGCCCTACGCGCGCGACGGCAGCGGCGTGCTTCGCGAGTCGGGCAGCGAAATCCGCCTCGCCGCGGGAGACGTCGACGCGGTGTCGCCGTCGATCGGCGACATTCACCGCGTACGCAATGCGTACGACGATCGCACGTCGATCAGCATTCACGTTTATGGCGCGAACATCGGCGCGGTACGACGCTTCACGTATCCGGCCGAGGGCGCGCGCAAGCACTTCATCTCGGGCTATTCGAACAACACGCTGCCGAATCTGTGGGACCTGAGCGAGGTGCTCGACAAGCAGTGCATCGCCGCGCCTCGCCACGAAGATCAATGCGTTTGCGTTCGATAAGTTCGTGTTCGATAAAGCACGCGCCTCCCATGCTCTTCCCCGTTCTTTACATGTCCCCCATTTGCTTATGCGTCGCTCGACAAACCGTCTGCTCATCCACGCTATCCATGTCCTGCTCGCCGCATCATGCGCGGCCCCTTTTGCGGCAAACGCCGCAGCCGCCGACGCGGCTTTAAAGGTGGGCGACCAGCAATTGCAGACGCGCGGCATTCTCGAGGCTTCGGGGCAACTGAAGGACGTGCCATACACGATCGAATGGTTCAATTTCCCCGCCGCCCAGCCGCTCGGTGAAGCGCTGAATGCCGGCGCGATCGACATCGGCGGCCTCGGCGACGCCCCGTTGATTTTCGCGTATGCGGCCGGCGCGAAGGTGCGCGCGGTCGCCGCGACGCGCTCCACGCCGCTCGATCTCGCCATCATCGTCCCCGCCGGCTCGCCGATCCTCACGCCCGCCGATCTCAGGGGAAAACGCATCGCGACCACGCGCGGGTCCATCGGCCATTACCTCGTCGTCGCGACGCTCGGGCGTGCCGGAATCAAGCCGTCCGACGTATCGCTTCGCTTCATGCAGCCGGCCGACGCGAAATCCGCGCTCGCCTCCGGCGACGTCGACGCATGGTCGACCTGGGACCCGTACGTCGCACTGTCCGAACAGCTGGACCGCACGCGCAGTATCGCAAACGGCGTGAACCTGACGTCGGGATTGAGCTTTCAGGCAGCAACCGAAGCGTCGATCAAAACAAAGCACGATCAGATAGCCGATTTCCTCAAGCGCGTTGCCGCCGGGCAGCGCTGGGCGTTGTCGCATCCCGACGAAGTCGCCGCCATGCAATCGAAAGTCACGGGTTTGCCGCCGTCGGTGCTGAAAACCGTCTATCGACGCGCGCAATTGCATCCGGTCGCAATCGACGACGCACTGATCGCCGAACAGCAAAGGACAGCAGATCTTTATCTGCGCGCGGACGTAATAAAAACGCAGCTCGACGTAAAGCCGAGCTTCGACCGGCAATTTCCGCTCGATGCACCGTGATGTCCGCTCGCTCAACAAACCGCTGCTTTCGCCCATGACCCAACGCCGTCTCGAACACGCGCTTGGCCCCTTCGACCTCGACCGCGACCTCGAGCGCGACGCCAACGCGCTCGACGCGCTCGCCGACCTCGACAGTCCTCGCGCGGCGGCCTGGCTTGGTGAACTGACCAGCACATTTGCCGCGAGCGCCGCCGGACTCGACGCCGGCCCGCATTTTCCGCACGACAATCTCGCGCTGCTGCGTCGTGCCGGCCTGCTCTCGCTCACTGTGCCGCGTGCACTCGGCGGACGCGAAGCCACGCTTGCACAGGCGCTGAAGGTCGTGCGTGCGGCGGCACGCGGCGAGCCGTCGACTGCGCTGATTCTGGTCATGCAGTGCCTCTATCATCTTCGGCTGCAGGCAAACCCGAACTGGCCCGTCGCATTGAAGGAGCGGCTCGCGCGCGACGCGGTCGAACGAGGCGCGCTGATCAATTCGCTGCGCGTCGAACCGGAACTCGGTTCGCCGTCGCGCGGCGGCTTGCCGGCGACGGTCGCGCGTCTCGACGGCGACGAGTGGCTGCTCAACGGGCGCAAGCTGTATTCCACGGGCAGCCCAGGTCTCACGTGGCTCGCGGTATGGGGCCGCACCGACGAAGCATCGCCGAGCGTCGGCACGTGGCTCGTGCATCGTGATTCGCCCGGCATTCGTATCGGCGAACGATGGAATCATCTCGGCATGCGCGCGACGGGCAGCCATGAAGTGATCTTCGAAAACGTGCGCGTGCCGCGCGAGCGCGCGGCTGACCTGCAGCCGCCGCCCGGGCCCGCGGCCGGGCTCGACCCGATAACGTCGATATGGAGCAATGTGCTGTTGCCGGCCATCTACGACGGCGTCGCGCGCGCCGCACGCGACTGGTTCACCGTGTGGGCCGCGCAGCGCGTACCTTCGGGCCTCAACGCGCCCCTCGCGAGCCTCGATCGCTTTCAGCAGCTAGCCGGCCGCATCGATGCGCTGCTTTTCAGCAACCGCACGCTGCTCGACGCCGGTGCCGCCGGCGCCGTCGATGCCGCGCACGCGCCGACGATCAAATATCTCGTCGGCAGGCAATCGATCGAAGCCGTCCAGCTGGCGCTCGAAGCGAGCAGCAACCCGGGCTTGAGTCGCAACAATCCGCTCGAGCGCCACTACCGCGACGTGCTTTGCGCGCGCATCCACACGCCGCAGGACGACACGATTCTCGGCAATCTCGGGGGCGCCGCATTCGGCGCGCACCTCGATCAAACCAGCACGTCCGAAAACACACGCGTTGCGAATTGACGGGAATCGGTGCTCGCGTTGATCACGCCGACCGATTTCAGATCGTCGGCGTAAAGCGCGATCTCGTTGCGAAACGCAGCGCCGACCGGATGATGGTGATCGGTGTGACTTCTGAGCATCGCGGCCAGTTGCGCGACGCTGGCGCCCGGCGCGTTCGGCGCGAAGATCGCCGCCGCTTCGTCCGGATGGTTCGCGGTCCACTCGGTCGCTTCGAGCAGCGCTCGCGTCAGCGCCTGCGCGGTCGCACGGTCCTTGCGCACGAGCGAGCCGCGCACGCCGAGCACGCAGCACACGCGGTTTGCGTATTCGCCGCACAGGTTATTCGACACTTCCTGGAGATGGTCGGTCTCGCGCAACGTCCAGATGGTCGGATCGCCGTCGGCAATCGCATGGACTTCGCCCTTCTTCAGCGCCTCGCCGAGCAGAGGGGCCGGGTATTGCCGCCAATGCACGTCGCCATCCGGATCGACGCCGATCTTTTTCAGCGAGATCGCGAAAAAATTCTTCGCGGGACTGGCCATATCGCTGACGCCGACCGTGCGGCCCTTCAGCCCCTGCAAATCGACGATCCCAGATGTTTTCGTGGCAAGCAGGCGCATGCAGCCGCCGTGAATACCGGCGGTCAATTTCACGTCGAAGCCCTGTTCGAGCGGCTTGATCCAGCGCAGCGCCATGCCGACCCCCGCATCGGACTTGCCCGTTGCGATCGCTTCGAGCAGCTGGTCGGTCGAGCCCGCGAAGTTGACCGTCTCGACGTCGAGGCCATGCCGGCGGAAAAAGCCTTGCTGCGCCGCCACGGGCACCGGCGCCGTGCAGATCGCGCCCGCGTTCCACGACAGCTTGAGCGGTTTGAGGTTTTCGTCGGCGGCAGCATGCACGCCCGGTAGGCCGAACGTCGCGCCGCCGAGCGCGGCCGCGCCTGCCGTCCATGCGGCGTTGCGCAGCCATGCGCGGCGCGACGGCTGAGCGGGCATATCGATATCGATCGGATTCATCGCTTGTGTTTCCCCATATTCGATGCGATTGCGGGGTGAAGCCGCCCTTGCGCGCGCCCTCACGTGTCAAGGCCCAATTGCGCGAGCACATCGCGGCGCAGCGCAACGAGCTTCGAATCGTCCCGATGCCGCGGATACGGTGCGTCGTTGCGTACCTGCGCGACGATGCGAGCGGGCCGCTCGCTGAACACGATTACACGGTTCGCGAGATAGAGTGCTTCTTCGACGTCGTGCGTCACGAACAGCACCGAAAAGCCGGCCGATTGCCACAGACGCACGAGTTCACTCTGCATGCGGATGCGCGTCAGCGAGTCGAGCTTGCCGAACGGCTCGTCGAGCACCAGCAATTGCGGGTCGTTGACGAGCGCGCGAGCCAGTGCCGCGCGCTGCGCCATACCGCCCGATAGCTGATGCGGAAACGCGTCGGCGAATGCGAGGAGTCCGACGAGTTCGAGCGCCGCGTCGATCCGCTCGCGTGCGCCGCGTATGGCGCGCTGTGCTTGCGGGCCGACACCGACGTTGTCGCGTACCGTACGCCACGGAAACAGCGTCGGGTCCTGGAATACGACGACGCGCGACGGGTCCGGTCCCGCGATCGGCTCGCCGTGCGCGTGCAACGCGCCGTGCGCTGGTTTCTCGAGCCCCGCGACGAGGCGCAATAAGGTCGACTTCCCACAGCCGCTCGGCCCGAGCAGCGCGACGAATTCTCCTGGCTCGACGGTGAGGCTCACGTCGTCGAGAACAGGCAGATGTTGGCCGCGTAACGCAAAGTGGTGACTGACGTGGCGCACGTCGATGCGAACGCCGTTTGCCGCGGACGCTTTTACGCCGTTTTTCGTCTGGTCGTGCGCCCGCGTCGGCGGCGCGGGTCGAGCGGTGGCGGCTACCATTTGAGCAATCCCTTTTGCCAGACGAGCACCCGATCGCGCACGCGGAAAAGCAGCGTGACAAGCCCCGAGCACATCAGCGCCATGACAAGCAGCGCCGCGTACATGTTCGAATACGCGGCCCAGCCCTGCGCCCATTGCAGATACCAGCCTAGCCCCGCCTTCACCCCCATCATCTCGGCAACGACGAGTACCGCGAACGACGCACCGAGCCCCATGAAAAGCCCGACGAACACCGACGGCAACGCGGCGGGAATCGCCACCCGGAACACCAGAAACGATGGGCGCGCGCCCAACGTGCGCGCCACGTCATAGTAGGCGGAGTTCACGCTCGCGACGCCAGACCATGTCAGCACCGCGACGGGAAATGCCGTTGCCAGCGCGATCAGAAACACGCTTGCGCTGAAGCTCGACGGGAAAAAGAAAAACGCGAGCGGCAGCCATGCGGTTGCGGGCAAGGGACCGACAAGGCGCAACACCGGATGCAGCCAGTAGCCGACCGCGCGCGACCAGCCGATGCTCACGCCGATCATGAAACCGGTCAGCGCCCCGAGCAGATAGCCATAGACGAGCAGCACAAGGGAATGCACAACGCTTGCCGCGAGCCTCGGCAGATCGTCCGCGTAGACCGAGATCAGCGCTTGAGGCGGTGCGAAAAACGGGCGCGGTAGCCATTCGAGCTGTGCGGTCGCGATTTCCCACGCGCTCACGCCGATGGCGATTACGAGCAGCCACGGCGTCGCGGCAAGGCATGCATCGATATGCCCACGGACCGCTCGGACCGCCGCTTGCGTGGTTCGGGCCGCATGCCCCGTGGCCGCATACCGAGCAGCGGCAACAATCGCTGCCGACAGCGCGGCGAGCAGCAGCTTCAGGACCAGTAATTCCCGCGTGTGCGGCCAGATGTCGGCGGCCGGCCACCATGCGGTGACGGCCGCGCTGCCAGACCATGCAAGCGCGGCCAGCAGCGCGATCGCCGGTTTGCGGCTCGCGGCTGCCGTTGTGTCCTCGCGTACTGCCGCGCCGGCGGCGTCGACGGTATGGGTATGGGTCGTGGACATGCGTGCGTTTTCCGTGAACAGTTTTGTCAGGCATTAGCGATATGCGTTTCCGCAATCGCCCGCACATTGATGCGTTTCGGCAGAATCGCATCGCGGTATGCGCTGTCGGCGACTTTCTGCAACGCCTCGATATCCGCATCGGCAACGAAACGCTGACGCAACGCCGCGCGCCGGGTGATCTGCTTCGCCGCCTCGAGCGGCGAACGTGTGAGCGTCGCATAGATCGACGCATACGCGTCGGGATGCGCGATCGCCCAGTCGCCCGCGCGCTGATATCGAACCAGCACGTCACTCATCGCGGCCCGCTTTCCCGGGTCGGCAAGCGATGCACCCGACGCGGTGATAAAGCCCAGACCGCTGTTGATGCCTGTGCCGTCGCGCAGTACCCGGCCGCCGCGCTGCGCTGCGATGCCGTAATAAGGATCGAACGTCGCCCATGCTTCGATCGAGCCAGATGCGAATGCCGCAAATGCATCGACAGGCAGGATAAATCGCACCGAGACGTCGTCCTTCGACAGCCCCGCTTCGGCCAGCGCGCCATACAGCTGGAACTGCGAGATGCTGCCGCGCGCAGACGACACGAACACCGTGCGCCCTTTGAGGTCCGCGACCCTGCGTATCGACGACTCGGGCCTGACGAGAATGCCCAGCTGCGTAGCCGAACCGACGCGCGTTGCGACGATTCTGAGCGTCGGATCGCCGACGGCCGCGGCGAGCACCGGCAGATCGCCGGCGGGCGCAAGATCGACGGCGCCTGCGCGCTGTGCCTCGAATAGCGGCGCAGCGCCCTGGAAGTTTGCCCAGCGGTACGCATACGGTGCGCCTTCCAGCACTCTCGCGGCTTCGATCAGCGCACGCGTGCCGCCGGCCTGATCGCCGAGCACCAGCGTGGCATGGCCGGTGGCTTGCGCGGCGCGCGCGAGGCTTATGCCCGCCGTCGCACCCAGCACGGCCATCGTCGGTATCGCGGCAAGCATGCGGCGGCGCGTCTGAAACGAAATCAGGTCGGAAGCGTTGGTCATAAAGCCTCGGAATCGATAGTTAGTAAAGCGTATCGATGAAGCGACCGCGTGAGAATCATTGGTTTTCGATATCTTTATATCGGTTTGCTCTTTGTCGCTCAAAGGACCGCTTCAGCGGCTCCAATCGACCGCGCTTATCTGCATCCGTCAAATCCTTAGCTGAAACCGGCAGTTCGCGCGAAACGCCGAGGTTGCTAGGATCGACGGTTCGACGCTACGGCGCAGCCGTTTCGTTCAACGACAACAAGGACATCGCGCCATGCTGAAACACACCCGCCGCCGCATCGCCGCCCGCTTCACCCTCTTGGCCCTCTTGGCCCGCCTCGCCCTCGCTTCGCTGCTGGCTACGGGCGGCGTAACGGGCTTCGCTCAAACGCCCGCGGCCACGAACGCGTCGAATACCTCGACTGCCGCGCCGATCGCGCTTCGCATCGGCTATCAGAAGTCGTCGACGCTGATCACGCTGATCAAGACGCGCGGGTCGCTCGAAAAAGCGCTGGCGCCGCTCAACGTGCGTATCTCGTGGAACGAATTCGCAAGCGGCCTGCCGTTGACCGAAGCGCTGAACGTCGACGCCGTCGATTTCAGCGCCGACGTCGCGGACACGGTGCCGGTCTTTGCGCAGGCTGCGCACGCGCGCTTCGTTTATGTCGCGCAGGAGGCGCCGTCGCCCGGCGCGCAGGCAATCATCGTCAAGAAAGACAGTGCGTTGCATTCGCTTGCCGACCTCAAGGGCAAGCGCATCGCGGTGACCAAGGCGGCGGGGAGCCATTACCTGCTGCTCGCGGCGCTCGCGCGCGCCGGGCTCAAACCGGCGGACGTCAAAACGAGCTATTTGACGCCTGCCGACGGGCGCGCTGCCTTCGAGCGCGGCAGCGTCGACGCCTGGGTGACATGGGATCCGTACGTCGCATCGGTCGAGCGCGAAGCCGATGTGCGCATTCTTGCCGACGGCACCGGCCTCGCGTCGTACCAGCGCTACTACCTCGCGTCACGGGCCTTTGCCGACGCGCATCCTCAAATCGTCGCCGTGCTGTTCGAGCAACTGAAGGAAGCCGGCGACTGGTTGCGCGCACATCCACAGGAAGCCGCCAACACGCTGGCGCCCGTCTGGGGGCTCGACGCCGCGACGATCGAGCGCGCCAACGCGCGGCGCAGCTATCTCGTGCGTCCAGTCACGGCGCACGATTTCGGCGAACAGCAGACCATCGCCGACGCGTTCTACCGCAACGGCCTGCTGCCTGCCGAGGTACCGACGAAACAGGCGTGGTACTGGGATTTCGCGGCGCGACGGGCGCAGACGATCGGCAGTTGATGACATTGCGCATCGATCTTGCGCAACCCTACATCGACGCAGCGTTCACGATGCGCCTCGCGCAGCACGCCGCCGCTTCGCGCTCAGGCTTCGAGACTATCCTTCGCCGCATCGAACTGCGCAGCAAGCTGCCTGATCTTTGCGACGACGGGCTCCTCCTTGAGTGCGGAGCCGGGCTTGAGCAGCGACATGACCTCGACCACGAGCTTGTGGATGCCGGCGTCGACGCACGCTGCCTGCTGCATCATTGCGTTGAATCCGAGCGCGTCTTCGAAGTTGTCGGGCCGCACGCCGTGCGTCTCGCGAAACGCGAGATCGGGCATCGCGGCGAGCGCCCAGATATTGTCGAGCACCGGGCTCGCTGCTTTCATCAGTGCCTCGAACAGGCCGTCGAGCGGTTGCGCTTCATTTTTGCGGCTAGCAAGCAGATCGCGAAGCAGCAGCGCCTCTTTCGCCGCAGCGGCCATGCCCTGCCCATAGACTGGATTGAAGCGGCAAATCGCGTCGCCGAGCACGATCAGTCCGCGCGGCCAATCGGTGTAGCGCTCGAAGTGCCTGCGGCGATTCTCCGGAAACTTGTGCCGGTAGATCTTGCCGTACGGCTTCGCATGCATCAGCACGTCGTAGATCGTCGAGGTTTGCAGCGTCTTCGCGAACTCGAGAAGGTCTGCCCATTCCGACGGCGGGGCATCGTCGCCGCGCGCGCCGAATCCTGCGAAGAAGCGATCGTCTTCGCGTACGAGCAGCAGACCCTGATGCGTGTTGCCGGGGGGCGCCGGCATCGTGCGCAGCACGTCGTACGCGGGCCGATTCCCCGGTGAAAATTCGACGATCGCCGTCGAGTAATTCATGTCGATGCGCATCACCGTTTCTTCGGGCGCCTCGCGTCCCGTCGCACGCAGAAACTCGAGCGTCGGCTCGCCCCGGCCAGATGCATCGAGCACAAGGTCCGCCGCGATCGTCTCCTGTGCGCCCGCTTGTGTTTCATAGCGCACTGCGGCGACCGCCTTGCCATCCGGCGTCGCGACGATTCCGGTGACGCGGCGCCCATCGAGTTTTGCGATGCTTGTTTGCCGCTGCAACTCGCGCCGCGCGACCCATTCGATCAGGCCGCGCGAACACTTCACGACAGGAATCCCTAGCTGACGCGCAGGTAGCGCCGCCTGCGCCGAGAATTCCAGCAGAAGCTTCTGGCCGAAGTCCGACTCCTTCGCACCCGCATCGCACAGCCTGGTCGCAAAATCATCGAACAGCGCATCGAGCGCCGCCACGCAGCCCGGCAACAGTCCGTGCGGATGGCGGCCCTGCGGCACGCCGGGGCGCGCCTCGGCTTGCGCGGGCAACACGTCGCGTTCGATCAGCACGATGTGCTCGAAGCTGCCGACAAGCGCCTGCGCGGCCGCCAATCCACCGACTCCGGCTCCGATCACCACTGCGCGCTTTCCCAGATACATGGCCTTCTCCAGATGAGTCAGGTGACAGGCACGCGCGTGGTGCTTCGAATGGCGGACCAAAATATCGCCGCCTGCGCGCGCCGTTGCAAAACCCACAACAACCGGCTAAGGGCGATATTCCGGACCGGGGAGGATGTTGAGAATTGACGAACGCCCGCGTGACCGAATGAAACGCGTCGACGAGCAGAGGTGGACGACTGCGTATGCCACCGCAACAGCCCGGGTACAGCATCGAGATGCAAGCGGCTTCGCTCGACAAGTACGGCTTTCGCGCGGGCGAAGCGTGGTCTGCGTGAGCGACGCTATATAACGTGATTACTGTGCACCGCCCGCGAACGACGTGAGAATCTCGTGCGCGGCAGCCACGCGGTCCGCGATCGGGAAGTTACGGTTGCCCAGAATCACGATCCCGAGCCGTTTTGCGGGTACGAACGCGACATAAGCACCGAAGCCGTTCGTCGAACCCGTCTTGTTGATCCATACGTTGTTCATGGGCGGCAGCGGCGGATCGATCGCGGTTACGGGTATCCCGTTCGTAACCATCGATGGCGCATTGCCCTCGAGCAGCGAGTTCAACGTAACCGGATACGGGTACTGCTCCCAGATCAGGTCCTGTGTCATCGGCCCTGCCTTGAAGTATCCGGTGTGCGTATCGGCGATCGCGCGCTGCAGCGGCGCATCGAGTTCGATCAGATTCATGTTCGCTTCGATAAAGCGCAGCATGTCCGCCGCCGTCGATTTGACGCCGTATGCTTCGGGCGCCAGTTCACCGCCCTTCAACCGGATCGGCTTGCCGTCCTTTGTATAGCCTTGCGCGTAATCGGACACATGCTCGACAGGAATGTCAATGAAGCTGTGCTTCAGGCCGAGGGCCGGAAAAAGGCGCTGCTCGATCAGCGAAGTGAAATCGTCGTTCATGCTCTTCGCCGCGATCAGGCCGAGTGTGCCGATGCCGGGATTGGTATAGGTCCGGTACGTGCCTGGCGCATACTGCGGACGCCATGCCTTGAAATAACGCATCAGCTGCGCGTCGTTTTCGATTTCGTCGGGCACCTGGAGCGGAAGCCCGCCGGGCGTATGCGTGCCCAGATTGAGCAGGCTCAGATTGCCGAACGGGCTGCCGCGCAGCGTCGGCAAATACTTGCCGACGCTATCGGACAGCGACAGCTGACCGTTCACTTGCGCCCACGATGTCAGCGTGGCCGTAAAGGTCTTGCTGACCGAGCCGAGCTCGAACAGCGTGTCGTTCGCCACCGGCTTGCGCGTTTGCGTCGACGCGACGCCGAAGTTGAACACCTGCGGCTTGCCGTCGACGATGACGCCGACCGCGACGCCTGCGATCTGGTCCTTCGCCATCATCGGGCGTATCGCATGATCCACCGCACGCTCGATGCTGCTGCGAGCGGGACCGCCGGCACGCGCGGCCGCTCCCTCGACTGTGGCCGCATTCGCGTGGCTCATCGCAGGTGCGATGCACAGCGCACCAAGCAGCGACAAGATCCGCGCAGCCGACGAGCCATATGCGCGACCCGCAATCTCAGCTATCCCACTACCCGATGCCGTCAATATGAATCTGCGCCGCGCGATCATTGTTTCTCCTTGAAAAGCCGCCAATATCGCGTTTTCACCGCAGGCTGACAAACGATGATAAATTGCCCGCTGCCCCAGAAAATCTAATGTCTCGACCATGCGACCGTATCTGCCTTTAAACGCGCTGCGCGCGTTCGAATCGTCGGCCCGGCATTTGAGTTTCACGCGTGCGGCGCTCGAACTGAACGTCACGCAGGCCGCGGTCAGCCAGCAGGTGCGCATGCTCGAAGAGCGCCTCGGCGCGACGCTGTTCAAGCGCCTGCCGCGCGGCCTCGCGATTACCGATGAAGGGCTCGCTCTGCGCCCCGTGCTCAGCGATGCGTTCGATCGCATCGAGGCCGTATTGCGGCAATTCGAAGGCGGCCACTTTCACGAAGTTTTGACGGTCGGCGCCGTCGGAACCTTCGCGGTCGGCTGGTTGATGCCGCGTCTGAAATCGTTTCATGACGCGCATCCGTTCGTCGAACTGAGGATGATGACGAACAACAATCTCGTCGATCTGGCCGGCGAAGGCCTCGATTTCGCCATCCGTTTCGGCGACGGCACCTGGCCCGGCTCACGTGCGCTGAAGCTCTTCGATGCGCCGCTTTCGGTACTGTGCGCGCCCGATGTCGCGCAACGTCTGCGCGTGCCCGCGGACCTCGCAGGCGAAACGCTGCTGCGCTCGTATCGTGCCGACGACTGGGCAAACTGGTTCAACGCCGCAGGCCTCGCGCCGCGTCCGGTGCGCGGCCCCGTGTTCGATTCGTCGCGCCTGATGGTCGAAGCGGCGATGCAGGGCGCGGGCGTGGCGCTCGCGCCCGGGTCGATGTTCGAACGCGATCTCGCGATGGGACGCCTTGCGCGGCCATTCGACATCGACGTGCATGCGGGCAGCTACTGGCTCACGTCGCACAAGGGCAAGCCCGCCACACCGGCAATGCGCGCGTTCAGCCAATGGCTTGCAAGCGAAACGAAGGCCGACGGCGGCCTCGCCTGAGCGCGGTCATTCAGCTCTTGCGCGCGATGACGACCGCATATTTGCAAGTGGACGAACTTTCGTTCCTGAAGACGCAGTCGCTCGGCGTGCCGAGTTCAAGACAATCTCCGGCGTTCAGTTCATGACGCTCGCGCCCTTCGATAAACACGAGCGTGCCATCCAGCACCCAGATCAACTGCTGCCTGTGCCGAAAGGCTGCAGCCGGCATCGGAACCACGGCGGCCGGCGGCAGATCGATTTCCACGAGATTCAGCGCGGTCGCCGACTTCGGCGAGACATGCCGCCGCAGATAGCCGCTTTGCGGATCGACCCATAAGGGCTGGTCGGCCACACGCAGCAGCCGCCCTTCTTCGAGTTCGGCGAGCGCCATCAGCGCCGACATCGTCATGCCGAATGCGCCGGTGAGCTTGGCCAGCAACGAAGCCGTCGGACTGCTCTCGCCTCGTTCGACCTTGTGGATCATCGCCCGCGACACGCCGGACTTCTCGGCAAGCAAGCTCAGCGACCAGCCGCGCTCCTCCCGTTCGGCTCGAACGCGGGCGCCTATTCGCTCATCGACATCGTTCATCTGTATTGTCTATTATCATGTACACTCGTCTCACTATAGTGGATCGATGCGGGGCACAGCAAATGGAGATCCGTCACGCGGGCCCAGAACATATCGAAGGCATCACGGCGATATACAACGACGCAGTTCAGAACACCACTGCGATCTGGAATGATTTGACCGTCGATCGCCTGAACCGTGCGGCCTGGCTGTCGGCGCGGCAGAACGCCGGCTATCCGGTGCTGGTCGCGGTCGACGATCGCGGGGCCGTGCTCGGTTTTGCGTCGTTCGGCGACTGGCGTGCATTCGACGGCTACCGTCACACGGTCGAGCATTCGGTCTATGTGCGCCGCGACCAGCGCGGAAAGGGCGTCGGCCGCGCGCTCATGGAACAGCTGATCGACAGCGCGCGCACCATCGGCAAGCACGTCATGGTGGCCGGCATCACGGCGAACAACATCGAGTCGATCCGGCTCCACGAGAAACTCGGCTTCGAGCATGTTGGGCTGATGACGGAAGTCGGCATGAAGTTCGGCGTCTGGCTCGACCTCGCTTTCATGCAACTGAAGCTCGATGCCCGTCCGACTCCCGGCGACGTCTCGCCGCGATGATGCCGTTTCGTCCGTCCGGTGCGCACCGCGACGGTGCCCCGATGACGGATGCAAGCCGTTCAAGCCATGCGCGCTTCGGGTTTCAAGCCATCGGATCGGCGCATCGCAACGCGAAAATCGAATCAGGTATTAATTGCACAATACCCGATTGTGCAGATAATTTTTCAGGAATTTTATATCCGCGCTTATCGGTTATTCATTCGATTTGCATTGGCTCGCGCTGATTTTGCAATTAATAAAAGACGCGATCACTCGTAATTTCTGGTTTTTATGCGGCAGGCATTCTCTCGAATGCAAGGCTCCGTAATGCTAACCGTCAGAAGGCGAGCACGAGTACTTTTAGCACCGCCTATGCAACGCCATGCAATGAATTGGCGACCCCGTCCAATATTAATTATTTTGTTCGGACGAATATTTTTCAGGCAAGAATAAATCAATAAAGATTGAATCGCGCCCGCTCTTGTTCATTGCATCGATCCCCTTTCCGCCGGCCGTCGGCCGTGCAGGAGTCAGCTGTTCATGAAACGACTCAACACCCTGTCGGTTGCCGCAGTGTTCTGTTTCGCGATTGCTCCGCCGGGCCATGCGCAATATATGACCGACTGGGTTGCAAATACTTTCGGCACCGACAGCACTCATGTGGGCAATACGGCCCGCTCGATGTGGGTCGCGCCCGATGGCACGATCTACACGGCCTCGCTATGGGACGAAGTTTATGGCGGTATCTCCATTTATCAGAACGGCAAGACCGTCGGCTCGATCGGCCTGCACAACGATTTTCAGGGCAGTTGCATTACCGGCAACAGCACGTCGCTGTTCGCGGCATTGCAGTTCAGCAGAAACTTCGGCAGCGGCTATGTCGGCCGCTATAACCGCGCGACAGGCGCGCAGGATTTCAAGATTCAGGTCAGTGCCGCAACGAATGTCGCGCGCGGCGACGTGATCACCGGATGCGCGACGGCGAACTCGCTGTTCGTCGCCAGCGACAATCCGGGCAACCGCGTGCGCATGTACACGACCGACGGCGTCTGGAAGCAGGACATCAGCGTGCAGGATCCGGGCGCGCTCGCGATCGATAGCGCCGGCAATATCTGGGTCGCGCAGAAGAGCGAAGGCCGCATCGTCGAGTTCAGTCCCACCGGTGCGCCGATGAACACGATCCAGATGCCCGCCGGCGCACAGCCGTCCGCGCTGTTTTTCGATCTCGCTTCAAGCCGCCTGATGGCCGGCGACGAGGGTCCGGATATGGATATCAAGCTCTATGCGGCCGTCGCCGGCAGACCCACGCAAGTCGGTACGTTCGGCGTGCAAGGCGGATTTCTCAACACGACCACCGGCGCGAAAGGGCAAGTGAGCCAGACGCGTTTCACGCGCGTGGTCGGTATCGGCAGGGATGCCGCCGGCAATCTGGCCGTGCTCGACAACCCGTGGGGCGGCAGTTGGGATCTCGGCCGCAACGGCGCGACGAGCATCCACGTGTACGACCGCGCGGGCAATCTGACAACGACGCTTCAGTCGCTGAACTTCGAGGGCAACGGCGCGCCCGACCCGCTTACCGACGGCGCGCTTTTCTTCGGCGGCACCAACGTGTATGGCGGCACCGCGGGCGGCGCGGCAGGTGGCTCAACCGCGGGCACGCTCGTCGCGAACACGGTCGACCCGATCGCGTATCCGAACGATCCGCGGTTGAACATCAACAACCCCGAGCGCGACACGCACTTCGCGCAGATTGCCGCCGTCGGTCCGAACCGGATTCTCGCGGCGTCGGGCCAGAATCCCTCGACGTTCTACCTTTATCACTTCAGCCCGCAAAGCGGCTACATCGCGATACCGGACGCCACGCTGCCCGGCGCAGCATTCGCCACGACGCGCCCGGTGACGGGCGGGTTCAGCCTCGACAGCCAGGGCGGCGCGTGGGCCGGTCTCGACCGCACCAACCAGATTTTCCACTACCCGCTGACAGGCGTCGACGCGACCGGCAAGCCGACATGGGGAGTCCCCATGACGACGCTCGTGCCGGTCTCGATCCGGCCGCTCACGCGCATCGTCTATCTGCCCGAAAGCGACACGATGATTCTCGGGCAAGGCGTGATCGGCAGCGCCGACTTTACGTCGATGGGCAACCGCATCGAGGTCTATCACGGCTGGACGGCCGGCAACGACACCACGCCTAACCCGGTCATCACGTTCCCGAGCGGGGTCGAGCCGAAGTCGATCGCGGCGGCGGGCAATTATCTGTTCGTCGGCTACATCACATCGCCCAACATCGACGCGTTCAATCTGACGACGGGCTCGCTCGACATGACGCTCGCGAATACGAATCCCGCGCAGGTGAGCCTCGGCGCCAACGTCGATTCGATGTACGGCGTGCGCGCGTATCTGCGCTCGACCGGCGAGTATGTGGTGACGAAGGACAACTACAACGACTCGAACCTCGTCGTCTATCGATGGACGCCGGGAACGGCGGCCACGGCTTCGGCGCCCGCGCAGTAATCGGTTCGATGCCCGGGTTTGCCGGCTCGAGAAAAATGCCCGAGCAGGCGCGCTTGCCGTTGTCGAGCAAGCGCGTCGCCCACTCCAGCGTCTCCTGTTCGACACCGCCCGGCAAATCGCCGACAATGTCCGCGACCAGCAGCACTCGATGCGGCGTATCGGCTCCGATGCGGATGCCCGCGCATCTCGCAACCGGACAGGATGGGACGGAGACAGCCTGATGAAATGCACAATCGTGGGATCGCGCTATTTCGGCGCCTCGGTGCTCGAAGCGTTCCGCGCCGACGGCATTGAAATTGCCGGCGTAGTGGCCCCGGCCGCCGACGATCGCCTCGCGGCGGCGGGCCGTGCGGCCGGCCTGCCGACAGCGATCCACGACAACCCGCGGCTTGTCGAAGCAAGCGCGATTCCCGAAGGCACCGACCTCATCATCGCCGCACACACGCATGCACGCGTGAACGACGAGGCGCTCGCGCGCTCGCGCCTTGGCGGCGTCGGCTATCACCCTTCGTTGCTGCCGCGCCATCGCGGCATCGCGGCGGTCGAATGGACGATCCTCGAAGGCGATCCGATCGCCGGCGGTTCGGTCTATCACCTCGCGCATGGCTGGGATGCGGGCGCGATTGCCGCGCAGGACTGGTGTTTCGTCAAGAAGGGCGAAACCGCGCGCGAACTTTGGGAGCGCGCGCTCGCGCCGATGGGACTCGCGTTGCTGCTGCGCGTCGTGCATTACGCGCGCGATCACGGCGAACTGCCGGCGCACACGCAGGACGAGCAATTCGCGACGCGCGCGCCGATCATTCGCCGGCGCATCGAATTGACCGAAGAGCCGTCCGGACCGCTTGCATCGCTCGTCGTGACCGCGATCGGCGCCGACCGTCCCGGCATCGTCAACCTGCTTTCGGAGCGTGCACGCGCGTTCGGCGCGAACTGGACCGGCAGCCGCATGGCGAGCCTCGGCAGCCAGTTCGCGGGCATGGTGCAATTCGAAGTCGCGCAGCGCCATGCCGATGCGCTTACGACCGCCTTACGCGATCTCGAAAGCGCCGGCCTGCGCCTCGTGATCGCACGCAGCGATCTGCCGCCGCTCGGCCACGGCTTGCGGCGCGTGTCGCTGGAACTGACCGCGCCGGACCGTCCCGGCATCGTGCAGGATCTGTCCGCGAGCCTGTCTTCGCACAACATCAGCATCGAGGAACTGAGCACCGAGCTCGCGCATGCTTCGGTCGGGCCGCATCAGTTCGGCGTCAAGGCCGTGCTCGCAGTACCGGCGGCGCTGTCGATCGACGCGCTGCGTACGCTGCTCGAGTCGCTCGCGGCCGAACTGATGGCCGATATGGCGCTCGGCGAAAGCGGCGCCTGATCGCGGCGCGACGCAACGCGACGCAACAGTTCGGTGTCAGGCGGCGGCGACGCCGAAGCTATGCCTGATAGTGATAGCGACAGGAGATAATGCTGAGCTGGGCGTCGTCCGCCTGGTAGACGAGGCGGTGCGTATCGTCGATGCGGCGGGACCAGAAGCCCGAGAGGTTGGCCTTCAACGGCTCGGGCTTTCCGACTCCTTCAAACGGCGAGCGTTGCGCTTCGCGAACGAGCTGATTGATGCGCTTGAGCGTCTTGCGGTCTTGCCCTTGCCAGTAAACGTAGTCGTCCCACGCGTCGGGCGTAAACAGCACGCTGCGCATGGTCATTCATCGTCCTCTTCAAGCTTGCGCTGCTTTGCCTTGCCCTTGCGCAACTGCGCGATGGAACGTTCGAGATGCGCGACGTTGGCAGGCGAGCGCAGCAGGTGGACTGTCTCCATCAGACTGTCGAAATAGTCCTGCGACATGATGACTGCATTCGGTGCGTCACGACGAGTGATGAGTGTCACATCCGCATCGTCGACAACCTGATCAATCACCGTTTTCAGATTGCCGCGGGCGTCGGAAAAATGAATCGTACGCATCGAATTACTCCAAACGAACTTTTAACTGGTGCCAGTATAACTGAAGTGCACTTTACTTGTACAGAATATGGTACATGTACTGTTTTATACCCAGTCACCACGCGCTGCTTCACATCGTTGACGCGACTGGCTCGATCAAGCGGCAGAAGGGGGTGACATGGACCGCCTGGCGGGCAATGCGCCGCGCTAAACTACCCGCTGGCCCGTGCCTCTGCCCATACCCATGCCCTCGCGCAACGCCCATTTGTCCCGGCCAACAGTTTCGCCGCCTCGAGCGCGCAACGCCGCCGTCGACGCCGGCGCACTCGAGGATCCCGCCCTGCTGCGCCGCCTGCTGCGCGCCAAGGACCGCATGGACGCCGCCTCGCACGAGGCCTGGCCCGTCAAACGCCTCGCCGAAGTGAGCGGCGTTTCCGAAGCGCATTTCGCGCGTTCGTTCAAGCGAGCCTTTGGCCTGCCGCCGCATCGCTATCTGCTGACGCGCCGCATCGAACAGGCCACGACCTTGCTGCGCGACACCGATCTCGGCATTACCGACATCGCGTTCGCAACCGGCTGGGAAAGCCTGGGCACCTTCGGCCGCACGTTCCACGACATCACCGGCAAAAGCCCGAGCGCGATGCGCATCGACGCGCGCGCCGCGATGCACGAGCTAGACCGCGTGCCCGCCTGCGTGCTGAAAGCCGCACAGCGCCCCGACCTCACGATCGCAGTTTTGGAGAAGCGCCGCCGCGTCGCCGACGATACGCTGCCGCCAACACTCAACAAGGAGGACATGCCATGAACGAAGGGATCGATGTGGTGGGCTTGTACGTCGACAACCAGGACGAAGCGCTCTCGTTTTACGTCGACAAACTCGGGTTTCGCGTGCATACCGACGTGCGCAACGGCCCGTACCGGTGGCTCACGGTCCAGCATCCGGATCAGCCGTCGTTTCAGCTCGGCCTTTTCACACCGGGGCCGCCGATCCACGATGAAGCGACCGCGCAAACACTGCGCGCAATGGTCGCGAAGGGTGCAATGCCGCCGCTCGTGCTCACCGTAGCCGACTGCCGCGCGCGCTACGCACAGCTGAAAGCGCGCGGAGTCGAATTCACGCAGGAGCCGGTCGACCGCTATGGCAGCGTCGATGCGGGTTTTCGCGACCCCGCCGGCAACGGATGGAAGATGATCGAGGCGCGCAAGGGCTAAGCGCGCTTGCGTGAGTTTTACTGACGCAATACGCCAGAAATTCCTGGTTGTATGAATCGATCGCTCCCGTCATCATTCGAAGCGAATGGAAATGACACGGGGGACGAGTGAGCCATCTGCTCATACTGGGCGTCGGCCTGATGGCCGGCCTGTTAAGCGGCGTGGTGGGCACAGGCTCGTCGATGTTGCTGATGCCCGTGCTTGTGATCCTCCATGGGCCGCGCGAGGCCGTGCCGATCATGGCGATCGCGGCCATCATGGGCAATCTGGGCAAGGTGCTGTCGTGGTGGCGCGACATCGACTGGAAGGCGTGCCTCGCCTACTGCGTGACCGCCATACCCGGTGCGATGCTCGGCGTTCGCACCTTGCTCGCCTTGCCGCCTCGCGCCGTCGACATCGCCTTGGGCCTGTTCTTCGTCGCGATGGTGCCTACCCGCCGCTGGCTGGCGCGTCGCGAATCGTTCCGCTTTACGAAGTTGCATCTGTCGCTGATCGGCGGCGTGGTCGGATTTCTGACCGGCATCGTCGTATCGACCGGGCCGATCACGGTGCCCGTGTTCGTCGGATATGGCCTGATAAAAGGCGCGTTTCTGGCGACCGAGGCCGCGGCATCGCTCGGCCTGTATGGTGCGAAAGTCGCGATCTTCGAGCAGTTCGGCGCGCTTCCTCCGCGCATCGTGGCGAACGGACTGATCACGGGCATGTCGATCATGCTCGGTACATTCGGCGCGCGACGCATCGTGGCCAGCATGTCGGCGCATCATTTCAAGGCCGTCGTCGATGGATTGATGCTGACATCGGGGTTATCGCTTCTGTTTGCCGCAAGCCGGTAGGCAGGAGCCGGCGGGCGTCAGCGCGCGTACGCTAGCAGTCAGCCCTTCCCCCCGGCAAAAAACCGGTTCTCCGGACGCGCGAGGCCGAGATGCTCGCGAAACGTCGAGCCTTCGTACTCGCGCCGGAAAATGCCGCGTTTCTGCAGCTCCGGCACGACCTTGTCGACGAACTCGTCGACGCCCGCGGGCACATACGGAAACATCACGTTAAAGCCGTCGGAGCCTTCTTCGACGAGCCACTGCTCCATCTGGTCCGCGATCGACCTCGGCGTGCCGACCATCTCGAGCCCCGAGTAGCCGCCAAGGCGCTGCGCAAGCTGGCGGATCGTCAACTGCTCGGCGCGCGCCCAGTTCACGACGCGCTCGCGCGAACTCTTGCTCGCGTTCGACTCGGGAATGTCGGGCAGCAAGCCGTCGGGATCGAAGCCCGATACATCGTGGCCCAACGCGATCGACAGCGACGCGATGCCGCTGTCGTAGTGAACCAGCGTGTCGAGCAACGCGCGCTTCTCACGCGCCTCATCGAGCGAATCGCCGACCACAACGAATGCCCCCGGCAGAATCTTCAGATGCTCGCGCGGCCGGCCCAGTTTATCGAGCCGGCCCTTCACGTCCGCATAAAAGCGCTTGCCTGCTTCGAGATTCGGCTGCGCGGTGAAGACGGCATCGGCGGTTTCGGCTGCGACCTGGCGCCCCGCTTCCGACGAGCCCGCCTGCACGACCACGGGCCAGCCCTGCACCGGCCGCGCGATATTCAGCGGTCCGCGCACGCGGAAATGCTCGCCTCTGTGATCGAGCACGTGAAGTTTCTCAGGATCGACAAAGATGCCGCTTTCGACATCGCGCACGAACGCATCGTCGGCCCAGCTATCCCACAACCCGACGACGACGTCGTAGAACTCCCTTGCGCGTCGATAGCGCTCGCCATGTTCGACATGCTCGTCAAGACCGAAATTGAGCGCGGAGTCGGGGTTTGCGGTCGTCACGAGATTCCATCCGGCGCGACCGCCGCTTATATGATCGAGCGAGGCGAAGCGGCGCGCGACGTGATACGGCTCGTCGAACGTCGTCGACGCAGTGCCGACCAGACCGATTCGCTGCGTCACGGCCGATAGCGCCGAAAGCAGCGTGAAGGGTTCGAACGACGTCACCGTATGACTGCGCTTTAACGCATTGACCGGCATGTTCAGCACCGCGAGATGGTCGGCCATAAAGAATGCGTCGAAGCGGCCGCGTTCGAGAGTCTGCGCTAATCGCGCGAGATGCGCGAAGTTGAAATTCGCATCGGGGTAGGCGCCCGGATAACGCCACGCGCCCGTATGAAGACTGACAGGCCGCATGAAAGCGCCGAGGTGAAGCTGGCGGAACTGGGTCATGGTGTCGAGGCGCACGCGCGCCGTCCGCGATAGGTAGGCCTCTAACATACGCCGATTTCGCCAATCGGGCGCAAAGCGTCACGGCGTGCTATGCATACGGGCGAACGTGGAATATCGTTTGAGGCAATCGTTGTTTGCGCACACCCAACTGGCGCCTTACGATGACCGGCTGGTTCGCTGCTCGCGGTCACGCCGCAATTGCAGCGGCGCAGCGATTGAATGACCGCGCTTTTGATTGGCGCGGCACATGGTGTGCTAACTGCCTGACTTCGCCGCGCGAAGCGAGCCCTCCTCACACTTCATACTCGAATGAACAACGCTCCCACTTCCACTCCATCATCGCCCGAGTCGCGCCCGCGCCGGCGCGCGTTGGCCCGCCTCGCGGGCGGACTGGCCGGCGGCGTCGCCGCGGCGACACTGCCGGTGCAACGTGCGTTGGCCGTTGCCGACACCCACTCCGGCGCGGCTACCGCATCGCAGTCTCCGCTCGCGCCCGCAAGCTGGACGCTCGAACCGGGCGCGCCGCTCGTCTCGCCGCCTTACGGTCAGCCCGCATCGTTCGAGCATGACGTCATCCGCCGCGTGGCGAGCGCACCCGCGATGCCGGGCTCCGGGTCCGCCATGTCGCCGCTCGCGGACCTCCATGGCAGCATCACGCCGAACGGCCTTGTCTACGAGCGGCATCACGCGGGCGTGCCGGCCATCGACCCGGACCAGCATCGGCTCGTCGTGCACGGCCTCGTGCGCGAGCCGCGCATCTATACGATCGACGACGTGATGCGCTTTCCGTCGGAATCGCATATCTACTTTCTCGAATGCTCGGGCAATACGAGCAGCGAATGGAAAGGTCCGAGCGGAAAGCCAGTGCAGTTTACGCACGGATTACTGTCGTGCTGCGAATGGACCGGCGTGCGGCTCTCGACGCTGCTCGACGAAAGCGGCATCTCGCCTTCCGCCAAATGGCTGCTTGCCGAAGGCGCCGATGGCGCGGCGCTCACGCGCAGCTTGCCGCTCGAGCCCATCATCGAACGCGCGCTTGTCGTCTATGCACAGAACGGCGAGCGGCTGCGGCCCGAGAACGGCTATCCGCTGCGGCTCGTCGTGCCCGGCTTCGAGGGCAACACCAATATCAAATGGCTGCGGCGGCTCAAGCTGATCACCGCGCCCGAGATGACGCGCGAGGAAACCTCGAAGTACACAGGCCTTCTGCCCGATGGGCTTGCACGGCAATTCGTGTTTGAAATGGACGCGAAGTCGGTCATTACGCGGCCGTCGCCGGGTCATACACTGACGGCGCATGGTTACTACGCGATCAGCGGCCTCGCGTGGTCGGGCCGCGGCCGTATCCGCTCCGTCGACGTTTCCATCGACGGCGGCAAGACCTGGCGCCCGGCGCGCCTCGTCGGCGCGGTTCACGACCGCGCGTTGACGCGCTTCGAAGCGGACTGGCGATGGGACGGCGGCCCCGCGCAACTGCAAAGCCGCGCGACCGACGAAACCGGCTACGTGCAGCCGACCCGCGATGCGCTCGTCGCCGCGCGCGGGCTGAACTCGTACTACCACTACAACGGCATTCAAAGCTGGCGCGTCGATGCGAATGGCGAGGTGCGCAATGCTTAAGACCCTCGTTGCGGTTGCAACGATATTCGCATGCGGGGCCGCCTATGCCGACGGTGCGAATGCGTCCGGTTCGGTGTCCGCGGATTCGGACAGGTACGGCATCGGCAAACCGATCGACAACGCGGCGATTGCCCGCTGGAATATCGACGTGAGCCCTGACGGTCGCGGGCTGCCTGCAGGCTCCGGCACTGTCGCCGCGGGCGCAAAAGTATTCGCCGCGAAGTGCGCGATGTGCCACGGCAAGGCAGGCGAAGGCGGCATTGGCGATCCGCTGGTCGGCGGCGCGGGCACGCTGACCAGCGCCAAGCCGAGGAAAACCGTCGGTAGTTACTGGCCTTACGCGACGACGCTATTCGACTATATTCGCCGCGCGATGCCGTATAACGCGCCCGAATCGCTGAGCGCCGACGAGGTTTATTCGGTCAGCGCATGGCTGCTTTACAAGAACGGCATCGTACCCGAGCACACCACGCTCGATGCCAGGTCGCTGCCGCGCGTGAAAATGCCGAATCGCGACGGGTTTATTCCGGACCCGCGGCCCGGTGCGCTGTAAGCCGTTGCAAGCCATTGCCGAGGCGAGAAGCGCCGCGATCCGGGCGGCGCTTCCCTGCTTCTCTTTTTTCTGTTTCTCACCGCAGCCGGACAGGCCTCGATCGACTCGCGCATCCGATGCCGCGCGTCTTAGTGCTGCACGCCCCACCGCCGCACGGTCAGCCGTTCGAGCGTATCGAACACCAGATGTTCGACGAGCAAACCGATGATGATGACCGCCGCGAGCCCCGCAAACACGCGGTCCGTATAGAGCTCGTTGCGGTTCTGGAAGATGTACCAGCCGAGCCCGCCCTGCCCCGCACTCGCACCGAACACGAGTTCCGCCGCGATCAGCGTGCGCCACGCGAATGCCCAGCCCACGCGCAAGCCGGCGACAATCGAAGGCAATGCGGCGGGCACGAGAATCAGCATCACATGCCGCAGGCCGCTCAAACCATAGTTGCGGCCGGCCATCCGCAGCGTCGCGGGCACGCCGAGAAAACCGGTGTACATGCTGAGCGCAAGCGGCCACAGCACCGCATGAACCAGCACGAACAGCAGGCTGCCGGTGCCGAGACCGAACCACAGCAGCGCGATCGGCAGAAGCGCGATCGACGGCAGCGGGTTGAACATCGCGGTCAGCATCGACAGCAGGTTGCGGCCGACTTGCGTCGACACCGCAAGCGAAGTCAGCGCAAAGGCAAGCACGACGCCGATCAGATAACCGCGCAACAGCACCGACATCGAGATCGCGGTCTTCATGAGCAGCTCGCCCGATGCGATGCCCTGTACGAATGCGGAAAACGTTGCACCGAATGACGGCAGCAAAAGATCGTTTGCAATGACTCGCGCCGTGATTTCCCAGATTGCGATCAACGCGAGCGCGATCAGCGTGCGGCTGAACCAGCCGGCCGACACCACGCGGCGCAGCAACGCCGACGACAGCGGACGTGCCGCGTTTGCATCCGACTCGCCCGGCTCGCCCGATTGCGCATCGGCCAGCGCATCGAGCGGCAATTCATATTCAGTGCGGACCGGCGGCACGAGCCGCACGTTTTGCGCGGGCGTACTCATTGTGGTTGCTCCTGTTCCCGCGTGGCGTCGGTATCGAACAGCAGCCGATGAATGCGCGCGACGCTTTGCTGGAAGTTCGCACGGCCGAGGCTGTGCTGCGAATACTGGTGGCTGTTCAGTTCCGCGCGCACGCGCCCCGGATGCGGCGACAGCAGCAGAATGCGGTTACCGACGATCAACGCTTCCTCGATCGAATGCGTGACGAACAGCAGCGTAAAGCGCTCGTCGTCCCAGAGCCGCAGCAGTTCTTCCTGCATCTTGCGGCGCGTCAGCGCATCGAGCGCCGCGAACGGTTCGTCCATCAGCAATATGCGCGGCTGCATCGCCAGCGCGCGCGCGATCGCGACACGTTGCTTCATGCCGCCCGACAGCGTATGCGGATAGGCGTTCGCAAACGCCGCCAGCCCCACCTTGCCGAGATAATGCAGCGCACGCTCCTTCGCTTCGGCACGCGGCAGCTTGTTCGCGACGCGCAAAGGAAATGCGACGTTTTCGACGACCGTCTTCCACGGCGGCAGTTGATCGAATTCCTGAAACACGACGACGCGGTCGGCGCCCGGTCCGCGCACCGGTTTCCCATCGAGCGAGAGCGAGCCGTGAACGGGTTCGATAAAGCCCGCCACGGCCTTCAGCAAGGTCGACTTGCCGCAGCCCGACGGACCGAGCAGCACGAAACGATCGGCGCCGTAAACGTCGAAGCTGACCTGCGACGTCGCGCGCACGAGCCGGTCGCGCGTGCGGTACTCGAGCGTCACGCGGTCGGCTGCGAGCAGGCGGTCGGTGTGCGCGACCGTCGCGCCCTGATCGCCGTGATCGCCCGGTTCGGTTGCTTCGGGTCCGGTCGCTTCGGGCTCGTGCATCGGATCCGCGAGCGGCGCGTGCGCATGGCCGCCCGCTTCGCGCAGCGAGCGCACGGGCACCCAGATATTGGGTGTGGAAACAGTCACGATGAAAGATCCTGCGGACAAAACGCCACCTTAGCGGGACGTGATGCGCAAACCAACCAATGGTTACGCATATTCAAAACACGTTGACGCATAAGCAGCGATTTCAGTGCCGCGACAGCGCAGCGCCACCACAGCGGCGCCTCGAACGGGAACGTGAGCGTTCAGCTGCCGCCTGCCGTCGCCGGATCGTCGAAGAAATAGTCGCGCCACGACTTCGGCTCGTTGCGAATCGCACCGACGCGGTACATGAACTGCGCGAGGCCGAGCGTGTTCTGCGGCGCGATCTTGAACTGCACCTGCGGGTCGCGCAGAATCTTCACGAGCAGCGCACGGTCGATTTTCGAATCGTTGACACGAATGTAAATGTCGGCCGCCTGCTCCGGATTCGCCGCAATCAGGCGCGCGGCGTCGGCAAGCGCAGCGACGAACGCGTGGTACGTCTTCGGATTTTCGTTGCGGTACTTTTCGGTTGCATACAGCACGGTGGCCGAACTCGGACCGCCGAGCACGTCATACGAGTTCAGCACGATATGCGCTTTCGGATTGCCCGCGAGTTCCTGCTGCTGGAACGGCGGATTGCCGAAGTGCGCGGTAATGAGGCTGCTGTTCGCAATGATCGCCGCGGCGGCGTCGGGGTGCGGAATGGCCTGCGTGAGGCTATCGAGTTTGTCGAACTGCTTGTCGCCCCAGCGCTTCGCGGCCGCGTACTGCAGCACGCGCGATTGCACCGATACGCCGACGGCCGGCACCGCGATGCGATCCTTGCTCGTGAAATCGGCGATGGTCTTGACGTTCGGATTGTCGCTCACGAGGTAGTACGGGAAGTTGCCGAGCGAGGCCACGCCCTTCACGTTCTGACGGCCACGCGTGCGATCCCATACGGTGAAGAGCGGCCCCGTGCCGGCGCCCGCGATATCGATCGAGCCCGACAACAGCGCGTCGTTGACGGCGGCGCCGCCCGACAGCTTCACCCAGTCCACCTTGATGTCGAGGCCCTGTTTGCGGCCTTCCTGTTCGATCAGGTGCTGCTCGCGCGCCACGTTCAGCAGCAGATAAACGACGCCGAACTGCTCGGCAATGCGGATGCTGCCTTCGGCGCGGGCCGCATTCGCGCCGGCAAGGCCGGTGAACGCGAGGGTGGTCGTCAGCAAGGCGGCGCATACGCGGCGCGCGGGCGCGGCAGCACGCCGCGCGATTGCGCGGAACGGAATCGACATCGTAAATCCCCGAAAAACAAAGAACGCGAATTTACGTTTCGCTCACATCGCGCGTCAACGAAGCAAATCGGATACCGTTATCTGTGCCGGTGCTAAAGGCGCTGCGTCACAAGCATGAATGCGCGCGTGCCATAACCTTATTGAAAACACATCGTTCGCGGCAAAGTCGATGGCCGCTAGAATGAAACCGTCTCCTCAATGACGTCCTTCTACGGACATGGGATTGGCCTCGGCATCCTTAACGGATGTCGAGGCTTTTTTTCGTTCCGACGCTTGCCGTCCGGCGGCGGTCGGCCGTAGCGGGACTGTTTCTTGCGCAAGCACTGGCTCACCACTCAACGAAAATCACAATCGGAGCCAGTAGATGACAAAAGCCGAACGCTATCGGCGATGTGAAGAGGCCTATCAGGTGGAACTCGCTCGAAGCGCGTCGTACCTCGCCAGCTGCATGACAGCCGAGTCGATGAGCCGGTGCGTCGACGAGGTGCTGCGGGCGCTGGTGCGAGATCGCGGGGCGGACGACCTGCCGATCTTTTGCAAGGTGCTGGCCGACCGTCTTCTGGCCCGTCGGTGCGCAGACGCGGCGAAGCTCGTGATCGAGTGGGAAGCCGCTGCGCGGTCCACCATTCCCGCCACGCCGGCCGCCGGTAATCGACGCTACAACGCGACCGCGTAGCGATTACAACACGACGTGATGCACCCCCAGCCCGGCGCTTTCAGAATTTCTCGACCCAAGGCCTGACTTCGAGCTCCCACGACCACGCACTGCGATGCTGGCGCAGCAGAGCGAGATACGACTCCGCGATCGCATCGGGGTCGAGCGTGCTGTCGGGCCGATCGGCCGGGTCGGGACGATGCTCGGCGCGCACGCTGCCGTCCACCACGATATGCGCAACATGGATGCCCTTCGGGGCGAGTTCGCGCGCGGCGCTTTGCGCGAGGCCTCGCAGCGCGAACTTGCCCATCGCGAACGGCGCGGACAGCGTGAAGCCTTTGACGCCGGCGGTCGCGCCCGTCAGCAGGATCGCGCCCTTGCCGGCCGGCTCCATGCGCTTTGCCGCCTGCTGCACCGAATAGAACGCGCCCAGCGCCGAGACCGCCACGGCAGCGTCGACCTGTGCCGGGTCGAGTTCGGCGATCGGTCCGGGCACACGGCGGCTCGCGTTGTAGACGACGATCTCCGGTGCGCCGATCCGTGCATCCGTTTCGGCGAAAAGCCGCTCGACCTGCGCGGGGTCGGTGGCATCGACGGGCAGCGCGATCGCGCCGGTCTCCTTGGCAAGCGTTGCGAGCTTGCCCGCATCGCGCGCCGCGATCACGACCGGAAGGCCGGCTGCGCATAGCATGCGGGTCACCGATGCGCTGATGCCGGGACCCGTTCCGATGATCAATGCGTTGCGGTAGGGAATAGCGTGGGACTTGTCGTTCATGAGCTTCACCGTCCTGTCGGGTGTGAACTACGGTAAAGCGCAGAGTACATGCAACCTGCAGAAAGTGCAGGCTGCCCCGATGCGCCCGCGGAATTTACGCCGCGGCCGCTTCAGTCACGATAGCCGCTTCGCGCTTCGCGAGCGCAACTGCGTGTTCCCGAATCAGACGATAAACCGTCTCGCCCGGCACCGTCTCCGATTCGAGCAACTGTTCCGCGATCGCGCGCAGCACCGGTTCGTTGGCGCGCAACAGCGCAAAGCAGGCATCGTTGAGATCGTGCAGCAGCGCGTTCGCGTGCTCGATCGAATTCTTCAGTTGCAGCCCCGCATACTGCTGCGGCAGCGACGCGAGGCTGAACAGATTGCCGTCCGCGTTGAAGCCATGCTTCGAAACCATATCGAGGCCGATGCGCGACGCCTCCTGCAAGTCCTGCGCGGCGCCGCTCGAGGCTTCTTCGAACACGAGCAGTTCGGCATTGCGCCCGCCGAGCAGCACCTGAATCTCGTTGCGCATTTCCGTTTCGCGGTACAGGTATTTGTCCTGAGTCTTCGTGATCAGTGCGACGCCGAGCGCGCCGCCGCGCGGCAGGATCGTCACCTCTTCGAGCACGCCCGTGTCGAGCAAGGCGGCAACGAGGCCGTGCCCCGCTTCGTGCACGGCGATGCGCGTGCGCTCGTCATCGGACAACGCGCGCTCGGCGCCGTTGATATCGCCAATGCGCGCGATCTTGATCGCTTCGAGAAAATGCGTAGCGGCCACTTCGCGTTCGCCGGCCTTGCGCGCAACGAGGCCCGCCTGATTGACGATCATCGACAGCGTAGCCGGCGACAGGCCCGTCGTCAGACGCGCAAGCTGGTTGAAGTCGAGCTCGCCCGGTTTCGTTTTCAGCTTCGCGGCATAGAAGCGCAGGATTTGCGCGCGATCTTCGAGATCGGGCAGGCGCACTTGCACGGTGCGGTCGAAACGGCCTGGACGCCTGAGCGCTTCGTCGAGGTTGTCCGGATGATTGGTTGCGGCTACAACGACCACGCCCTCGTTCGACTCGAACCCGTCGAGCTCCGCGAGCAGCTGATTGATGATGCGATTGCTTTCGGCTTCGACGGGGCCGCTGCCGGTATCGGTACGCTTGCCGAGGCCGTCGGCTTCGTCGATGAAAATCACCGTCGGCGCATTCTTGCGTGCAAGCTCGAACAGATGCTTGACCTTCTGGATGCCGACGCCGTAGTACTTCGCGCTGAAATAGCTGCCCGTAATCGCGATAAAGTTCGCGCCGCATTCGCCGGCGAGCGCCTGCGCGAGGCGCGTCTTGCCGACGCCCGGCCCGCCTGTCATCAGAATGCCGCATGGCGCGCGCACGCCCATGCCGCTGAATTGCGCCGGCTCGGTCAGCCAGGCCTGCACGTCGGCGAGCGCCGCTTTCGCTTCGCCGGCGCCGATCACGTCGTCGAAACGCAGCGTCGGCGACTTGCTGAGCAGGCGCGCGCCGCCCATCATCTCGCGGCGCATGAACCAGACAATCCCGCCCAGCATCAAGACCGGCAGCAGCAGGCTCAGCGCGTCGCGCGCGTGATCGACAACGTCGGTCCAGCGTGCCCCCGCCGTTCGCACATCGGCGTCGGGCAGCCAGACGAGCTGATACGGCGACCTGGCGCCCGGTTTCAGGTCGCCAAGCAGCAGCGCATTCGAGAACGTGCCGTTATGGTCGGCCACATAATATTTTTCGCCGTGCAGCGTCGACACGAGAATCGCGTTCCGGCTCAAGCCAATGGCCGCGACATCGTGATCCTGTACGTCGCGCACCATCTCCGACGCACTCTTTTCGTTACGCGTCCACGCCGACGCGTCCGCGCGCATCTGGCTCGCGATGCCGCCCAAAGCCGTCGAAGACGCTTGCATGACGCGCTGCTCGTGCCGCCAATGCAGGAACATGAATGTGGCGGCAAGCGCGGACGCGAGCACGCCAAGGGTCACGTATCGGCCGATACGCGACCAAAGTGAATTCCTTACCGGTTTCATCAGCTGGTTCCTGAAAGGCCCGCGATACGGCGGCGCCGGAGTAAGTCTGGAGATTGAGTGGCACAGGCGCAGCGCGTTCGTGCACCGGATGACTGGCGATGCGCTGTAGAAATAAGGCAGTTTTACCGTCGGTAAAAGACGCCTGATATTCAGCAATGCGAACACGACCCTTATTGATCGCATTGCACCATCGCTATTATGCCTGGAGTCGTCGACAGGTAAAAATCTGATCAAAAGGCTAAAACCGGTCAATTCGCCGCTTTGCGGCCCCGTAGGCTTCGAGACAGGGTCGGGAACACACATTGCAATTGCATCGGTACGTCCGTGCAACGGTTCGCACGGTGTTCCCCACCGACGGAGGTCACATCATGCTCTATTACGCGCTGGTCTTCTTCATCATCGCGATCATCGCCGCCGCGCTGGGCTTTGGCGGCATCGCGGCGGGCGCCGCCAGCATCGCAAAAGTGCTGTTCTTTATCTTCCTCATCATCTTCCTCGTCACGCTCGTGATGGGCATCATGCGACGTTGACGAAGCAGGCCGCGCAAAGAAACGCAGCCCGGATTCACCGAGTGAATCCGGGCTGCGTTGTTTTTTACGTTCGAAACGGGGCGCGTCAGCGCGAATGCGATTTGAACGCTTCCCCCTGCATGCCGGCGCGATCGACCGCGGCGATGCGATTGCGGCCATTTTCCTTCGCGTGGTAAAGCTGCGCGTCGATCAGATTGATAAACGCGGTCTTGTCCGTGCGCTCGTTCGGCACGATCGTGCCGACGCCGAAGCTCGCGGTCACGCGCTGCTGATGCGGCGAGCGTACGTGCGGGATCGCTGCTTCCGCGATCAGCGCGCGGCACTGCTCGGCAATTTTGACGGCCGTGTCGGCGTCGGTATCGGCCAGCACGAGTACGAATTCCTCACCGCCGAAACGGCCCAGGAAGTGATCGGGGCCCGCCGCTTCCGCGAGCACGCGGGCGACACGCTGCAGACATTCATCGCCCTGCAGATGTCCGTAATAGTCGTTGTACGACTTGAAAAAGTCGATATCGACCATGATGACCGACAACGCGCGGCCGGACTGTTGCGCCGCGGTCCACGTGCGCGCCATGACGTCGTCGAATCTGCGGCGATTGCCCGTGCCCGTCAGACTGTCGTGAAACGACAGATATTCGAGTTCCCGTTGCAATTGCACGAGCTTGTCTTCAGTGCGCTTGCGTTCGCTGATGTCGAACATGAATCCGATCAGCGCCTCGACATCGCCTTTGTCGTTGCGCACCACATGCACGACGTCGCGCAGCCACACATAGCCGCCGTCGCGCCTCAGCGCGCGATAGTCGGCTTCATGATCGGTACCGGCCTTCGACTGCGCGACGCAAAAATCGACCACGGCCTGGCGGTCGTCCGGATGCATGCGTTCGGCCCAATCGTTGACGGTCTTCCACGTCGACGGCGCCCAGCCGAGCAGCGCTTCGATCTGCGGGCCGATGTAGGCGAACTCCATGGTCGCCCAGTCGATTTTCCACGGAATGGCTTTGGTCGATTCGAGCAGCGTGCGGTAGACGGCGCTGTCGTCGTCGCCGAACACGCGGTTCGGCGGTGCGAGGGATTCCTCGTGCCGCAGAAAGGCGGCCTCCAGAGAATGCTTCGGGTGTTCGTGGTCCGTCATGATGTGATTGCCGCTGGTTGCATGCGTTTGTCTTCCGTCACGGCAGTTCCCGGATCGTTTCCCGATCTTTATCGGCCCGACGCATAGCTCTATCTACGGTAACGACAGGCTTCTTCTGAAGGGCAGTCACGGGTTTTCCACTATAACGGACGCTCGGTCGCCTGTTCGAGCAACGGCAGCGAGGGGCCGCATTCCTTCTCGCTGACCGTCAGCGCGGCATTAGCGCTCGAGCGCGACCATCCATGCATGGAACCCGGTCCATGCAGGCTTGTCGCACTATGGTTTGCGCCGTTCGCACACAGCGTTGCTCGCACCGCGTGAGTGCGTGCCGGACGCCAACCCGTTCATTTATTGGGAGCATGCATGCGATACCTGACGATTCCCCTTGCCTTTGCTTTAACCACGCTAACGGCGTGCGGCGCATTCAGAACGCACGAAGCACGCGATCCGCAAGGCGAGTTGATCGGTTCGAACATTCTCGATCTGGTGCAGTCGGTCGGCATTCCCGACAAAACGATGAAGCTCGTCGATACGGGAGGTCCGAATGACCGGATGGAGGCGCAATGGAACTTCACGAACTCGGACGCGGCGCTCGATCTGAATGCGCTCGTGCTCGACCTGAAAATTGGCGGCGCCGGCAAATGCAGCATGACGGCGACGGTCGAGCGCTGGGGCGGCAAAGTGCTCGAGGTCAATTTCCCGCAAGCGCATAGCGATAGCATCGGGTCCGATTACGGCGCTTGCGAACCGCTCGTCGAAGAAGCGCTCGAGCACAACCCGCATACGCCGGTCGATCAGAAGTGGGATGCGTTTTCGCTGGTTGGCGCAGCGAAGTAAAGGCGATGCAAGCGTGCCGGTGTTCGTCGTCTCGATCTGCTCTTCAACCACGTCGCTCACGGGCGACGAAGCCGCACACGAACACCGCGATCGAGAACGTTAGCATGACGAGGCAAACGCCGCTCCATCCGGCCGCCGCCCACGCCGCGCCGGACAACACAGCACCGAGCGCCCCACCGACAAAGAAAATGCCGACAAACAGCGCGTTCATCCGGCCGCGCGTCTCCGGATTGATCAGGTTGATCGCGCGCCGGCCCAGCGTCTGATCGACGATGATGCCCGCATCGAGCGACGCCGCTCCCGCGACGAGCAGCGCGAGTGCGAGCCCCGGATGCGCGGCCGGCGAAAATCCGCCCCACCCCGCGCCGGCCACGGCGAGCACGAGGACAGCGGCAATCGTCAGCAGATGGGCGACGACCTGCGTGACGCGCTCGGCGCCGCGGTCGCCGAGATAACCGGCGAGCGGCGTGACGATCGCGCCTACCGCGCCGGCCAGCGCAAACGCAGCGATGCCCTGCATGCCGAGCGAAAACGGCGGCTGTGCGAGCAGCAAGGCAATGGCGGTCCAGAATGCGCTGAAGGCGCCGAGCGCGAGCGCCGCGAGCGTCGCGCGTTGCTGCAAGACGCGTTCGGTGCGCAGCAGTGTCCACAACGAGCGCAGCAACGCGGTGTAGCGCGCGTGAGCATGAGGCGTGCGTCTCGGCAACCGCATCGCCAGCACGACGGCGAGCAATGCGTCGGCACAGGCCTCGATTCCGTAGAACACGCGCCAGCCGAACGAACCGGCCACGACGCTCGCAAGCGGACGCGACAGCAGAATGCCGAGCATCACGCCGCTCATCACATTACCGACCGCGCGGCCGCGCCGATGCGCCGGCGCCATCGACGCCGCCATCGGCACCAGCATCTGGATCACGCTCGATGTCGCGCCCGCCAGAAACGCGGCGACGAAAAACGACGAGCCCGAGCGCGCCAGCGCCGACACGCCAAGAAAGATCGCGCAGCTCAATAGCGTCCGGACGATCAGCCGACGATTTTCCACCAGATCGCACAGCGGCACGAGCAGCAGCAGGCCGGCCGCGTAGCCGAGCTGCGGCAGCATCGCGACGAGCCCGGCCAGTTCGGGCCGCAGTTTCAGCGATTCACTGATCGGGCCCGTCAGCGGCTGCGCCGCCGAGAGGTTCACGATGATCACACCGACTGCCGCGGCAAAGAAAAACGTAAGCGGCGCGGTGAGCACGGCCTCGGGCGCGGCCGGATGGTCCGCCGACTCGGCGAGTGTGGAAGGCCCATGCGGCAGGCTGCGCGCACAGCTATCGGCGGATTGGGTCATCGTGCGGAGTCCGTTTCTATAGCGATCCGGTTATCGTACGGACACCGACTCTATGCGACAATTGAAATATCTCGATAATGATTATGCGAGGTTGTTTTGAACACGCGAGACTTGCAGGCGTTTGTGGCGGTGGTCGAAAGCGGGTCGATGATTCGCGCGGCGGAGAAGCTGTTCCTGACGCAGCCGGGGCTCACGCGCCGCGTGCAAAACCTCGAAACGTTACTGGGTGCCGAATTGCTCGACCGGCAAAGCAAACCATTGAAGCCGACGGCGGCGGGCAAGGAGGTTTACGGCCTGGCGCGCGCGGTATTGCGCGCCGTCGACGACCTGATGGCCGTCACTTCGCCCGACAGCGAGCCGGCCGGCGAAATGAAAATCGGCGTTCCGCCGTTCCTGTCCGATCTGGCGCTCGAACAACCTATCGATATGCTGCGCAGCGCGTTTCCGAAGTTGACGCTGCGCGTCACGGCGGGCTGGTCGCCGGGTCTCGTGCAGAACGTCGAGCGGGCCGCACTCGATATGGCCGTCGTACTCGTGCCGGCCGGCATTGCGATACCCGATACGCTGAGCGCCACGCTGCTCGGCATCAAGCCCTCGGTCATCGTCGCGCCGCGCGCATTCGGCCTCGACGATGAACCGAAGACGCTTGCCGAGCTATCGCACTACCCGTGGGTACTGAATCAGGATGGCTGTGGAATGCGCTCGACGTTGAGCCGCGCGATGTCGGCCGAAGGCCTCGAGCTGAACGTCGCGGTGGAAGCATTCGGCTCGGAGCTGCAATTGTCGCTTGTTGCGCGTGGACTCGGCATTGGGCTTGCCTCGCCCGAGGTGCTCGAGCGCAGCCCGCATCGCGAGTCGTTGCAGGTTATGGATGCAACGGATTTCGAGAGCATGCTCAATATCTGGCTCGTCCATGCGGCCCTGCCCGGGCGTTTGGTGCGGCCCGTTGCGTTGATGCGCGATGCGCTGGCAGGGATGCTGGGACAAGAGCAAGCTCTTGCTGACGAGACATCGCGTTCTGTGGAGAGCATTGTTTCGTCGGTGCGGTAAGTGCATGGGGTTTGTAGAACGACATGCGAATTCTCTATATGCCTCGCGAAATTGCTTAATAGACTTGAGATTTCGACGAGGTTTCATTCATTTATTTAGGATTAGAAATATTCATATCCCGACGGGTGATAAAATAGCTTATATGGTTGGCCTCGAGCATGTGCGGCGCTTTATACTTCGGATTCCATCACGATTTGATGGCTCAGGTTTAGCGGCCTGATCAGTCGAAACCGGCACGCCTGCGCAAGCAGGCCGTGCTTTCCCTCTGCACGTCTGCCCTCAACGGGCGGGCCTTGGCAGGGAGGCCTTCGGGTCTGCCGGTTTTGGTTTCGACGCCGGTCCGCTAACCCTGTCATGTGCCCGCTCACCCTTTCATTCGTTGGGTCGCGGGCCTTCTCTTATAGCGGAGGAAGCAGAATGACCAATAACGCAAAAACAGTTTCGAACGAACAACGGAAGCTTCGCGACGAGACATTGCGAAACGCGCAACGGATCGCGCTCGACACGGCCCAGGGTGACGCGTCGAACGACACGCGCCAATCCATTTCGCCCAAACAGCGCAAGAAGCGGTACGCGCATCTGGAGCGCTTCAGCGTAGCGGCTGTTCATCAGGCGATCCGGGCGAGCCGGCAACTCGACCAGATCAGCGCCATGGCCGGCATGATCGCGCGCGATCAGGGATCGTCCAGAGAACGGAAGGCGCTTCTTGAGGGGCTCGAAAGCCTCGCGCGAAACTACGCGTCCGAGGCACGCATGGATATGGAGCATATGTCTATCGCGCAGCTGAAGCACACGCCTCGCTGGAAGCGGTTCAAGCAGCAGATCGGGTGAGTGCTGCCAGGACGAGCCGGTGCCGTGGCTCGTGCGTTCAAAAGCTTGCGGCCAGCGAGACGCCAAGCGTCACGCGCGCAGTCGGGAATGCCGCTGGTTTGTACAGCGGGGTTCCCGCGAACAGATCGTAGGTCACGCCGGCATACTTCGCGGGTACGGCGCCGCGGAGGCCAATCGCCGCGCCTGCCAGTTGAGTCCCCGCCAGAAATGCCGTGTTCGGTCCGAATACGCGCCCATAGTCGAGTCCCACGTATAGCGTTTGTCCGGTTGCAAGGACCGGCCATTGCAGTTCGTTGCGCCAGAAGAAACCTCGTTCTGCGGCAAGCATCGTTTCCCCGTCGAAACCGCGCACGGTGTAGCGGCTGCCGATGGTCAGGTCATCGATGTAGAACAGCGTGTCGCGCGTGTATTGACCATGTAGTGTCGTGACGTAGCGGAAATTCTGCGATGCAATTGCGAACGGCACGGACAGGTTCGCGTCGAGCGCGGCCATATGGAAACGGTACGTCGGGCCGTCGATGTACGGGTCTGGCGTTGCGCCAAGGCCGCCGATTCCCTGGCGCCAGGCGAGCGTGCCGTCGAACTGGGCCGCGCCGAAGTAATGCCGGTCTGTTACGCCGAGTTCGAAAAACGTGTTGTTGCGGGCTTGTGTCGGTATCGTTGCGTCGTCGATGAAGCTGTCGCCGAAGCGCTTCGAGAGCTGCACATAACCGCCGAGCACGTCGTTCCGGCTGCGCGACAGCACGCGCGCGATGCGCAGGGCGGCGGTCTGTGAATTGCCGCTCGAAACAAACGTCCGGTTCACGCCGGCAATGTGCTGGTAGTAAGTGTTTGTGTTGCCCGACAGGGTCGCGGTCCAGTAGCCGAACGGAACGGAGTACGAACCATTGAAGCCGTGCGAACCGAGCGACTTGTTGCCGAACGACAGGTCCTGATTCGCGCCTACGTAAAATATGTCGTTGAGCCCGAGCGGGTTGTCGATGCCGAGGCTGACGTTGCCTTGCCATTTTCCTGTCGACGACGTGCCCGCGTTGTCGACCGATGCAACGAAAGTCCAGGGCTTCGCGCGTCTGACCGTCACGACGACGTCGCTTTCGCCTGGGCTATCGGTGGGTTCGATCTTCATGTCCACGTCCTGACTCGCGACGCGCTTCATCTGCTCGAGACCCTGTTCAAGGTCGCGCATGTTCAGCAGACTGCCGCCCGTGACGGGAAACGCGGTCTTCCATGTGCCCCGCATGGAAGGGTCTGCGAGTCGAACCTGCCGCACGAGGCCGGGCACGAGCGCGAACGACAACGTGCCGGCCGTCAGGTCCTGCTGTACCACCAGTACGCGGGTGGTCACGTAGCCGCGACTGAGCACCGCCTGCTGCAGTGCTTTGATCAGTATGTCGATGCCTTGCTTGCCGACGCATTGCCCCTTGTAGTGGTCCAGCCATTCGCGGGCGAATGCGAACGGGTCGAGCGGCAATGCCGAAGCGCCTTTTGCTTTCGCTGCGGCTGGCAGGCTGTCGGGTACGTCGAGCGCGAACCGGTCGATGCGGAAGCACGGCGTTTCGGAAGGCAAGGCAGGAAAGGCTTCGAGCTTCGTCAACGTGGACCGCACGGTGGGTGCCGTTACCGCCGCTTCACGCTGCTGTGCGTCGCGCCGCTGCTGCTGGTTCTGTTCGGTTTCAAGGCCACCGAGGCTTTGTCCCTGTACATTGGGCGCGAGCACGACCAAAGCCGTGAGCGGCAAAGCCGCCAGGCTGTTTTTGATTTTCATAGGAGATGCGAGATGGCGCCGGACCCCGTCTGACATCCAGCGTACTGATTAAGCGTTTAGCGTTTCTAGTTTTTCAATGAGCATCGCAGCCTGGGACGATTCACCGGACGGTGGAACCTTGTAGGCAAGCTCAAAGCCAGCTCCGCGGACAATAGCGCGTGCTTCTTTGAAAAAATCCAAGGCCCGCGGAGAAAGGTCGTATTTCGAAATAACCTCAACGACGAATTTGCAATCCCTTGTATTTGGATTGTTTTCGTAGACCTGTCCACTCTCCAGATCGACAAGATAGGTGTTGATCTTGTCTTGCAAGAGCGCAAGGTGGTCCTGTTCCGCCTGATCCCATTCCAGATGATCGGATATCCCCAAGCGAGCGATTCCGTTGGCCGCGTCGATGCCGATAACGTCAACGACGTCCGTGTCTAAAATGGACATTCATTTCCCTCCGTTCACTGTGGGCGGGCGGACGATCTTAACTTCGGTTGGCGGAATCACCGTCCCGCCAGGAAACCCCGGCTTTCCCTTGCCGACAACAACACCTTCGCAATTCGTGCCTTTCCCGACGATTACCGCGCCTTCGCTCACCAATACCGCGAAGGCCGCCTCCTGATTTCCCGCAATTTTGCGCGTCATATTTTTCGACCTTCGAGAAGGCGTCAGACTTATCCAGTCCTGCTGTTCCGTATAAGTTGAGAAGTCGTCACAGCATTGGCTCTCATTACCTATTCCTGCTTCGCTCCCAGAAGTTGGTTGAGTTCACCGTAGACAGTCGATGCGATTCCGTCGAATTCACCTGCCGCTAACTCAACTGCCTTGACGGTACATCCGCCGTCGCTCGAGTAAACGATTTTAGAAAGCTCTCCCGTATCCACCAGGTAGATATGGCAAGCTCTGAAAATGTCGACAGGTGGGCAAACGTCAAAGCACGCCGGCATGGCATCTGTTGGTACCAGCTTTATCAGGTCGTCGCCATTCTTGTTCAGGTATCCATAGATAACGCGAAAGATATCTCTGCCATCGCACGACGCCACAGACGGTGCCGTGCGCTTTCCAGCATCGCCAATGATGTATCGCATCGAAAACAGGACATCGCGTAAGGATGTTCCTTCGTCAAAGTCACCGACTTGTTCTCCACCGATCCAATAGCAAAATTTGCCAAACATCCACGCGCCGCCAGAATGTTCGTCCAGTTCAAACTCAATACCAAACCTTGCTTTATCGCCGTGTAGCATTCTCATTTCCCTAAGATTTTCAGAACGCTCGCCGGAACCTTCGAAGCCGGGATCGTGCCGCTGAAATGGACTGTCCCAGCGTTGTCCGAGAAGTATTGATAGTAGCCGGTCTCACCCAGCGCGTACCAAGTTCCCATGCCCCCACGCACCGCGCCGTCCTGGTACGCACTCTGAGCATCTGCCGGCTCGGGAGTTTTTTTGGGGTTATACAGTGGGCTGCTAGTATCGTGCGCCGGATTCGTCTGGTAGGTGGGCTTCACCCGAGCATCAACGTTTGACGGGTTATAGGGATCATCTGATAGCGCAGGGCTGGGGGTGCCGTTGTCCGAACCCTTTGAGAAGATCGCGTTGCCTGGCACATATCCCGGCGTTGTCAACGCGGCGTTTACGGCACTCGCATCTGCGAGAACTAACCCAGGACTTGCGACAGGGGGTTCGCCACCGCCCATACCAACGATCGCGCTCAAGCCGTTCGCAATGCCTTGCATCGCGAGAGAGAACAATGACGTTGACTTCTTCTCAGGATCGCCCGTCAGCGCTCGTTCATCGTCGACCGACTGGTTGTACAGGTGGACGTTCGAGCCCATCGCCGCACCCGCTGTACCGCCGAGCGCAACACCGCTCACGCCCGCAGCAATATTGGCGGCAAGACTGCCGACAAGGTCCGACCCCGTCGCTGACGCGACACCCTTCGAGATATCGCTCAGCGCTCCAGCCATCTTCGACGCCATGCCCGCGCCAGCCGCGCCGCCAATCGTGCTGAACGCGCTGCCACCGCCGAGCCCGCCAATCAGCGCGCCGCCTGCGACGTGCAGTTCCGCACGCGAATCGCCGCCTTCCTTCCAGTTGTTGTAGTCCGCCGCCGCCGCGGCCATGCCCGCGCTGTCGCCGCGGTCAGAAGCGGCCTTGTACTCCGCCGCCGCATCGTCGCGCTTCATATCCGCATACGCACCGATGCCTTGCGACACCGTCTGACCCGCAGCCTGTGCCGCCGCCATCGTGTCGGCCTGCTGATTCAGGATGTTGTTCACGTCTGGTGTCTTTGCAACGGACCCGTTCGTGTTGGTCGTGTCTCGCGACAGGCCCGCAACGTCCTGCGTCTGGCCCGCACCGTTCGTCACGTCGATCGTGCCCGCACTGATTGCGCTGCGCGTGGTCGCGCTCGAATCGCCGTTCTCGTTCTGCGAAATCATCGGCGTGACGCCGCCCGAACCCGGCACCGAGCCAGGGCCGGTTGCCTTGCCTGTGTTGGGGCCGACACCCACGCCCGCACTGATGCCGTTGCTGTTCGCGCTGTAGTGCGACCGGTTCCGGATGTCGCTGAACGTGAGCGTGCCAGTCGTCAGGCTGTTCTTCGACGGGTGCGCCGTGCTCGAAATCACGCCGCCCGTCAGGCCCGTGTTGCCCCGGACGTCGACGTCAAATCCATCGTCGCCCGCATTGATGCCGGCCTGTTCGTTTACGCCCGCATAGTTCGAATCGGCATGGCCGTTCTGCGCGCTGAAACTAGCGCTGCCGCCGCCCTGGCTGACGGTAAATCCACCACCCGTGCTGCTCTGGTGCGCGGCGCTGTTCGTCACGTCCTGCACGCTCGTGATGTTCAGGTTGCCACCTACGTCCGCCGCGATCTGCCTGCCGTTGATCTGCGAGCCGACGATGTTCGTGTCCCCACCCGATACCACCGTGACGCTGTTCGCGCCGTTCACATGCGACGCATTCTGGATCGACGCATCGCTATTAGCGTCGCCATGTGCGTTCGACATCGCAGCAGAAACGCCAAAGCCGCCGCCCGCGGTGTACTGCACGCCAATGCTTGCACTGCTCGACCTGTTCGAGCTACGCGTCGAATCCGTGTCGGTCGTGTTGACGACGTTCACCTGGTTCTTCGCCGCCAGCATGACGTCGTTCGCGCTGACGTTCGACCCGGCGATAGTCAGGTCGCCGCCCGTCGCCACGAACCCGGCTGTGCCGCGTGCCTGCACACTGGAGCCGCGGTGTGCCGTCTGGTCTTCGGACGACTGGCTTTCGCTCCTGCTCGACCCGATGCTGACCTTGACGCCGATGTCGGGCTTGCCGTCCGGTGTCATGCCGGCCCTGGCTAAGCCCGCCAGACTGATATCGCCCGCCGCGGCAATGCTGTGCAGGGCAGCAGCGCGGTCGTTGCCCGTGCTGGCAGAGTGCTTCGCCGCCTGACTTTCCGAATAGGCGTTATTGATCGCATCCCCGACCGAACCCGCCAGACCAATCGTGAGGCCGCTGCTGCTGGTCTTCTGCGTCTGCGCCTCGTGCGACGTATTGGCGGCCGCGTCGATGATGACGTTCGCTGCCGTGCCCGCGAGATTGCCGCGCGCAACCAGGTCGCTGCCCGTGACGTGCAGGGTGTTGCCCGCCTGGATCGACAGGTCGCCGTTCAGCGATCCGACCGTGCTTGCGTTGTTCGTGACGCTCGACGCTTCATTCGTCGTCGCGAGTTTGTTCGTGCCAACCGTCACGGTCAGGCCGCTCGCGCCCAGGCCAGTGCGTTTCTCCTGGTAGCTGCTGGACGACCGCATGATGTCCTGCGTCGTCGTGATGTTCACGTCATGCGCCGCACTCACCGCAACGTCGTTCGTGCCGACAATCGTGCTGCCGTTCACGTTGATGTCCTTGCCGCTGGCGATGGTCACGGCATCTGCCGAAACCATGCTGCCCTGCGAGAGCGTGGCGGATGCGTTGCCCGAACTGGATACGTCCTTGCCACTCACGACGTTGCTGTGCCTATGCTGCTCCTGTGAATTCTCGCCGTGTGTTGCCGTCGCTGCGCCGATGTTGACGTTGCCCGCCGCCGCAAGCGTCGCAGTACCCTTGTCGAGACTGATCGCGCTGCCCGTGACATTGATATCCTTGCCCGATACGACGCTCAGCGAATTGCCCGAATTGAGCGTGGTCGCCGTCAGCGTATCGTCGGAACGGTGCAGCGATTCCGAGTAGCTGCCGTGGCTGTCGCTGCCTGAACTGTTGCTGTCGACCGTTGAAGTTGACTTCGCAGCGTGCAGGGTCACATTGCCGTTCGCGGCAAGCGTTCCGCCGCCCGCGAGATTCATGTCTGCGCCGGTCGCCGTCAGGTCGCCGCCAACGCCAATCTGCGAAACGCCGCCGACCTTGATGGAACTACCGGTCGCCTGGTTGATATCCGTATTCGACACCCCGTTCGCGCGTTCGACGATCTTGTGTTCGCCCGTTTGCACCGAGCCGATGGCATAGTTGCCACCCACGGCCATACCGAGGTTGCCGCCGACGTTCAGATTGCCCGCGTTTTGCTCGACGTTGCCGCCCGTCACGATGACGGCATCGCCAGCGACATTCAGGTTCGCCATCGGGCCGAGCGTCGTCGTCCTGCGTGTCGCGCCGGTCGCGCTCACCTGATCGACTGTGCTGACCGCGGTGTTCAGCAACAGGTCGCCGCCCGCGTTCAGCGCGAGACTGCCGGCGTTCACCGTTGCCGATGTCAGGTCGACATCACCCCTGGTCGTCAGCGACATGAGGCCGCCGCTTTGCAGCGTGCCAGATGCGTTGCCGATGCGGTTGCTCTGAATCGACATCGCGTTTCCAGCCTGCACCGTGCCGCTGTTCGTGAACGTCTGCGCGTTCTGGATGTCGATGTCGGTTGCGGCAATCAGCGGGCCGTTCATGTTCTGCTGACTGGCCTTCGCGAGATAGACGACAGGCACGAGCACGGCCTGCCCGTCAATTACCTGGGTCTGCATGATGACGACGTTGCCCGTCAGCGCCGCCACCTGTTCCGGCGACAGGCTCATGCCGAGCGGCAGATCGAGTGACTTCGACAGCGACGCGCCCGCCTCGAGCAGCGACTCGTACATCGACTGGAGGTCGGTGTACGGGCCGGGCACCGCCTTGCCCGTGAGCGACGTCACCTGGTTGCGCACGAGCTGCTGCTCGTAGAACCCGTCGCCCAGGCGCTTCGCAGTCGTCTGCGGATCGAGGCCAAGCTGTTGCAGGTAGTAGTCGCTCGAAATGAACGTCTTCCGGTTCGTGAACGCCGGGTTCGTTTCGACGAGATACGTTGCGCCCGGCGCGGTTGCGGGACTGAAGAGGCCCCCCTGGGGTATCGACAGGTTCTGCAGCACGGCCTGCGCCGTCGCGCCGGCGATGACAGGATTGACCATGCCGCCGATATCGACGCCCGGCATCGCCTGACCCGGCGCGAGACCTGCCGGCGGAACGCCCGCATTGCCCGCCGTGTTGTCGATGCGGATGCCGCTGCCCGATAGCGTGCCGCCCGCCACGAAGCTCGACTCATACGACGGCAGCGCGTAATGGCGGACATCGGCCGGCGCGGCCTGCGCGTAACCGCCCGGCCGCGAGCCGATGAACGGCGCATCGCCGAACGGCAAGGTCCAGTCCGTAACGCTGTGGTCGTAGTTCGTGTAGTGGTAGTAGCCCGAATACGTAACCTGTACGCCCGGTGCTGTCTGACCCTGCCAGCTGTCCTGGTCGAGCGCCATGGGCGCAGCGATGTCGCCGGCCGCCGCCACCGCGCTCCAGTGATTCCGGAACACGCCCACATTCGACGCATCGAGGTTGCCGCCCGCGATGACCTGCGCCTGCGGGCTGATGCCGGCAATCAGGTTCGCGACCGCCGCGCCCGTGTAGGTCGTGTACTGGTAGCCGCTGTTCCATTGGCCGCCGTGCGGCGGTTCGATGTATGCGCCGCCGATTGCGTTCGCGTCGCCCTGCGTGGTCCAGCCGACATACGGATGCTCCGCGGAACAGGCGTCCATGTGAATCGCCGTACAGCCCGACAGGCCGATGCCGAGCCCGGCAAGCAGGCCCGGGTCCACCGGCTGGTTCAGGCCGGTCGTCGTCATCGTCGTGCGGGTGTTCGTCACCTGACCGGCGTGCAGTTCCATATCGCCGGTGGATTCGATCAGCCCCGACTGGTTGCGGACCAGGCCCGCATTCGTATAGTTGCCGTTCGCGTCCTTGCCGCCTGCGAGCACCACCTTGCCGGAACCGTAGATCGCGGTCGTCGCCTGGGTGTCGGTCGCCGTCGTGTCGTCGCGGTTTTCGATGTCGTTCGAGAGCAGTTCGAGCGTGCCGTCGCTGTCGGTCGCGCCGATCAGCGCGGTCGGCCCCACGTTCGACAGGCTTTGTGTCGCATTCAGCGAGACGCTGCCTCCGACCATCGCGCCTGTGTTTTCCAGCGTGTCCGAATGCGTCGCGAGTATGCCGCCCGCCATCATCGTGCCGCTGTTTCGCACGTCACCCGCGCGGATATTCAGGTTGTTCGCCGCCTCAACCAGCGCGCCATTGCTGAACGTACCCGGCAGCGTAAAGGACAGGTCACGCCCCGCGTTGAACCGGACATCGGGCGTCACCGCGAAATCGCTCTGAACGGTCACTGCAACGTCATGGGCTGCGCTATATGAGCCGCCGCCCGTGAGCGTCGCGGCATGGACGGCGAGGTCGTGCGTCGCGCCGATCCGGCCGTTCGCGTTCGTGAGCGCGCCGCTCGTTGTGATTGCGACGTCGCCGTATGAGCCGGCGAGCGTGCCTATCTGACCGCCGCTGTTGTCGACGGTATCGCCGTGCAGCGTGACGCTTGCGCCGCTGATCTGGCCGCCGCGCTGGCCGCTCTGCGTGTTCACGAGTGCCGACGTGTCGACGGCAACACGACCGTTGCCCGTTATCACGCCGCCGCGGTTGACGGTCTGGCTGCCGCCCTGCACCGTCGTGTTGCCCGTGCCGAGGTTGCTGATAAGACCGTCCGTGTTCTCGACGGCAGCGGCATGAATCGCGAGCGTGCCCGCGTCGCCCGCTGTGCCCGTGCCGGACTGGATCTGTCCATCGGTGTTCGTCAGCGTGCCGCCGCTTGCGAGCGACAGCGACGAGAGCGAACGGACCGTGCCTTGCGCGTTGTTGAGGTCGCCCGCAATCGTGGCTGCGATGTTTCCGTGTGCGGCGACCACGCCTTGCGCGTTGTTCAGACTTCCGGCCTGCATGTCGATCTGGCCCGCCGCGATGATCTGGCCGCCGACGTTCGAGAACGTGCCGCTAACGTCGAATCCCATCGACGACAGGCCGTATTGCGTCATCGTGCCCGCGTGATTCAGCAGGTTCGTCGCGTGCAGCGCGAGCTCGTTTGCGTCGATGTCGCCACCGCTGTTGTCGAGCGTGCCGCTCGCTGTCACCGTCAGATGCGGCGCGACCATCCGCCCGCCCCGGTTCGAAACCGCGTGCGCCGTGATAGTCTGCGCGCCGCCCGACGACATCGCACCGCTGTCGTTCGTGAGCGTGCCTGCCGCGCGCGCGTCGAGCGAGCCGCCCGCGGTCGTGGTCGCGCCCGACAGATTCAGGTCCCCGCCGTTCGCCGCGAGCGCTATCGCGCCGTTGGCAGAAGTGGTGCTGCCCGCGAGATTGACCGCCGCACCGCTTACGACCGCATTGCCGCCCGCCGCATTGCGGCCAGTCGCCGTGACAGCGCCGGACGCGCTGACATTCAGGTCGCCAGACTGCGCGAGCGACCCATCGCCGTTCAGGCCGGCCGCGAGCGTGCCGGTCGAACTCACCGAGCCGGCGCTGACGGTCGTGTTCTGCTGCGCGGCAAACAGACCGCTGTTCGCCAGCGTGCCGGCCGTGCTCAGCATCACGTTCTGCTTTGCGTACGTCGTGCCGATATTGTCGATGCCATCGCGCGCAGTGACGATCAGATCGCCACTCGCGTTCGCCTGGCCCGCCAGCACCAGCTTGCCCTCTGTCGTCAGCGTGAGGTCGCCGGCCTGCGCCGCGAGCACGCCTTTCGTCGACACGCCAACGCCGTGCTCCGTGCCGACCAGCCAGATACGGTTCGCGTACATGCCGCCGAGGCTCGCGACGTCGATCGACACACCCGGCGCAGGACCGTCGCCGGCAATCGGCGTCGCGTTGAGCGTGTCATGCCCGACCGCGTTCGCGCCGGTCACGACGTTCAGGTTCTTCGCATGGATCGCTGCATTCGCCTGCACTGCTCGCGCAAGCAGGTCGACCTGATCCGCACTGGACGCATCGAGCCCCGCGCCCGCGATGCTGATGTTCCCGTGCGATACGTTGAAGCCGGACAACGAACCGTCGGCTGCAAGGTTCGGCGTTCCAGTGGTGAGCACCGCCCGCGAAGTGTTGATGAATCCGCCGCCGTTGACCGAAATCCCGCTGCCGTTGGCAATGACCACTTCGGCGCGTCGGCCTGCCACCTCCAGATAGCCGTTGATCTGGCTAGCGGCACCGCTGTTGACCTGATTGACGATGACGCGCGCGGCCTCGCCGGCGCGCAGGTTCGGGTTGCCGTCGATCGCACCGGCCTGCTGCGTCTGCACGATCGCCGGCGAGTTGTTCAGAATCGCGCCGCGCGGCTGCACATCGAACTGGCCGTAGGTGTTCATCGACACGCCCGCGCCGGACGGCCGGTTGATATTCACCTGCGGCAGTCCGTTGTGCGTCTGAACGATTGCAGGCGCATTCGGACCCCACGGAACGATTCCGCCCGGCGTCTGCGCATCAGCCCCCGCAGGCAAAGCGCCCGTTAGCACCGACGCGACAATGGCGATCTGTTTCAGTTCGAACGGCAAGACAGCAGGAATTTTCCGCGCCGCGCTTCGGGTCCTTCCAGTCCGCCCCGTTTCTTTTCCACTTGCCGCCGTCGTTTCGCTGACTGCGACAGGCATTTCTCTGAGCCGGCTATAAATCAGCCGGTAGTTATTCCGGTTCATCCGCGTCGTTTGGATTGCTAACTTCTAACGACGCGTAAACTAACGCGCGACCGCGCTTTCCGTCTCGTCACACGAGACAGCAATGAGCCGGATACAACGCTTCGCGCTAAATCGGATTTCTCCTATCGAGCACCAGCCGCTAAAGCGTTAGCCCATTCAGGAGATGTCGCTTCTAACGATGCACATCGCGCTCAGACGGCATAGACATCCCTCACGGCCCTCACCGCCGCACCAATATCGACCTTCACTGCGCGCCGCTCGAGAACCGCGCCAAACGCCGTCACATTCGCGAGCACCGCGTCGAACGACGCGCGCAAACCGGTGTGATCGAGCCGCACGATCCGTCCTTCGATTTCGCCGAAGCCCGGCAGCAATTCCACGCCGAGCTTCGCCGCATCCGCGATCAGGACGTTTGCATGAATGCCCTCCGGCGCCCGCACCGAGGTCACGAGCGCGGACGCCGCCTCGTCCGCTGCTATCCACGGCTCGACGCCGAGCGCACGCAACCCCGCACGGCTCGCCTGCGCCGCCTGCCGATGCCGCGCGATAACCTGTGCGACGCCCTCGGCTTCGACGCGATCGAGCGCCGCATCGAGCGCCCAGAATTCGAGCGCGGGCGGCGTGCCTGGCAACGCAAGCCGGCCACGGTCGAGCCAGTTGCGCTTGAGTTCCGCAAGCGACAGGCTCGACGGCGCGAAGTCCGGCCGAGCGTCGATATGCGCCCACGCACGCGCGCTGACCGCGACCGCCGAGACGCCGGCCGGCCCCGCGAGCGCTTTTTGCGCCCCGATCACCGCGATATCGATGTCATGCTCGTCGAAGTCGATCGGATGCCCGCCCACCGAAGCGACCGCATCGACAACGAACAAGGCCTGACGCGATCGCGCGAGCGCCGCCAATGCGCCCAGCGGATTGAGCGCGCCATTCGACGATTCCGCATGCACGGCCGCGACGACATCCACATGCGCCAATCGGTCGACACAGGCGGACACCGCGGCGGCCTCGATCGGCTGCCCCGGCGCCGCGTTCACCTGATGAACCGTCGCGCCGCCGCGCGCGAGCCACGCGCCGAACCAGGCGCCATACGGGCTCGTCACCACGTTGACGGCGACCAGTCCGGGCCGCGCGATGCTCGTTGCCACGGCCTCGAGCGCGAGAGTCGCCTCGGCCTGCACGAACACGACGTCGCCTCGCGTCGTCGCGAACAGCCGCTTGATGCGATCGGCAAGCGGCGCGTAACGGTCAGCGGGATAACGCGGCGGATCGAGCAGCAAGCGAAGATCGAAGCGGGACATCGAATACCTTTACCTTTGAGCGTTTTGCCCGTTAGCGCCGATCGCTTACGCGGACGCGGTCTGCGCAGCGTGTTCAGGCGAACAAACCCGCGACGACGAGCGCTGCCGCATCGCCCGATACAACAGCGCCGCCACCGCGAGCATCGCCACCGTAAAGACGAACACCGCCGACGCAGCCGCGTACACGGCCGGCGACGGACCATACTGCAGGCTGCCGTACAGATACACGGGCAGCGTGCCTGTTTGCGGCGTCGTCAGAAAGGCCGAAATCACGAGATTATCGAACGAGAACGTGTAAGCCATCACGCCGCCCGCCGCGACGGCCGGCGCGAGTTGCGGCAGCACGATATGGCGCAGCGTCGCGGTGCGCGTGGCGCCCAGATCGGCGGCGGCGTCTTCGAGGTCGCGATCGAGCGTCAGCATGCGCGCGCGCACCACGAGCGCGACCACGGCGATGCCGGTTGGCGTGATGCCCGCGACGAGCGTCGCCGTGTCGAGCGGCACGCCCGTCACCGCATAGAACAGCAGCAGCGAAATGCCGATCACCGATTCGGGCACGATCAGCAACAGATACGTGATCAGCGTGAGCAGGCGCCGCACGCGCCGCACCCGATGCCGCACGACGACAAACCCGAGCATCGTGCCGAGCAGCACCGACAGCAGCGCGCACCACGCCGCGACGATTACGCTCTCTTCAACCGCATGCCGCAGCGACAGGTCACTCCACGCGGCTGCATACCATTGCAGCGTCCAGCCGGTCAGCGTCGCGGTCTGCTTGTTGTCGACGCCGAGATTGAACGAATACACGATGCCGGTCGCAATCGGCACGAACAGAAACACGACGACGAGTGCGTACCAGGCCCTGAGGCCCGTTTGCGCGAAGCTCAAGCGTGAACTGAAGCGCGGTCGCGTCGCAGCTTGTTGCGCACGCAACCTGTCGGACGACGAAGCACGCTGCCCGTTCATCGCCCCGTCTCCGCGAAGCCCGCTGTTACGCGCGCCAGCAACGCGACCAGTACCGCGACGGCAATCAGCACGGCCATCGCCATCGCCGAACCCAACGCGTAGTTCTGCGCATCGAGATACTGCTCGGCAATCGCCTGCCCCATCAACACGCCGCGTCCGCCGCCGAGCAGCGTCGGAATAACCATTTCGCCGAGCATCGGCACGGCGGTCAGCAACAGCGCGGTCGCGATGCCGGGGCGGCTCAGCGGCAGAATCACCGCGCAGAACGTGCGCCAGCGCGTCGCGCCGAGGTCTTCGCTCGCGTCGATCAGTTCGCGCGGAATCCGTTCAAGCACGACCGCAAGCGGCACGATCGCAATCGGCAAATAGACGTAGACCATGCCGATAAACACCGCAACCGGCGTATCGAGCACATCGAGTGCGCCCGTATGCAATCCCACCGCGTCGAGTAGCGCTTCGGCCAGGCCGTGCCGCGCGAGCACCATGCGCAGCGACATCACGCGAATCAGGAAGCTCGAGAAATACGGCACCAGAATCAGCGTCAATGCGAGCAATTTGCGGCGCGCGTGAAACGCGATAAAGCAGGCAGCCGGATACGCCACACCGACGCATAGCAGCGACGCAGTCGCGGCAAAACGCAGCGTTCGGGCGAGCGTTGCGCCGTAGAAGCCGGTCAGCGCCGACGCATAGTTATCGAGCGTAAAACCGGCCTCGACGCCGCCGAACGTCGAGTGGCCGAACGAAAATACAGCCGTCAGTCCAAGCGGTACGAGAAAGAACACCGTGAGCCACGACGCGGGCAGCGCCGCAAGCAGATGATCGGGGGCCTCGCGCAAGGCGAGCGGCACCGCGCGCGACGGCGTTTTAGCCGACCCGGACGCCGACGTGGACGAATCGCCGCGCAAGCCGCGCATCGCGATGCCCCGCCCTTAGCCCGCGGCCGCGCGGATTTCGGTCTGCGTCTGCAGATAGACGCCGATCGTTTCCGGGTTGACGACAAACGACGTCAGCTTGCTGAAGTCGAGACCCTTGCCGCCGAAGATCAGATCCGCGTCGTGCACGTCGGGCCCGATCCTGTCGCGCAGACCCGCGATCGCCGCCGGAAAACCGAGGTAGCGCGTTTCGGCGACCTGCACTTCGGGCCGCAACTGATACGCGAGAAAACCGTACGCGTCGTCGAGATGCGGCGCATGCTTCGCAATCGCATAGTTGTCCACCCAAAGCTCGCTCAACGGACCCGGCACGACCCATTTGAGGCGCGGATTCAGCATGATCGCCGCGCGCGCGCCGGCCTGATGCGTCTGCGCAAGCACGATCGAACCGTTCGCCGCCGCATCGGGCTGCAGCGTCGCAAAGGTTTTCACGTGCTTGGCAAAGCGTTTGACGGGCTCGGCCGCCGCACGGATCTGATCGGCGCTTGCCTTGTTCCAGTCCTGCCCGCGCATCCACAGTTCGGGCCCGATCGTCTCCCAGCCCGATACCGACAGACGCACCTTGCCCGATACGCCCGGCTTCTCGCCGGCCTTGAAGAAGTCCTCCCATGTGACGATCTCGCCCGTCACTTGCGGATCGTAGAGCACGCCGAGGAGCCCCCAATCCTTCGGTATCGAATAGCGGTTGCCGCGGTCGTATTCGCGATCGAGCAGCTTCGGGTCGAGCGATGCGAGATCGAGCCGGCCGTGATCGAGCTCCTGCAGCAGCCCGCGCTTCGCGAACTGTGCGATCCAGCTCGACGACGGAATCACGATGTCGAACCCCGCGCCCGCCGGGCTATTGAGCTTCGCGAACAGGGTCTCGTTCGAATTGAATGTCGACACCGCGGGCGTGACGCCGGACTGCTGCGCATAGGCACGCAGATCGGTGGTCGAGAAATAGTCGGGCCAGCTGTAGATATTCAGTTGACGCACCGTCGCCGCACGCGCGAACGGCGAGCCGGCGAACCGCGCCATGACGGCGGCGGCTCCGAGCATCCGCAAGACCGAGCGACGCCGCTCGATGCGGCCAGCCGTGCGTCCTCGCAGGCCAACGTGCGCGACCGGGTGTTGGGGTTGGTGTTCTTTCACGTCGATTTCAAGCCTCGTTTGCAATGAACGCGGTGCACCTATTCGAAGGACAACGCCTGAGCGGGCTGATTATTTCATCGTTTTTGCTATCGTTCAGTGTCGGGCCGCCTCGCGGGGCGGGGCTCGCCCGACCTTACGACTCGCACAACGCCACCGGGGACATTCGATGCCGCTTCGCTTACCGCCCTTATCGTCGCTGCGCTTTTTCGAAGCGGCCGCGCGGCATCGAAGCTTCAAGCTCGCCGCGGCGGAGCTCAACGTGACGCCGAGCGCGGTCAGTCACGGCATCGTCGGGCTCGAAGAGGCGCTCGGCGTCGAGCTGTTCGTGCGCGAGCCCCGCGGACTGTCGCTGACGCGCGAGGGCAAGCTGTATCTGCCGTATATCGCCGAGGCCTTTGCGCTGATCGCGATCGGCACGCAGCGGCTGCCCGACCGGCGCGCGAACCGCACCATCGCCGTCAGCTGCGCGCCGACGCTCGCGATGCGCTGGTTCGTGCCGCGCCTCGCGCGCTTTCGCGAAGGCTGGCCGAACGTCAACGTTACCGTCGACACGTCGCGGCGGCTCGTCGGCTTTCCGGCCGACGGCTTCGATTTCGCGTTGCGTCTATCGCGCGGCCCGATTGCCGGCGCGACGTGCGACCGCCTGTTCGGCGAGCGGCTCGTGCCCGTGTGCAGCCCGGCGTATCTCGAGACGTTGATCGGGCGCGACAACGGATCGGTCGACCTGCGCCGCGCGACGCTGATCCATGTCGATACCGCGAGCGCCGACTGGCAAGCGTGGCTGGACGGGGCGCACGCGGATGCCAACTGCAAGGACCTCGACGCCTCGAGCGGCCTGCGCTTCGACACGGTCCAGCTCGCGCTCGAGGCCGCCGCCGGCGGACTCGGCGTCGCCATCGGCCGGCTGCCGCTCGCCGACGCAGACCTTGCCGCCCGCACGCTCGTCGCCGCAAGCGGCCTCGTCGTCACGGCCGGGCCGGCCTACTGGCTCGTCAGCGCACACGCCGACGACGAACGCCCCGAAATGATTGCGTTCAGGCGCTGGCTGCTCGCCGAAGCGGCGAGCGTCGAACCGGTTGCGGACGCAACCGGTTCCGGCGTGCCGGAAGAGACATGAAAATTTTTCACCTGTCATCAAAATCTTTTCCTTTGTCGCCGTTCCGAAGCGCTGCCACTATGGCCGCGAGGAGGAACCCACGATGTCGACGGCCCTGCGCAGTCCTGCGCAACCCTTTAGGTCCCACCTGCTGCTCGTGATCGCCGCGGCCGCGCTCGTCATGAGCGCGGCGATGGGCGTGCGGCAAACCTTCGGCCTCTTTATCGGGCCGTTCTCGTTCGATCGCGGCGTGCCGGTCACGCTGATCGCGTTTGCGATCGCGCTGCACAACCTCGTCTGGGGCTTTGCGCAGCCGTTTGCAGGCGCGGCCGCCGACCGTCACGGCGCAGCGCCGGTGGTCGCCTTCGGCGCTGCGGTGTTTGCCGCGGGTCTCGCGCTTGCGGCGGCTTCGTCGTCGGGCTGGATGCTCGTGGCTGGCCTCGGTGTGCTGGTCGGCGTCGGCATCAGCTGCACGAGCTTCGGCGTCGTGCTGAGCGCGGTGGGGCGCGTGGCATCGGCGGAACAGCGCAGCCTTGCGATGGGCCTTGCAAGCGCGGGCGGGTCGCTCGGCCAGGTGCTGATGGTGCCGCTCGCACAGACGGTGCGGCTCGATTCGGGCGCAAACACGTCGCTGCTGGTCCTTGCCTTCGTGATGTTGCTCGCGGCGCCGCTCGGCATCGTGCTCGATCGCCGCGAGCGCGCGCAGCCTGCCAATGCACCGCGCGCCGTGGCGGCATCCATCGCGACACCCATCACGGCGGGGAAGCCGAGCGAAGCACAGCCGGCCTCATTACGTGCAACGCTCGCCCATGCATCGCGCCATCGCGGCTACCGTCTGCTCACGCTCGGCTTTTTCACGTGCGGCTTCCAGCTCGCGTTCATCGCAACGCATCTGCCCGGCTATCTTTTCCTGTGCCATATGCCGATCGGCCTCGGCGCAACCGCGCTATCGCTGATCGGGCTGTTCAACATGGCCGGCAGCTGGGCGTGCGGCTGGCTCGGCGGACGCTACCGGCAACAGATCGTGCTCGGCTGGCTCTATCTGATTCGCGGCGCGGCCATCGCGGCATTCTTCCTGCTGCCGAAGACGACGACGTCGGTCGTGCTGTTCGCGGCCGTGATGGGACTGACATGGCTCGGCACCGTGCCGCTCACGAGCGGACTCGTTGCGAAGGTGTTCGGCACGCGGCATCTCGGCACGCTGTTCGGGGTCGTCTTTCTGAGCCACCAGCTCGGCTCGTTCCTCGGCGCGTGGCTCGGCGGCTTCGTATTCGACGTGACGGGCTCGTACTCGCTGGTCTGGGGGGCGACCGCGCTGGCCAGCCTGTTCGCGGCGCTACTGCACTTTCCGATCGACGACACCGTTGTCGAAGACACGAAGTTACCGGTCGAAGCGGCGCGCGCGTAACAGGCGCAATTTCAAGCGCAATTTCAAACGCAATAGCAGGCGCGATCGCAACCCGCGTCGCCTAACGGGTCGGTTTGATGTTCTGGTTGAGGCTGAAGAAGTTCGACGGATCGTACTTCGCCTTCAGCTCGGCAAGGCGCGCATAGTTATCGCCATACGCGACGCGGCTTTGCTCGGGCACTTCGTCGCTGAAGAAATTCGGCAGATAAGCGCCGTTCGAATACGGCCGGAGCGCATCGAACAGGCCGCGCGCCCAGGCGACGTGCCGATCGTTGTCAGCCGGGTCGAGCCACTGCGGCATGATGTTGATGTAATACAGATGGTCGCGATGCGGAAACGCCGTTTCCGCGGCCGGCACGCGCGTCGGCGCACCGGCGTAGTACTCGACCACGACCGCGGTCAGCGGCGAAACCGGACGCGCCATATGGTCGATCAGCAGATCGATCAGATCGTCGCTGAACGATTTGACGAACGTCGATTTCCAGTAGTTGTACGACTTGTCCGGAAACGATTGCTCGAGGAACGACTGCATGACCGGGAACGGCATCGGCTCGATCGCATCGAGCATCGGCGTGCCGAACTGGCGCAGCGGCGCAAGCACGCGCTCGCCCTCGGCGAGGTCGCCGCCGCAATAGCACACGATCATGCCGACCGCGGGCACGCCGTCCGGCGTCGACAGCAAGCCCGCATACGCAGTCAGCTCTTCGGGCGCGGTCGCCATGAACTCGCGGAAATGGCGCAACACGTCGCGCGCATCGGCGCGCGGATAGAGCAGCAGGCCGCCGAGCACCGTCTTCACCGGACGCGCGCGGAACACGAACGACGTGACGACGCCGAAGTTGCCGCCGCCGCCGCGCAGCCCCCAGAACAGATCGGGATTCGAATCGGCGCTTGCGGTGACGAGCTCGCCGTTCGCGGTCACCACTTCGCACGACAGCAGGTTGTCGATCGTGAGCCCGTACTTGCGCACGAGGAAGCCGACGCCGCCGCCGAGCGTGAGCCCCGCGATACCGGTCTTCGAGACCACGCCGGCCGGCACCGCGAGGCCGTGCAGATGCGTCTCGCGGTCGACATCGGCGAGCAGCGCGCCGGCCTGCACATGAACCGTGCGCGTTGCCGCGTCGACCGACACGCGCTTCATCGTCGACAGATCGATCACGAGGCCGTCGTCGCACAGCGAGCGGCCCGCGACGTTGTGGCCGCCGCTCTTCACCGACACGAGCAGGTCGTTCGCCCGCGCGAACTTCACTGCGCGAATCACGTCGGACGCGCTCGAACAACGCGCGATCAGACCCGGATGCCTGTCGATGCTCGCATTCCAGATCGTGCGCGCCGCATCATAACCTTCATCGCCGGGCGACAACGCCTCTCCTTTGAATTCGCTGCGGAACGTGGCGATGGCTGCGGGGTCGACGTTCTTGCCGTCGCGCTGCTTTAGCGTGGCTGCGTGCATTGTTTTTTCCTCAGAAAGAGTCGAAGGGGGACATCTCGGCCCGGATGTCGCCGGACCGGCTGGAAAAGGCCGTGCCGTCAACAGCAAAACGCATGAGGGCGACCGCGGCAACGCAACTAGAACAGCTAGCATCCACGCGTTATTCCATAAGCGGCGTGGCATGCCGTATTACGTTCAGCTCATGCGGGCGTTCGCCGCGCGTGCGTTTGCGGCGATTGCGGCGACGCCGCGGTCGGTGCATTCGATGCTTGCGCCCTCAACTACCGGGTGCATGCCGATGCGATGTGGTCATTGAATGGTCATTGAAGACAAGCGCTCCTAACTTCCCGATCCGGCGGCTACGTGCGGCGCGCTCGTCATGCGCAGACAGATCGCCTATCATCGTGACGGTCGGCGCCCGCGCGCGAATGTGCGCTGCCGCACACAGGTATGCACCGCGTTTCAAGCCGAACCGGCGTATGGCTGACCGGCAGCGAAACATGGCAGGACGGCGCGCCCGCGGGCGGCATGCAGCTGTCGCAGCTGCAAGGGCTGCCGTATGGCGCGCTGTCGCTCGCGCAATTCGATACGGAACGCTTGCTCGAAACAGCACTGCATCGGCACGGCGGCCACGTCGAATATGGCTGGACGCTCGAGGCGTTTAGCGAAGCCAACGACGACGTAGAGGCCCTGTTACGCGGTCCGCAAGGCGAGACGCATACGCTGCGCTGCCAATGGCTCGTCGGCTGCGACGGTGCGCGCAGCACGGTGCGCGCGCAACTGAATCTGCCGTACGAAGGCGCACGCTATCCGCAGACCTTTGCGCTTGCCGACGTCGATGTCGACTGGGCACTGCCGCGCGGGCCGATGTACCGTTTCAACTGGTCCGATGCCATGCGTGCTGTGTCGTCGCTCGCGGCCGTACCGGTGCGCGGTTCGGTGGTGTATCGCGTGAGCCACCGCATCGCTTCGCCGCGCCCGGCTGCACGCCGCCGCATGACGAAACAATGACAACCTTGATCGATACGGCCGGCGCATTCGCCGCCGCGTTCGGCGCGCACGGCGGCATCGGCGGCATGGGCTGGATCGTGCGGCCCGACGGTTATATCGGCTGGCGCAGCGCGCAGGTTTCGGCCGACGCGATCGACGCGTGGCTAAGGCACGCACAGATCGTCTGAAGCCCGACCGGCGGCGTGTATCGAGGCGCGCTCCCGGATCGATCTTCGATCCGCATGCGCCAGTGCCCTGGCGCCGTTTCGCGGAATAAACCCAAGCCCTTCGTTGTTTTCGTAGGCGGGTGAACGCGTCGTTGCGACCCGCCCCATAACGAACGAAGGGAAATCGCCCGATGACGCCGCCGTCCGTCCGCGCTCGCCTGCAGCATTCGCACTGGCTCCCCGATCCGTCGAACCCGGTCATCGAACGAACCGTCGGCGACGCGCTGCGCAGCGCAGCACGCGTCTATGCCGGCGATATCGCACTGGTCGAGGGGAGCGCGGACCGCCACGCGCGCCGCGCGTGGACCTACGGCGAATTGCTGAACGCAGCCGAGCGCATCGCGCTCGGCCTCTCACGGCGCTTTCAGCCCGGCGAACACATCGCCGTATGGGGCAATAGCAGCCCCGAATGGCTGCTGCTCGAATTCGGCGCGGCGCTTGCTGGCCTCGTGCTCGTCACGGTCAATCCGGCCTTCAAGGAAGCGGAGCTCGCGTACGTGCTCAAGCAGTCGCGCGCGGCCGGCTGCTTCGCCGTGCCGCACTATCGCGACCGCGACATGCTCGCCACGCTCGCCGGCGTGCGCGCGCAATTGCCCGCGCTGCGCGAGATCGCGTCGCTGCACGACCTGCCGTACGCAAGCGCCGACGAATCGCCGGACGCGCGGCTGCCGGCCGTGCAACCCGGCGACATCGCGCAGATCCAGTACACATCGGGCACGACGGGCTTTCCAAAGGGCGCGATGCTGCGTCATCGCGGGCTCGTGAACAATGCGCGCTTCAACGCCGAAGCGGCCGGCGTGCGCGAGCGCGACGTCTGGATCAACCCGCTGCCGATGTTCCACACCGCCGGCTGCGGCCTCGTCACGCTCGGCGCGTTGCAGACGGGCGGCACGCATGTGATGCTGCCCGGCTTCGATGCGGGCCTGATGCTCGAACTGATCGAGTCGGAACGCGGTTCGTTCACGCTTTCGGTGCCGACCATGGCGATTGCGCTGCTCGAACATCCGACGCTCGCGCAGCGCGACCTGTCGTCGTGGCGGATTGCGGGGCTCGGCGGTGCGCCGGTGTCGGCCGAACTCGCCGAGCGCATCGAGAACACCGTGCCCGCGCGCGTGACGATCGGCTTCGGTTTGACCGAGCATTCGCCGTATATCACGCACACGCGTCCCGACGAGCCGTTCGAGCGCCGCGCGTTGACCGTAGGCCGCCCGCTGCCGAACACCGAAGTGAAAATCGTCGACCCGCACACTGGTGAGATCGTGCCGGTCGGCGACATCGGCGAAATCTGCGCGCGCAGTTACGCGGTCATGCGCGGCTACTACGACAATCCGCAAGCGACTGCCCTGACACTCGATGCCGATGGCTGGCTGCGCACGGGTGACCTCGGCAGCATCGATCCCGACGGCTATTGCAGCATTCATGGACGACTGAAGGACGTGATCATCCGCGGCGGCGAAAACATCTATCCGCGCGAGATCGAGGACGTGCTCGTCACGTACCCGGGCGTGGCCGATGCGGCCGTCGTCGGCGCGCCGGATACGACGTGGGGCGAAGTGGTGGTCGCGTTCATTCGCACGGCCGCAGGCGCGCAACTGAACGAGGACGAACTGTTCAACCACTGCCGGCGGCATCTCGCGGCGTTCAAGACGCCACGGCATTGGCGCTTCGTCGATAGTTTTCCGCAAACGCCTTCGGGCAAGATCCAGAAATACGTGCTGCGTGAACGCTTCACGGCCGGATCGTGAACATGCGGATGCCGCGCGGTTGCATAGTCACGCGTTGAACGCGATGCGCGGCGCCGGCCCGACCGACGCGCGCATCGTCACCGTCACCGGAAACTCGCGGACGATATCCCACGACGTGCGATAGCAACGGTTGATCAGCCACCTGACCGCGTTCTGCGTGAGCTCGGCGGTCGGAATATGCACCGACGTCAGCGCAGGCGCGGCGTACGCGGCCGCATAGTCGTCGTCGTAGCCGATCACGGACACGTCGCGCGGCACGACGATGCCGGCCTGCTGGAATTTCGCGAGCGCGCTGATCGCCATCGTGTCGTTCGCCACGAACAGCGCCGTGAAAGGCCGCTTCGCATCGAGCAACGCTTGCGCGGCCGCATAGCCGCCTTCGGGCGAAAAGTCCGATTCGATCAACGGCACCGTTTCGCGCGCAATACCGTGCCGCGCGAGCTCGTCGAAGAAACCGGAGAGGCGCTCGATATTGTCCGATGCCGTGAACGGCCCGGAAATCACCGCGATCTGCCGGTGGCCGTGCGCAAGCAAGGTCGACGCCGCGAGTTCGCCGCCGCGGCGGTGATCGGCGCAGAACGACGCGTCGGGCATCGCATCGAATGCGCGGTTCAGGAACACGACGCGCGGATGCATGCGGTGCAGCGCATGCAGGTCTTCGTCGTGCAGATCGTGGCTGATGACGACCACACCGTCGCAATCGCGCCCGATCAGAAAGCGCACGGCTTCCATGGCCTGATCGCGCGGCGACGCCTCGCCGCAGCCTGTCGCGACCACCACGTGACGGTGGACGGCGCGCAACTGCGTGTCGGTTTCCTTGAGGATCGTGCCGTAGTACGAGCCGAAAAAGGTCGGCACGAACAGGCCAATGATGCCGAGCGAGCGTGTCGCCATCGCCCGCCCGATCGACGACGGCCGGAAGTTCAGTTCCGCGATGGCCGCGTGCACGCGCGCGGCCGCATCGGCCGACACCGGCCCTTTACCGGAAATTGCGCGCGAAGCCGTCGAAAGCCCGACTCCGGCGCGCCGCGCCACGTCTTTCAGGGTTGCCACAGTGCCTCCATCTGCCGGTGTGCTGGTCAGAGGCGCATGCTGCTAGCCTCGTCGAACAGCGAGATATGCGCGCCGTCGACCGTAAACGCGGTGGTTTCGCCCACCGCGACCGGCGTTTTCTGTTGATCGATCGACGCGATCTGCGCGCCATGATAATCGAGCCAAATAACGCGGTGGTTGCCCATCGGCTCGACAAGCGACACTTTTGCCCGCTCGCCGGCATGCGCGGCCGTGTCCGCGCCGCTCTCGCCGCTCTCGCCGCTGTTGCCGATATGCACGCGCACGTCTTCGGGCCGCACGCCGAGCACGCATGGCCGGCCCGCCGCAGGCGCCTCGCGAAACGGATAGCGCGACACGTCGAGCGTGAAATGCGTGCCGGCGAAACGCACGCCGTCGTTTTGCACCACGAGCGTGCCGTTGAGCAGATTCATCGCCGGCGAGCCGAGGAACGTCGCCACAAACAGGTTCTCGGGCCGCGCGTACACCTCGGCCGGCGTGCCGAACTGCTGGATCACGCCGCTTTTCATCACGGCCATGCGTGTCGCGAGCGTCATCGCTTCGACCTGATCGTGCGTCACGTAGATCATCGTCGCATTCAGGCGCTGATGCAGTTGCTTGAGCTCGCGGCGCAGTTCGGTGCGCAGTTTCGCGTCGAGGTTCGACAGCGGCTCGTCGAACAGAAACACGTCGGCCTCGCGCACGATCGCGCGGCCGATTGCGACGCGCTGCCGCTGCCCGCCCGACAGTTGCGCGGGCTTGCGCTTGAGCAGCGGCCCCAGTTGCAGCATGTCCGATGCGCGCGCGACGCGCCGCTCGATCTCGGCCTTCGGCGTGCCGTTGATGCGCAGCGCGAACGACAGATTGCGCTCGACGCTCATCGTCGGATACAGCGCGTACGACTGGAACACGAGCGCTACGCGGCGGTCCTTCGGATCCGCCCATGTCATGTCTTCGCCGCCGATCTCGATACTGCCGTCGCTCACGTCGATGAGCCCCGCGATGCTGTGCAGCAGCGTCGACTTGCCGCAGCCTGACGGGCCGAGCAGCACGACGAACTCGCCGCCGCGCACGTCGAGATCGAGCGCGTCGATGACGGTGTTCGCGCCCAGTTGCACCTTGAGGTCGCGCACCGCCACATTCGCGAGGCCCGCGCCATTCGCTACGGTCGCCATCTTTTCCCCTTCTTTTACGTTTCCGTTACGGCTCCGTTACGACTCCGTTCAACCTTTCACCGCGCCGGACGCGATGCCACGCACGAACCAGCGCCCCGAAACGAAGTAGACCGCGAGCGGCACGAGCGACGTCAGGATCGTCGCGGCCATGTTCACGTTGTAGAGACGCTCGCCGGTCGTCGTATTGATGATGTTGTTCAGCTGCACCGTCATCGGCAGGTTTTTCGTGCCCGCGAACACGAGACCGAGCAGGTAGTCGTTCCAGATATTGGTCACCTGCAGGATCATCGCGACGACGATGATCGGCAGCGACATCGGCACCATCAGATGGAAAAAGATGCGCCAGAAGCCGCCGCCGTCGATGCGCGCGGCCTTGAACAGCTCGAGCGGTATGCCCGCGTAGTAGTTGCGAAACAGCAGCGTCATGACCGGCATGCCGAATATCGTGTGGATCACCACGATGCCGGGCAGCGAGCTGAACAGGTGCACGCCCGCGAGCACGCGCACCATCGGATAGATCATCACCTGATACGGAATGAACGCGCCGACGAGCAGCACGCCGAACAGCCATCCAGCGCCGCGCGGCCGCCAGAACGACAGTGCGTAGCCGTTCACGGCGCCGACCGCGATCGACAGCACGGTGCTCGGCACGACGATGCGCACCGAGTTCCAGAAACCGACCTGGATGCCGTTGCAGTCGAGCCCGGTGCACGCGGCCTGCCATGCGTCGACCCACGGCCGCAACGTCAGATGCGCGGGCCACGCGAGCAGATTGCCGAGACGGATTTCGTCCATCGGTTTCACCGACGTCACGAGCATCACGTAGAGCGGCAGCAGGAAGAACATCGCGCAGACTATCAGGAACGCGTAGATGCCAAGGCGTGCCGGAGAAAACCGCGGGCGCCGCGCACGCGGACGCGGCGCGCGCGCTGCCGCGGCTACGGCGTCTTTGCCCGGGCCGCGCCGTTGCGGCGAAGCGGCGGCGCCTTCGGCAGGATCGAGCGTGCTCATGTGTCACACGTCCTTTCGCGCAGCGGCGCGGCTTCTTGCATAGAAAAACGGCGCGAGGATCGCGAGCACCGTCAGCAGCATCACGACCGATGCCGCCGACGCGAGCCCGATGTTCGCGCGGCCGAACAGGTAATCCATGATGAACTTCGCCGGCACTTCGCTCGCGGTGCCGGGGCCGCCTTGCGTCATCGCGACCACCGCGTCGTAGAGCTTCACGACCATCACGAACAGCAGCACGAACGCCGTCGAAAGCGACGGCCCGAGCATCGGAATCACGATGCTCACGTACACGCGCCAGCGCGGAATGCCGTCGAGGCGCGCGGCTTTCCATAGCTCGTCGTCGACGCCGCGCAGCCCCGCGAGCATCAGCGCCATGACGAGCCCCGACGCCTGCCAGACCGTTGCGATGACGAGCGTATAGACGACCCGGTCCTGATCGACGATCCAGTCGAAATGCGCATGCGCGAAGCCGATCTTTCTGAGCACGGCCTGCGCGCCGAGCGAGGGATTCAGGATCCACTGCCAGACGAGGCCGGTCGCGACGAACGACATCGCATACGGATAGAGAAAGATCGTGCGCAACACGCCTTCGGCACTCACGCGCTGATCGATGAAGATGGCGAGCAGCATGCCGAGCACGATGCACGCGACGATAAAGCACGCGCCGTACAGCACGATATGCTGCAGCGACACGAGCCAGCGGTCGTTATGAAAGAGCCGCGCGTACTGCGTGAAACCGGCGAAGTCGTTCGACGGAAACGTGCGCGAGTTGCTGAACGACACGCGCGCGGTCCAGACCATCGTGCCCAGATACGCGAATATCACCGTCAGCAGCATCGGCAACAGCGCGATCCAGGCAGCGACCGGCCAGCGCCTGCTTAACGGACGCCTGGGCCGCAAGGGCCGGCGCCGGTGCGCGGCGGCAGTCTCGCCGCCTGTTCCTGCGCCCGTGCCTGGGCTTGAACCCGCGCCTGCATGAGCGCCGCCATGACGCGGCTTGCCGGCCACGTCCGCGAGAGCCTGCGATTTGAGCGCGCTCATCGCTCGCTCAGCCCTTCAACGCGCCGGCGAAGGCCTTTTGCGCATCGTCGACCGACTGGTTCCTATTCCAGAAGTTCGTGATGACGTCGGTCAACGCGCCCTGCACATCGGGCGAAATCAGCATCTCCGGATTCGGCAACTGCCGCGACTTGTCTTTCATGATCGCAATGCCCTCCTTCGCGCACATATCGAGCTGGCTCGTATCGACGTCCGGGCGAATCGGAATCGAGCCCTTGCGCTCGCTGAACGCCACCTGCGCCGTGGGCGACGTCATCACCGTCGCAAGCAGGTTCTGCGCCTTGATCGCATTCGGATTGTCGGTCTTCGGAAACACGAATACATCGCCGGCCACCAGATACGGCGAATGCGGTCCGAAGCCCGGGAAACAGCCGAAGTCCTTGCCCGCCGACTGCTTCGCCGCCGAGAACTCGCCCTTCGCCCAGTCGCCCATGATCTGCACGCCGGCCTTGCCCGAAATGACGAGCGCGGTCGCATCGTTCCAGTTGCGCCCCGGCGAGCCAGGGTCGACGTAGTCGTGCAGCTTCTTGAAAGAGGCGAGCACCTTTTTGAAGGCATCGGACTTCACCGCGTTGACATCGCGATCACGGTACACCTTAAGATACAGGTCCTGCCCGCCGACGTCCGCGAAAATCGCGTCGAACGTGATTTTTTCCTGCCACGGCTGCCCGCCGAACGCGAGCGGAATCGCGCCGGTTTTCTTGAGCTTGTCGAGATCGGCGACGAACTCGTCGAAGTTCTGCGGTTCGTTGGCGATGCCGGCCTTCTGGAACAGCGGCTTCGAATAGAAGAACCAGCCTTGCATGTGAATATCGACCGGCGTTGCGTAGTAATGGCCGTTCACGCGGATGCTGTTCAGAATCGACGGCGGGAAAATGGCCGCCCAGTTTTCTTTCGCGGCCACCGTGTCGACGTTGTTGAGCAAGCCCTGGTCGATCAGATCGTGAAACTGCTTCGACGTATTGAATTGCGCGGCAGTCGGCGGATCGCCGCCGACGATGCGGTTGATCGCGGTCGCGCGCGCCTGATCGGCGCCGGCCACCGCGTTGTCGACCCACTGGCCGCCGGCCTTGTCGTACGCCTCGGCAAACTGGCGGATCGCGGCCGATTCGCCGCCCGACGTCCACCAGTGAATCACGTTCGCCTTGAGCGGCTCGGCCGCCTGTGCGGTTACCGGGGCGGCCAGCTGGGCGAACGCGCCGCATAGGGCCAGCGCGCAAGCGCTTGCCACGGCGATGTTCGTGCGCGCTGCGGGTCTTCTGCTCTTCATCGCATCTCCTCCAGGCGTTGCGCCTGCTTGTTTGAAGTCGGCTGCATGCTTGCCGGCGCGCCGCCGGCAAGCCCGATGAAAACGAGGACGAAAGATGCAGGATCAGGCGCGCGCGGCGCGTTCCTGCAGGAACTTCGAGATCAGTTGCGCGCTGCGTTTGACGGTGCGCTGCTGGGTCCGGTAGTCGACATGGACCACGCCGAAGCGGCGCTCGTAACCGTACGCCCATTCGAAGTTATCGAGCAGCGACCAGACGAAATAGCCGCGCACGTCGACGCCTTGCGCAAACGCTTCGTCGACAGCCGCGAGGTGGCGCTTCAGAAACGCGATGCGCTGCGCGTCGTCGACCTGGCCGTTGTCGACCTTGTCGTCGGAGGCCATGCCGTTTTCGGTGATGTAGATCGGCGGCAGCGCGCGATAGTTGCGGTGAAAGCCGGTCAACAGATCGCGCAGGCCGTCGGGATAGACTTCCCAGCCCATCTGCGTGCGCTCGACGCCGGCGAGCGGCACTTCGATATAGCCGTTCGCGCCGTCGCTTTTTACATTGGTGCGGAAGTAATAGTTGATGCCGAGGAAATCGAGCGGTGCACTGATGGTCTGCATGTCGCCGTCGAGCACGAGCGGTTCCGCGCCGGGCCAAAGCGTCCACAGATCGGCCGGATAGGTGCCCTTCAGAAGCGGATCGAGAATCCACGCATTGTGCTGCACTTCGAACAGATGCGCGGCGTGCGTGTCGGCCGCGCTCTGCGTGTTGGCCGTGCCGCGCCCGACGTTCGCGACGATGCCCTTCTTCGATGCGGGATCGTTCTCGCGCAGCACCGCGAGCGCCTCGCCATGCGCGAGCAGCAGATGATGCATCGCCTGCGCCGCATAGCGCAGGTTCGCGCGGCCCGGCGCGTGATGGCCATTGCCGTAACCGAGAAACGCCGAGCACCACGGCTCGTTGAGCGTCATCCATGCGTCGACATGGCCGGCGAGTTCGCGGCTCATCAGATCCGCGTAATCGGCGAAGCGGTAGACGATGTCGCGGTTCAGCCAGCCGCCGCGATCTTCGAGATGCTGCGGCAAGTCCCAGTGATAGAGCGTCGCGAAAGTCTGCAGGCCCTTGTCCTTCAGCTTGCCGAGCAGACGCTTGTAGAAGTCGAGCCCTTTGCGGTTCGGCCGCCCCGCTTCGTCCATCACGCGCGGCCAGGCGATCGATAGCCGGTACGCTTCGAAATTCAGCGACGCAAGCAGTTCGACGTCGCTTTCCCAGCGGTGGTAGTGGTCGCACGCCTGTGCGCCGGTATCGCCGTGCAGCACCTTGCCGGGCGTGGCCGAGAACGTGTCCCAGATCGACGGCAGGCGGCCGTCTTCGTTGACGGCCCCTTCGATCTGATACGAGGCCGTCGCCGCGCCGATCAGGAAGTTCTTGCGCCACAGCGCGGAACCGGCAGCGGGCGTGAATGGATCGCCGCCCACATTGCTGCCGCCGGCGACATCGAGGGATTCAACTGCGTCTTGAGCCACGGGCACTCCTCAGGCAAGGTTGAACCGCAGGGATCGTTGATCAAGCAGGAATGGAAGCGCTTCCATCCGTCCGTTGCGCACGATATCAGCGGCGCTTTTGACGCAGCAATCCGGGTTTGTCTGGAGGAGAAGGCAACGTGCCGCGGCGCGCATGAAAAGCGCAAGATCCCGCATGCGCGCCGCATCCGGCGGGTTTGTCGTAGCGGGTTCGCCGCGCACGGATACACGCGCGATATTGACCGTGCAAGGCAAATGATTTGACTGTGCGCGGCGCATATCAGCATTCGTCGACTCACACGGCGCGAACGGAATATTCTTCGCTTTTGCGCTGTTCTCCCGGCTTATACGGGAGGTGCCGCGTACCGGACCTGGTTGCACCGCCTCAGCGCCGCTCTGAGCGAGGCATGTCGATCCACGGGACGACTCGCAGCAATGCCGCATTTGCATTCGTCCAAGGCTTCGCGCCCCACAGGAAAGGAGATGTACGGCCATGGATACCCGTTTTATCGAACACAGCTGGGACGGCGCGCCATCGGGTCGCAGCGCATGGATCGACGCAATCTCGACGACGCATGGTTTGCACTGCCGGCTCGACACGACCTGCTCGGCCCCATCGACCGCGCATCTCGCGCACGCGGGGCAAACCGACATCATCAACGTCGACATCGCGTGGCAGTCCGTTTCGCCGATCATGCAGCGTCCGCCGTCCTGGAACGGCGATCATCTGTTCGTGAAGGTGGTCAGAAGCGGCATGATGTCGGTCGAACAGCGTGGACAGACCGTCAAGTTCGGCCCCGGCGACATCGCCGTGGTCGATCCGCTGCATATGTTCAACGAATCGTTTCGCGAGCCGACGCGCCTCGCGGTCCTGCGTTTTCCGAAAGCGGCCTTGCGTGAGCGTGGCTTGCGCCACCGCTTCCCGATGGTGTGCCGTCCCGATGCGGCGTCGGCGGACGTCGGCGCCGTTCGCGAGTTCGTGCTCAATCTGACGGCGCAGGCCGGCAAGGCCAGCGAGCCGCTGCTCGAGCGGCTCGGCGACCAGTGCCTCGATCTGATGGACGTGCTCGTCACCGAACGCGATTCGCGTGCGTCGCGCCGCGCGAGTGCGGCAACGATGCTGCGCGCGAGACAGGTGATCGCGCGCCGTATCGGCGATCCTGATCTGAGCGTCGTGCGCATCGCCGAAGAGCTCAATATCTCGGCGAGCTGTCTCACGCGCGCGCTGAAAGCAAACGGGCTGTCGCCGATGCGCTACGCGTGGACGCTGCGTCTCGAACACGCGACGCGGATGCTGGCCGGTGCGCCGCAGGGCGCGATTCAGGAAATCGCGTATCGGTGCGGCTTCGCAAGCGCCGCGCACTTTAGCCGCGCGTTCAAGGAACGCTACGGGATGACACCGCGTGCTTACGCGGCAAACCGAAAAACCGCGGCCGCGAACGGCACCGGCGAGGTCGATTGCGATGTCGTTTGCGCTTCCGGCGACGACGCGTCGAAAGCCGCGCAGGCCGTGCCTTCGACTGGAGCCGCCCCGTCGTCGGCATGAGCGAAGCGGTACTGGCGGCGGCGCGCGGCGCCTCGCGCGTGCCGCGCTTTTCCGTTGCCGCCCGCTCGTTCGATGGCGCGTTTGCTTTTTACTTCAATCGCGCCACGAGCCACGCGCGCAGCGCGACGATCTCCTCCGCGCAGACCGAATGCGGCATCGGATACGCATGCCATTGAACTTCGTTGCCGTGCGCCCGCGCATAGTCGCGCGCCGTTTCGCCGAGCGTGACCGGCAGCACGTCGTCCTGCGTGCCATGCGCGGCGAACACCGGCGTGCGGCGGTTCGCTTCGCTCGCACGGCTTTCGACATACGGCTGCGACGGCAGATAGCCCGACAGCACGATCAGGCCGGCGAGCGCGTCCGGATGCGTGAGCCCGGCCGAGTACGTCATCGCCCCGCCCTGCGAAAAGCCCGCGAGAAACACTTTCGATGTCGCGATGCCGCGTGCGTTCTGTTCGGCAATCAGCTGCCGCACGGTCGCACATGACGCGTCGATGCCCGCTTCGTCGACCTGCCGGTTGATGCCCTGAAACGACAGGATGTCGTACCACGCGCGCATCACACAGCCGTTGTTCGCTGTCACCGGAATCTCGGGCGCATTCGGGAACACGAAGCGCACCGCGGGTGCGCCGGCGAGGCGCAGTTCGGGGATCAGCGGCACGAAATCGTTCGCGTCGGCGCCGAGGCCATGCATCAGGATCACGGCGAATTCGGGGTTCGGCGCGGTTTCGATTTCGATCGTCGACGTCGGATCGTTCATGTGTTCAAGGCTCCTTTCGTGACACGGGTGGCAATGGCGGCGCTCGTGGATAAAGGCCGGCGTCAGATCAGCCGGCCGAGAACCAGCAGGATACCCGCTAGCGACACCACCCATACGAGCGAGCGCACATACGGCACGCCGGCCGCGTAGAGCGGCACATACACGACTCGCGCGCACAGATACAGCCACGCGCCGAGTGCGGTATGCGCATCGTCGCGGCCCGCGACGTGCGCGATCAGCACGGCTGCGGCAAACACGGGCAGCGTCTCGAACAGATTGCTCTGCGCGCGCATGAGCCGCCCGGTGATCTTGCCGACCGGCGCGCCCGGCTGGTCGCGCGCGCCCGTGTTGTACGCAATGCCGGTCTCGCGGTTACGCAACAGCGCGGGCAATAGCACCTGGATCAGTGCGAGCAGGAGCGTCCACGCGAGCAGCGTCAGTTCGATGGTCATTTGTCGTTTCCCTGGCTTTCGGCGAAAACGCCGGTTACGGCGAACGGGTGTCGCGGTCAGTTGATTATTGCGGTGTGCAGATACTCAAACTTACCCTGCTTTCTGGCGCGCCCCGTCGCATCTTAAAATAGCGGCTTCGACGAATTCAAAGCTGCCATGCCGACTTTCCCGCCAGTCCCCGCCCCGGTCGATCCGCGCCCGCCCGGCGACGCCACGCCCAGCGACGACGCCGATATGTTCGAGCTCGCCCCCGTCTCGCTGTGGCTCGAAGACTTCAGCGGCGTGCGCGCGCTGTTCGACGACTGGCGCGCGCAAGGCGTGACTGATCTGCGCACGTTCCTGCAGGCCAATCCGCTGCGGGTGGCCGAGTGCGCAGGTCACATCCGCGTGATCAAGGTCAACCGCAAGACGCTCGCGCTATTCGACGCGACCGATTTCGGCGAGCTGACCGGCAACCTTTCGGCCGTGTTCCGCGACGACATGCTGAAGACGCATCTCGAAGAACTGTGCCAACTGTGGTCCGGCCAGACGCATTTCACGAGCCAGACAGTCAACTACACGCTTGGCGGCCGGCGTCTCGACGTGTTGCTCAAGGGCCAGGTGCTGCCCGGCCACGCGTTGCTATGGGACCGCGTGCTCGTGTCGGTCGAAGACGTCACCGAACTCGAACGCACGCGTCTACGCATCGCGCACGCCGAGCAATACGCGCGCGGGCTATTCGAGCATTCGCCGGTGTCGCTATGGGTCGAAGATTTCAGCGCCGTCAAGCGCCTGCTCGACGATGCGCGCGCGCAGGGCATCGTCGATTTCCGCACGTTTACCGATGTGCATCCGGAATTCGTCGAGCGCTGCATGCAGGAAATTCATGTGCTCGACGTCAACCAGCACACGCTCGAAATGTTTGCCGCACCTGACAAACACACGCTGCTCGCGCGCCTCGCCGACGTGTTCCGCGACGACATGCGCCCGCATTTCCGCGAGCAGCTGATCGACCTGTGGGATGGCAAGCTGTTCCAGCAGCGCGAAGTACTCAACTATTCGCTCGATGCGAGCGAATTGCACGTGCACCTGCAATTCTCGGTGCTGCCGGGCCACGAACGGAACTGGGATCTCGTACTCGTCGCGCTGACCGACATCACCGCGCGCAAGAAGGCCGAAGCGTACCTCGAGTACCTCGGCAAGCACGACGTACTGACGAAACTGCGCAACCGCTCGTTCTACGTCGACGAGCTGAATCGGCTCGAGCGCAAAGGCCCGTATCCGGTTACCGTCATCATGGCCGACCTCAATGGCTTGAAGCGCGTGAACGACCAGCTCGGGCATGCGGCCGGCGACGCGCTGCTGCGTCGCGCGGGCGAGGTGCTCGCGAAGGCGATGGAAGTCCCGTTCGTCGCCGCGCGCATCGGCGGGGACGAGTTCGCCGTGCTGCTGCCCGGCACCGACGAGCGCGGCGGCGCGACGATGATCGAGACGATCCGGCAACTGGTCGAACTCAACAATCAGTTCTATCCGGGCACGCCGCTGAGCTTTTCGATGGGCGCCGCCACGGTGCAGCGCGGCGAACGGCTCGAAGCGGGCGTACAGCGCGCGGATCTGCTGATGTACGAGGACAAACGCGCGCTTTATGCAAACGACGAAGCGCAGGCGCGCGAGGCAACGAAACCATAGGCCGTTTCAGTGCGGCAGCTTCGCCGCGAGCACGTCGATCTTTTCGATTTTCGGCGGCTCGGCGAGCAGGTCGCCCGCTTTTTCCATTAGCGCGGCAGCGACCTTGCCTGACAGATGCGCGTTGCGGCCCGCTTCATCGTTGAATGCGTCGAAAATCGCGAACGTCGACGGGCCGAGCCGCACGCCGAACCATGCGATTGTCTCCGGTTCCGCTTCGGCAAGCGGCAAGCCGCCACGCAGAAACTGCTCGACATCGTTTTCCTTGCCGGGCTTGGCTTCGAGACGGACGTAAAGCGCGAGTTTGACCATTTGCTCCTCCTGTGTTCGAGTACATCGCGTTGGGTCCGATCAGTATAGTCGCGCGTCTAAAGGGCTTCAGCGAGGCGCGCAACGGCGCACGGTTCGCCGTGTTTTTGCGCGCCTTTCCCTTACGCGCCGCCTTCAGATCGCACCGGCACGCCATACATCCCGACGATACGCCGATCCTGCTCACGCGCGGAAAACTGCTCCCATTCGATGCCGTTCACGTCGACGGTACTCGTGAACCCCTCGGCGCCATCGTCTTCGAAGCCCACATGACGCAGTTGGCCCGCGCGCGGCGGATTCTCGTTAATCGAAAAATTGAGCAGATCGGTGCGCCACATGGCGTAACGGCCTGGCACGACCGCCGCAGGCGTTTGCCCGAGACGGCGGCTGTAATCTTCGATCGATGCTTCGAGATTGGCGACGGCCAGGGCGATATGAAAGCGTTTCATGCGTCTCTCTCCCTCTGTGCGAATGGGGACTGCGAAAGACCATCGTATGAAAGCCGCGCGGCTTTAACCAGTCAAGCGCTCATGCTGGTATAGCGATTACCACGGTGCGGCGCTGCGCAACAACGGCGGCGCTTGGATATCAGCGCGCCTCGACCAGATGCCGCGGCGGCGGCGCGATGCTTGCCGGCGGCGCTTCGAGCGCACCGCGCATGCGCCGCACTTCGTCGGTCGGCGTAAGGCCGAAGAAGCGCTTGAATTCGCGGCTGAACTGCGACGCGCTCTCGTAACCGACGCGCGCGGCCGCCACGCTCGCGTTGACGCCGTCCTGCACCATCAGCAGACGTGCCTGATGCAGGCGCGTCGTCTTCACGTACTGCATCGGCGAGGTCGACGTCACGATCTTGAACTGCGCATGGAATACCGCGAGACTCATACCGGCTTCACGCGCGAGCGTGTCGACGTCGAGCGCGCGGTCGTAATCGCTATGAATGCGCCGTAGCGCCTTCGCAATGCGCCCGAAGTGCTGTTGATGCGTCAGTGCCGCGCGAATGGCATGGCCCTGCACGCCGGTCAGTACGCGATAGCAGATTTCGCGCACGATCGATGGCGCAAGCACGCGCGCGTCGAGCGGCGCGGCGAGCGCTTCGAGCAGACGCTCGACCGCATCGCAAAGCGTCGGGTCGAGCGGCGTCGAGTAGATGCTGCGCGGCGCCTCGTGCGTGTCGGTACGGCTCTCTTCGAGCAGCATCAGCAGTTCGGCGACCATCGCCAGATCGACATCGATCGCAATCCCGAGGAACGGCTCCTTTTCGCTCGCCTCGGTCTCGCATTCGAACGGCAGCGGCACCGACAGCACGAGGTACTGCTGTGCGTCGTACACGTACGACTGGCCGCCGAGAAAGCCGCGCTTGCGCCCCTGGCAGACGATCACGATGCTCGGCTCATACATGACCGGGTGGCGCGGCATCGGCCGGCTGGCGCGCATCAGCTTCACGCCATTGACACACGAATACGTAAAGCCGTCGGTCGGCGCGAGGCGGTCGAACAACTCGACCATATGCCGCTGCGCGCGGCTGACGGGACGCGGCCTGGAACGCACGTCCGGCGCAACGTGCGAAGCGGGGATAACGGAGAGATCGGGAGCGAAGGTCATTGCCATACCTGAGATGAAACGGCGTTGCGTCGAAACGGTGCGGACGGAGTGCGCCCGCCGCACACACAATTCTCGCGCGCAACAGAATAAGGCTTGAAATCTAGCACTAAATGGGCTTTTCAGTGAGGCGGCGCGAGAAATAGGCAAATATTCAAGACGTTCAGGTATTCCCCGGGACGCTTTCGCTCCGTAGTATAGGAACCCTGACGAGAGACCTTCGATTCGCGCTTCGATCCACGTCACATAGCGTTCGCCGTGCCGATTGCGTACCTCAGCTACGCCTGCCCCGATGCCGATGCCGGAAACGCGCCGACCCGAACGAAGCGAGCCTGCCGCCTGTTTGAAGGCTGCGGCCGCAAGGCCTCTCTTGCAGGAACCCACATGACCACGACGGGCGGTAGTACCGCGTTTTCGGCATCGCGCCGATTAACTGCCCATTAGCCGCCGCGCGCAGTCCAGCGGCATAACCGAGTCTCGCCCCGCAGTGCCGGCGTGCCTTTCCGATAGGTGCGCCGGCCGCTCGTCGTTGCTGCATGTTTTTGTCAAGTAGCTCTCCTTGGAGAAGTCACTGTGATTGACCGTATTCAGGCTATGCGCACTTTCATCAGGATCGTCGATACGAACAGCTTCACACGCGCCGCGGAGTCGTTGAACATTCCGCGCGCGACTGCGACGACGATCATGCAGAACCTCGAAGCCTTGCTCGGCACCGCGTTGCTGGTCCGCACGACGCGGCGCCTGAGTCTCACGCCGGAAGGCGCTGCGTATTACGAGCGCTGCGCGCAGATTCTCGCGGATATCGACGAAATGGAAGCGAGCCTGCGGCAGACGGACGCGAATCCGAGCGGACGCCTGCGCGTCGAAATGCCGGGCGCGGTCGCGACCGCGCTCGTGCTGCCCGCGCTCGACGATTTCCACGCGCGCTTTCCGAACATCGAACTGTCGATCGGCGTAAGCCACCGCATGGTGGATCTGGTCGGCGAGGCCGTCGATTGCAGCATCCAGCTGGGCGAGCTGCCCGACTCGGGCCTCGCGGCACGGCGCCTCGGCACGCTCGAGCATGTGACCTGCGCGAGCCCGGCATATCTCGAGCGATGCGGCGTGCCCGCGACGCTCGACGATCTCGCGCGGCACGTCGCAGTGAACTGCACGGCGCGGCAAAGCGAGCGTTCGGCCAGCTTCGATTTCGAAGTGGACGGCAGCCCGCTTGCGGTGAGGGTCGACGGTTTCGTCAACGTCAACGACGAGCAGGCCTGTTTGACCTGCGGCCTGCAAGGGCTCGGGCTGATCCAGCCGGCGCGGATCGCCGCGCAGCAGTGGCTCGACGCGGGCTTGCTGCGCGAAGTGCTGCCGGAGTGGAAACCGGTGCCGACCGCCGTCTCGATCGCGTACGTCAAGGGTCGGCGCGTGTCGCCGCGCGTGCGCGCGTTCGTCGACTGGCTCGCGGAGCTGTTCGAGCGCACGGGACACGTGGAGGCCGACATGTCGCGCGTGCGCGAATTGATGCGTGGGGGCTTGCATACGGCGTGAGGGGGCCGTCTGAAAAACCGTTATGTCGACTGGACGATCTCGCGGGGCGACCGCGTTTATCAAGCGACGCTGCCCCGCGAGTCCATCGATTCGTTTGAAGCGAATTTGAAGCGGATTTGAAGCGGGTTTGAAGCGATCGAGGCAGGCAAGTCAAGACTCTTCCGACCAGACCATATTCTCGCGCGTCACCAGCGCGGTCGACGCGCCCGGCCCGAACGTGCCCGCCGTGTAAGGCCGCGGCCGGTCGCCGGCCTGCTTCCAGCCTTCGATGATCGGATCGGCCCATGCCCATGCGGCTTCGAGTTCGTCGCGGCGCATGAAGTGCGTGAGGCGTCCGCGCACGACGTCGATGAGCAGGCGCTCGTACGCTTCCGCGCGGCGGCCCGTGAACGCCTGTTCGAGATCGAGATTCAGGTTGACCGGCAACGTGCGCATGCCGCTGCCCGGCTCCTTCGCGAGCATCTGCAACTGGATCGACTCGGCCGGCTGCAGCTGGATGACGAGCCGGTTGCCGCAGCTGCGCGGACCGCACGGGCTGTTCGGCATGATCGAGAACGGCAGATCCGCGAATTCGATGACGATCTCCGACAGCTTCTTCGCCATCCGCTTGCCGGTGCGCAGGAAGAACGGCACATGTGCCCAGCGCCAGTTGTTGATGTGCGCGCGCAATGCGACGAAGGTTTCGGCGCGGCTGTCCTTCGGCACGTTGTCTTCTTCGAGATAACCCTTCACCGGTTCGCCGCCGACCGCGCCCGCCGTGTACTGACCGCGCACGGTGTCGCGCGAAATATCCTCGGCCGTCATCGGGCGCAGCGAGCGCAGCACCTTCAGCTTCTCGTCGCGCACCGCATCGGGATCGAGCGACACGGGCGGTTCCATCGCGACGATGCACAGCAGCTGCAGCAAGTGGTTCTGCACCATGTCGCGCATCGCGCCGGTCTGATCGTAGAAGCCGGCCCGGCTGCCGACGCCGACCGTCTCCGCCACTGTGATCTGCACGCTGCGGATATACGGCGCCTGCCACAGCGGCCCAAAGATCGCATTGCCGAAGCGCAGCACCATCAGGTTCTGCACGGTCTCCTTGCCGAGATAGTGGTCGATCCGGTAGATCTGCGTTTCTTCGAAGTGCTTGCCGACCGAGTTGTTGATCGCCTGCGCCGATTCGAGGTTATGGCCAAGCGGCTTTTCGAGCACGACGCGCGAATGGGTGTCGATCAGCGCATGCGCGGCGAGGTTGTCGCAAATCGTCGTGAACAGTTCGGGCGACGTCGCGAGATAGAAGATGCGCCGCGCGTTCGGTCGCGACGCCTCGGCAAGACGCGCATAGTCGTCGCCCTTGTCGACGTCGATGCGCACATAGTCGAACAGCGCAAGGAATTTGTCCCACGCGGCCGCATCGAGCGCCTTGCGTTCGATAAACGGCTTCGAATGCTCTTCCATGAAGTTCACATACTGTTCGCGCGTCCAGTCGCGGCGGCCGATCGCGAGAATGCGCGTGTCGGCGGGCAGATTGCCGTGCGAATGCGCCATGAAGAGCGCGGGCAGCAGCTTGCGGGCGGACAGATCGCCGGCGCCGCCGAAGATGATCATGTCGAGCGGGAGATCCGGCGTAGCGGAAGCGTTGGAAGTGGTCATAGCGCGGTCGCACCAAATAAGAAGCAGCGGTCGAGGAACTGGATCGGCAAAAAACGCGGCGGTCGAGCCCGGGGTGACGTCATGCGGGTTCGGCGAACCGGGCCGGTGGCGGCCCGTAGTCGCCGTAGTCGCCCCTAGTCGCCCCTAGTCGCCGATCGTGGCCGAAGGGAGCCGGATCGGACGTCCGGTATCCGGTCGCAGCGTTTTCGCGAGACGCCTATGTTGCAACGTTTTCGCATTGTTTGCACGTTGCGCGCGGCCGGGCCTGGATAGTGAACGGTCGTGCGACTCCCGCGGCGGGTCCCGCTAAGCGGCGTCCAGCACGCCTCGGGCGACGCGCCCCGCCGCGAGATCCCACGCCGCGCAGCCGACCGTTTTGAAGACCCGCGGCGCACCGTCACCGTCACGCACCGAGCCGCTCAGCGCGGCCGCGAGCCCCGCGACTGTCGCCCAGTCCACGTTCGCCTGAATCAGATCCCCCGCCTCATGCCGTGCACCGGCCGGGTCGTCGACAAACAGCGCGCTGCCATGCAGTGTCCGTGCGCCGAGCTCCGCCATATCGGGCTTGAATGCGCCGACGCCGACCACGAGCCGTTCCGCGCGCGGCACTTCGTCATAGACCGGCGTGCGGCTCGTCGTCAGCGTAATGACGAGGTCGACCGAAGCGGGCACCGTCGTTTCGTCGAGCGGCTGCAAGCGGCACGCGCGTGCCTGCGCCCCCGCCTGTGTCTGCAACTTCGCCGCCTGTTCGCCGCAGAACGCATGCGAGCGCGCCGGCGTGCTGCCGCGCACGCGCACGAGCGCGTCGGGATACAGTTCGCTCAACGCCTCGACGTGATTCGCCGCCTGCGTGCCGGTGCCGATCAGCAGCACATCGCGCGGCGCCGCATGGCTCAGCAGGCGCACGCCGAGCATCGTCATCGCGGCGGTGCGGCGGCCCGTCACCGTCGGGCCATCGAGGATAAACAGCGTCTCGCCGGTGTCGGGCTCGATCGCCATCACCTGGCCGTGGATCGTCGGCAGCCCGCGCTCGCGGTTGCGCGGACAGACGTTCACGAGCTTGTGGATCGCGAGGTCCGGCGCGGTGGCCGGCATCGACAGCAGCACGCCATCGTCGTTGAGCGGCACGACAAGCCGCTCGGGGCTCGCGATGCGCTTCCCGGTGTAATCGACGACGGCACCGGCCAGCGCGTCGACCAGCGCCGCATACGGTGTGAGCCGCGCGGTCTCGGCGGCATCGAAAAGCGGTGTGGACAGGCTATGCGGCATATCGATGAAGCCTCCGTCAATGCAGTCGGTCGAGCTACGACCGGATCGGGCTGCGCCTTCGCGCGGTGCTTTCCCATGTCGCGTGCGTGCGGCGCAAGCCGGGAGCCGCGTCAGCGCACGAGAAACCCATACGACAACGGATCGCGCTCATCGACAACCCAGTTCGCGAATCCGCAAATATAGGCATCGCCTTCGATCTCGGGAATCACCGCATCGAAGCGGTCGAGCTTCGTCTCGCTCAGTACGCGGCCGCGAAAAATCGTGCCGATCACCGATTCATTGACGAGCGTCTCGCCGTCCTTCAGCCGTCCGCGCAGATAAAGCTGCGCGACGCGCCCCGCGGTGCCCGAACCCGTCGGCGACCGGTCGACCTCGCGGTCCGCGAACACGCAGCAGTTCGCCTGCGTCGAGCCCGCATGGCGCGGCGCGTTATCGATGATCGTGCCGTACACGTGGTTGATTTCGGGAATATGCGGATGCCGGACCTCGAACGCGTCGTTGGCCGCGCGCTTCACTTCGGCGCCGAAGCGGATCAGCCGGTCGATCTCCGACTCGCGCACCGCGAGTTCGAACGGCGCACCCGACGTATAGAAATAGAACGCCCCGCCGAACGCGATATCGCCGCGCACCTCGCCGAAGCTCGGCGTACGCACGGTCACGTCGCGCTCCCAGATAAACGACGGCACGTTGACGAAGCGCACGCTGCCCGCGTGCGTGCCGTCCCATTTGACGAACGCTTCGATAAACCCGCACGGCGCATCGATGCCGACGCGCGTCTCCGGTTCGGTCCGCTCGACCCAGCCAAGCGATACGGCGGCGGTGGCCAGCGCGATCACGCCATGCCCGCAGTGATCGCTATACCCCTCGTTGTGAACGAAAACGATGCCAAAGTCGGCGCCCTCGCTGACCGCATCAGTCAGATACCCGCCGTACATATCGGCGTGGCCGCGCGGCTCGAAGATCAGCGCGCGGCGCAGATGGTCCGCGTGCTCCTTGAGCCAGGCACGCCGTTCGACGATGGTTTTACCCGGAATTTTCGGCAGACCGCTGGTGACGATGCGAAACGGCTCACCCGCGGTATGGACTTCGACCGTGCTGATCACGCGGTTCAATTTCATGGCTTCCCGGCTCCCTGCATTGCTTGTGGCAATGCCGACGAATGATCCTTTATGCAGACCATTGTTGTCTCCGACTCAGACTGTTCTATACTGGCGCTGAATGTAGACCAGCTTTGGTTCCATATCAACCAATTTCAAAAAAACCGCCTCGAACTGGTTTGATTCTGGATCAGTCGACTGAGGCGCTTCCGGCCATGACATTGCTGCCGCCCGATAACCCGTTTCGTCCCAAACAGATCTACGAACAGGTCGCCGAACGGATGCGCGCCGATATCCGCAACGGGCAGTTCGCGCCGGAGTCGCGTCTGCCGTCCGAGCGCGATCTCGCGGCGCGCTTCGGCGTCGGGCGGCCCGCCGTGCGCGAGGCCATAGGCGCGTTGCAGAACGAAGGGCTCGTACTGACGCGGCGCAATTCCGGCACCTATGTCTGCGCCGATGCGCTGCAGCGGCTCGCCACGGCGCCAGGCGGCGGCGCGGCGCTCGGCGCCGATGCCGACTTCAGCCCGACCTCGGCACTCGACGTACGTCTCGTGCTCGAACCCGCTATTGCAAGGCGCGCGGCCATGCACGCGCGGCGCGACGAGATCGCCGAGCACTATCTCGCGCAGATGGATTCGCTGACCGACGTAACCGACGCCGCGCAACGCGCGCTGTGGAACGACAGCGACCGGCTGTTCCACCGTCAGCTCGCCATCATGACCGGCGACGCGCTGTTCGTGAAGATCGCCGATGAAGTTGCAAAGGCAATGAACCAGCCGCTGTGGAAGCGTCTGAAGGACGACGCGATCTACGACATTGGCCGCATCCGTCTCTATGTGTCCGAACACCGGTTGATCTACGAGGCGATCGTCAACGGAGACGGTGATGCCGCGGCGTTTTACGTCGAGCAGCACATCATGCGTGTGCGTCGGGACATTGCGCCCAGATGAGCGTCCCAACATGAGCGCCCCCAATGAGCACACCCGAATAAACGCCACGCGGCGACGGTAACGTAGTGAAGGGAGCACTTCGTCTTATCGGCGCCGGACGTCAAGCGTCAATCCAGTAGTCATCCTGATGCAATTCGCATGCACTTCCTCGTTAGAATACGTGAGGCGCACGATGCCCAATGAATAACTCGACGACTGAACCTACATCCAGCATGTCTAACGACGCCCTTTCCGCCGACTCTCTCGCTGTTGCCGAACGCGTGCGCGAACTGATGAGCCGGCACGGCATTGCCAAGCGCCAGCAAACCAGCGAGTTGTGCCGCATCCTGGACCTGAGCTTCTCGCAGGGCCATCGCAAACTGCGCGGCAACAGCCCGTGGACGCTCTCCCAGATCAGGAAAGTCGCCGAAGTGTTCGGCGAGCCCGCCGCGCAACTGTTCGGCGCGCAATCGCTCGACCCCGGCATGGTCGGCGCAACGGCACAGGAGGCGCTGTTCAGCATCGGCACAGCCGAGATCGCCTGCACCGCCTGGGTCGGCGCACCGATCGAGCCGGGCAGCCGGCCCGAATTCATCGCGTGGTCGAAGCAGGACCAGTGGCGCGTCGTGCGCTGCGACGGCGCGCTCTATCAGAACGCGTTCGAAGTCCACAAGATCGAAATCTACCCGCGGCGTGCCGAAACCGACAAGCCGCTGATCGCGGTCGTCGACGACGATCGTGCATCGGCCGACAACCTGCGCGACTATCTCGAGCGCAACGGCTTCGCGGCCGTGGCGATCTACGGTCTCGCGGCGTTCAACGAATCGTTGCAGACGCAAGTATTCGACGGCGTCGTAATCGACTGGCTGTTCGGCGACCAGACATCGGCCAACGCGATCCGCGCGGTGCGCGCGTCGGAAAACCCGGACGCGCCGATCTTCGTGCTGACCGGCGAACTGCTGACGGGCAAGGCCAGCGAGTCCGATATCAGCGAGATCGTGCGCGCATTCGATGTCGCGTGCTACGAGAAGCCCGCGCGGATGGCGATTCTGGTGGCCGATCTGTCGAAGCGGCTGCGCCGGTTATAGGTCGCGCACGCGCGGCGCGGCCGCCCGTCGCAGGCCCGCGGCCATGGCTCATAGAACCGCGGCCGCGCCGCCCGCCGTACTCCCTTGCGCGGCCAGTGCCCGATGCACGGCCGCATGCAGCACGTCGTAATGCACGGGCTTCGTCAGACAGTCGAAGAAGAGCGGCGCCGCGCCATGCGTCTGCAATTCGGGCGCATAAGCGGTGACCGCGATTACCGGCACGCCGCGCGCACGCGCCTCGTCGGCGTTGAATTCGACGATGAACGCATAACCGTCCTTGTCCGGCATCTGCAGGTCGAGCAGGATCAGTTCGCACCGCTGCGTCTCGAGCCACGCGAACGCGGCATCCGCGCCGCCGACCGCCGCGCCTTCGTAGCCCATGTGCTCGACCATCTCGCACAGCGATTCGCGCACGGGCTGGTTGTCGTCCACCACCAGTACGCGAGGGCGCGCGCCGCGCCGCCGCGCTCGCGCGCCCAGGCTTGCGGCGGCCGGCGGCTCGACCGGCTTCACCGGGATCGTCACCGTAAAGGTCGTGCCGACGCCGACGAGGCTATCGACCGTAAGCTCGCCCCCAAACAGGTCGACGAGTCCCTGCACGATGGCGAGCCCCATGCCCGCGCCGTCGAAACGCCGCGCGCGCGATTCGTCGAGCCGCGTGAACTCCTTGAAGATCAACGGAAGCTGCGCCTTCGGCACGCCGGGCCCGGTATCGCTGACCACGATCGCCAGCGCGTCGCTGCGTTGCTCGAAATGCAGCGTTACCGTGCCCTTTTCGGTGTAGCGGATCGCATTCGTCACAAGGTTCGTGACGATCTGACGGATGCGGTGCGGGTCCGACTCGACGAGCCCCTCGACGCCGCTTGCGCTGCTCGCGAACACAAGGCCGCGTGCGTGCGCGGCCGGCTCGCTTTCGTCGACGACCGACGCGAGCAGTTCGCGCGGCTCGAACTGCTCGTCGCGCAGTTCGAGCTTGCCCGCGCCGAGCCGCGCATAGTCGGTCAGGTCCTTCATCTGCGTTTCGAGCTGGCGCGCAGCCGATTCGAGACGGCGGATGACCTTGCGATCGGCCTCGGAGTGGAAATTGAAGCCGAGCAATTCGATCGACGACACGATTGCGTGCAGCGGCGTGCGCAGCTCGTGGCTGATCATGCCGAGAAACGCGTCCTTCGCGAGGCTCGCTTCGCGGGCCGCGCGCGTGGCCTGATGCTCGGCTTCGAGCGCGGCGCGCTGCTGTCTGATGAGCTTCGTGCGCCGCCGCGCGTTGACGACGAGCTGCACGCTCGCCGCCGCCGACAGCAGCATCAGCACGAGGACCGCCGCGAACAGCATGCGCCGCTTCGCGAGGAAATCGGTATCGAGCGCCGCGCGGGTCGCGACTTCCGAAGAACGGCGCGACAGCGCGAGATGGTTGATCTCGTCCCAATGGCGACGCAGTTCGAGCACGATCTTGTTGGCCAGCAACGGGTCGCGCGGCAGCGCGTCGAGCGTCGGCCCGAGCGCGTCGAGCATTCCGGCCAGCGCCGCTATTTCACGCTGCTGCTCTTCGGACTGCACCGCCTTGCCGGCAAGCTGGCGCGTCGAGCCGGCCATCACGCGCAGCTTCGACTGCAGCACGTGATATTGCAGCCGCAGCTTCGCGTAGTCGCCGTCGATGCCCGTTTCGTATTGAAGCAGCTGGCTTTCGAGGCGCGCATAGGCAATCTGCAACTGCGCCGCGTCCCAGTAGACGCCGTCGTACGAATCCGCGAGCTGGGTGACGCGCGGGCTCAGCAGCGTCGCGTACAGCAGATAGCCGATCGCCGCGGTCGGCGCAGCCAGCGCCGTCAGCCAGATCAGCACATAAACGATGCGGCGCCGCCACGGTCGCAGCGCGCGGCGCATCGACGCCGGCGGTCGCGGCCGCCCTTGCGTCACTTGATGATCAAAGCCTTGATCTGCCATACGAATTTCGCATCCGTGGCCGCGCCGGTCAGCTCCGCCGGATACGCGTCACGCGGATAAATGAGGAAAAGCGGTCCGAAATCCCTGATCTTGAGCCGCTGGCCGTTCATGCTATACGCGACGATCACGCCGTAGCGATCGGTGTCCGACACCGGCACCGTGTAGGTGTAGTCGTCGTATGTGTGCACTTCGATGCGCTTGCCGAACGCGCCCACCTTTTTCAGGATATCCGCGAGCAGCGGGCCCGTGAAGGTCGATTTCGGCGTCCAGGAGGTGGAAGTCGTAATCGAGTGCGCGGGCAGCGCGATAATCTGCGCTTCCGAAAAATGAAACACGTGGTGCGCGCTGTCCGTCGTGTTCGCGATCTTGCCCGTCACGTCGAGCGCCATTGGCGTCGCATGAGCCGCCGCTGCGACGCAGCATCCGAGTATCGCAAAGGTCAGCTTGTGACATATCGCATCGCGCCCCCGGCGGCTCGCATGCCGCGCCGGCGCGTACCGTGCTTCGCGCGGTTTCCCGTGCAGTTTCCCATGTTCTTCCCGCATGATCTGGCCTGTTCTTTTCCGTTGTTCGTGGTGGCCCACCGTGCGCTTCTTCGCATGCGACGCACGATCGTGAGCGCGCACCCGTGAACCGCATGCATAATATCGCCTCCATCCCGAAAAAGCCGTCATGCCGGCGGCGCATGCGTATCGACCCATCGGCCCTCTTCCAACATCAATTCGCGCCCTGAACGCAACCGAACGCCAGCCCATGAAAAAGCCCGTTCTTCCGCTCACTTACGAACAGCTCGACCACTGGATCGAATCGTTGCAGCCCGCCTTGCTCGCAGAAGGATTTTCGGCCGCCATCGGCATTCTGCGCGGCGGCGCGCCGCTCGCACTGATGGCCTCGCACAGCATCGGCGTGCCGGTCGCGTTCCTGAGCTACGAGCGCCGTGCGCGCCACGTCACATGGGATTCGTCGCTGCCGCTGCCGTCGCCGGGCTCGAAAGTGCTGCTATGCGAAGACATCGCGGGCCGCGGCTTTACGCTCGTCGACTGCATTGCGTTTCTCGAACAGCATGGACTCATCGTCAAGACGCTGACAGGCGCCTTCGACGAACTGAGCCGCATCCGCCCCGACTTCGCCAACGATGCGAGCGGCTATTTCGCGCTGTTCCCGTGGGAGCGCCAGGCGTACACCGACGGGTATCGTGAAGACTGGCTGCAGGTCGAAGCCGGCGCCGCGCAATCGATGTCGCACGATCACCAGTACGCAACCTACGCGATCGACCTCGACGGCATTCTGCTGCCCGATGTGCCGCTCACGCGTTACGACGCCGACCTGGGCGCCGCGCTCGCCGAGCGCGATGCGCTGCAACCGTATGAGGCGCTGCCCGGCATCGACTTGCAGCATGTGCGCGCGGTCATCACGGGCCGGCCGCAAACGGACCTCGAACGCACGCGCGCGTGGCTCGAACGCCACGGCTTCGGGCACCTCGAACTCGTGATGCGCGTGCCCGACAAGCACGACGAAACGCCGCTCGGCGCCGCCGCGCACAAAGCCGCGGCGGCGTTGCGCTGCGGCGTCACGCATTTCATCGAAAGCGATCCGGTGCAGGCGCTGCGCATCGCGCAGGCGGCGCCGTTGCTGCGCGTGATCTGGTGGGATGCGCAAACGCGTTCGGGCACGCTCGTCAATGCGTCGCGCTGGGGTTGACCGCGGCCGTCCCGGCGTTTTCGCCCGCTTCACCCGTACCTGGCTGCAGATGCCGCGCGGCACGCTCCGACGCGACGACGATCAGCTTCATCGTCGCGCGCGTCGCACCGACGAAAAGTTTCCTCGCGCTGCGCTCGTCGAACGCATCGAAGTCGACTTCAGTCAGAATCACGCACGGCGCGGCCTGGCCCTTGAAGCGATAGATCGATTCGAGCAGCACGTCGCCGTCGCGGTACTCGGGGCTGCCGAACAGATCGTATTTGCCGGTGAAGCTGCGCACGCGATGCGGCCCCAACTGATCGAGCGACGCGAGCACCGAGCCTTCACGCCCGCGAAACGACAATACGACAATGTCCTGCTTGCGAAAGCCGAGCGACAGCGCCTGCGTGATCGCGCGCTTGGTCGCGTCGACGCAGCTGTCGGCGGCTTGCGCTTCGTCGTAGGTCGATAGCGCGATGTCGGAGCCGTCAAACGGACTCGCCGCGGTAAGACCGGCCGCATGCGGCACCGTTGCGCCGACCACGTCGCGCAGATACTCGAGAATGTCGCGCGGACTGCGGTAATTCGTCGATTCCTTCAGCACGGTCCAGCCCGGCAGCGCGACCGGCTCGCGCATATAAAGATTCTGCAACGGATCTTCGAGCCACCACCACGCGCCACCCGGCCGCAGCACGCGTTCGAGCGCCGGCACCCATGCCTCGCGGAAGTCCTGCCCTTCGTCCACGATCAGCACGTCGTATTGCCAGCGCGAATCGATCGGCGTCTGCGCGAATACCGTTTCGAGCTGCGCAAATACGTCCGGCGCGGCGAAGTCCGGCGTGCGGCCGCTGTCGCGCGCAATCCAGTCGCAAAGCTGGTGATAGTTCGCGACCTTCGCTTCGGGCGGCGCGACGCGCGCAATGTGATCGGCCAGCGGCCGGTTGAAGCACACGTAAAGCGGCCGCTCGCCGCGCGCGACCGCGTCGTTCATCACCTGTACCGCGAGCTGCGTCTTGCCCGAACCGGCCGTGCCGATCACGCGCAGCCGGAACGGCGTGAATTCGAGGCGGCGCGCCCACGTCGCGAGGCCGCCCGCGAGCCGTGTGACGAGCGTGCCCGCCTGCCCGACCAGCGCGCTCGCATCGGGCGTCAGCGACAGTTCGTCGGCGAGGAAATGGTGGATCTTTGCCGCGCATGGCAAACGCGGTTCATCTGCCGGCAACGCTTCGCGAATGATCGTGGCGAGCCGCTCCTTTCTCGTCGCGTCGACGATACGCGCCGGATCCACGCCGGCAATTGCCGCATCCCTGACTGCATGATCGGGGCAGTACAGCAGCCCTTCGATGAAATATGCACCCGCGCCGAAGGCCGCGGTAAAGCGCCGATGAAGTCCTTCGATCGTGCGCGCGAGCGCAATCGCCACGTTACGCTCGGTCTGCAGGTACGCCTTGACGAGGCCCTTCGGCGTTTCGCGCAGAAAGCCCGTTTTCTGTTCGACGATCATGACGCGTCCCGACGGCGAGACGATCACGAAATCGGCTTCGCCGAATACCGAAAAGCCCTGATTGACGCGCGTCCAGTGCACGCCGTGATAGACGGTGTAGCCGGCGGGCAGCGCTTCTTCGAGCAGCTTCAGCGTTTCGATTTCGCGTGCGGCGGCGCCGGCGGCGGCGACGTGCTTCCAGTCGTCGGGAACGATGCGGGCCATGCAATGCCTCGTGGTCAGTGACGCGTGTTGTCGATGCCGCTCTCGCGGCGAGCGCTCATTGTACGCAATGGCTACGACGCGATTAAGGCGCGCGCCGCGGTCTCCTTGCGCTTCGGTCGGATGATTCGGCTTCGTGTATCGTTAACGATTGAACGCCGCGCATGTGGGCGGCTTGCCAACCGTGTCATAAAAGGGATTTGCCGGTGATTACGATCTGGGGACGCAGCAATTCCGTTAACGTTCAGAAAGTTTTGTGGTGCTGCGACGAGCTCGTGCTGCCATACGACCGCATCGATGCAGGCCTGCAATTCGGGCGCAACGACACGCCCGAATATCTCGCGATGAATCCGACCGGCCGTATTCCGACCGTCGTCGACGGCGACTACGTGCTGTGGGAATCGCACGCCATCCTTCGCTATCTTGCGATGCAATACGGCGAATCGAGCAGCCTCTATCCGAACGACCCGAAAGCGCGCGCGAGCATCGACCGCTGGCTCGACTGGACGCTCGCGATGCTCGTGCCGGCCGAACGGCCCGTGTTTCTCGCCGTCGTGCGCACACCGGCCGAACAACGCGACACCGCGAAGCTCGCCGCCGACGTGACCACGGTCGGCGCCATCTGGAAGATGCTCGATGCGCAACTGCAAAAGCATTTTTACATCGAAGGTGAAAAATTCACGCTGGCCGACGTGGTGATCGGCTCGTATGCGAAGCGCTGGTTCGGCCTCGAAGGTATCGAGCGGCCGTCGCTGCCGAACCTCGAACGCTGGTATTCGCGCCTCGCGACGCGTTCGGGTTTTCGCAAATACGTCGATTTCCCGCTCACCTGATGAACGTGAGGCGCGCGTGCGCAAGACGCAGACACGCACGAGCGCCTCGCGATCGACTTACTTTCACTCCACCACGACATGACAATCACGCTCTACGCCTGGGACACGCCGAACGGACGCAAGATCAGCGTCGCGCTCGAGGAAATGGAACTGCCGTACTCGGTCAAGCCGATCGACATCGGCAACAAGGCGCAATTCCAGGAGGAATTCCTGAGCATCAGCCCGAACAACAAGATACCGGCGATCGTCGATCCGCAAGGACCGGACGGGCAGCCGATCAGCGTGTTCGAATCGGGCGCGATCCTGCTTTATCTCGGCGAAAAAACCGGCAAATTCCTGCCGAAGAGCTTGCGCGATCGCGTGCCGGTGCTCGAATGGCTGATGTGGCAGATGGGAGGCTTCGGGCCGATGCCCGGCCAGGTACATCACTTTGCAACGCTGCAATCGGAAAGCGACCGCGCGTACGGCTTCAAGCGTTTTTCCGCGGAAACGCGGCGGCTTTACTCGGTGCTCGATACGCGCCTCGGCAAAACCGAATACGTGGCGGGCGATCTGTCCGTCGCCGATTTCGCGATTCTCGGCTGGGCGTGGCGCCATGAACGCCATAAGGTCGATCTCGCCGACTACCCGAACGTGCATCGCTGGTATCGGATGATGTTCGAGCGGCCCGCGGTGCGGCGCGGTTTCGAGGTCAAACTCGACTGAATCCGCAAGCGTGCCGGCCCTTTATAATCACCGCATGAAAACCGCAAAGGCATGGGTGGCCACCGACAAGCCGGCCCCCGAAAAACGGGCGCCCGCCCGCGCACGCGCGCATACCGCCCACACTGGGGACGCCGCGCATCGCCATCCCGCTTCGCCTGAAGCGGCGCTCGCGCTTGCCGATGAATACTGCCGCGAGCGCGGCGAAAAACTGACGCCGATCCGCCGCAAGGTGCTCGAACTGTTGCTCAATTCGGGGCGCGCGACCAAAGCGTATTCGCTGCTCGACGAGATGCGGCAAATCCATCCCGGCTCGGCGCCGCCCACCGTATATCGTGCGCTCGATTTCCTGCTCGCCGCGGGCCTCGTGCACCGCATCGAGTCGATCAACGCGTTCACTGTTTGCCACGATCTGACGCAATGCCAGCACGGTATGCTAGTGGTCTGCCAGCAATGCGGCAGCGTCGCCGAATTGCATCAGCCGAAGCTGCGCGAAGCGTTGATCGCGCAGGTCGAAGACGCGGGCTACCGGCTCGCCGGCGAAGAGATCGAACTGAAAGGGCTGTGCGCAGCGTGCCAGGCGGCGCAAGCCGCCGGCAACTGAAGCACGAAGCGCACGAAACACACGACGCCGGGCACGACAGGGCACAAGGCCCCGGCCCCTCGAGAACGCACGCCGACGCCGATGCGTGCAGACGCATGAAGCGTGCGTCCCAAGTCGGATCGTAGCCATGTCGTTCTGTGAGCCAAGGAGTTGGTAGAATGTTTTGTCTTCCTAAGACCGCTTGGCCTCCGACTTGTTTCGTCATGAAGTGCTGGAATCCCTCGCCAATGCTGCGCAGGCGGTAGGCTTCATCGGTATGGCCGGTAATCGCAACCGCAACCGCAGGTGCGTGATCGCCGCGAATCTCGTGATCGCGCAACCGCTGGATCAGATAGAAACCGTCCATAGCGGGCAAGTCGATGTCGCACACGACGGCGTCGGGCATCACACGCACCGCCGCTTCGACTCCCTCCTCCGCGTCCGACACCGCGACCACATGCGCGCCTTCGGACTCCAGCAAATTCTTGAGCGACTCGCGATTTTGCGGGTCGTCTTCTACAAGCACGATCGTCGCCTGATCGAGCCTTAATGCACCGTTCATTTTTGCGTTGTTACCTAAAAAGCAGCTGTTGTTCAGCTGTTTATGCATTCTGACGTGGTCTTGTCAGGTACTTGCACCGCGCCAGCGCCGACAGCGAATTGACTGTACGAGCTTCGCCACCCTTGCAGATTTACACGACGTACCTGCTCGAAACTGCCGGCGCGCTGTTCGCCAGGCGGTTTCCATCAATCTACCGTCCATTGACCTCACTGCGTCCGACGAGTTGCAAGGAAGTGTACGCTGCTGCGCAATGCACCGCAGCGACGCGGGCGACGCGGGCGACGCCAACATAGCCCAACTTTAAGGCGCGCGCGTGACCATGCGGACCCCGCACAATGCTCAATCCGGTGCGCGAACACTGTCGTGATAGCCCTGTTGTGCTGAAATCGCACGCCCGGCCTCCTTCAGCAACGCAATATAACGAGCGTTCGTATCGGCGCCGCAACGCATGCCCGGAAACGAAATCTGAAGCCCCGCGATCACACGCCCGAACCGCTCGAATACCGGTACCGTGATGCATTGCAGCCCTTCCTCCTGCTCTTCGTTGTCGTCGCCGTAGCCCAGCTCATGAACACGCGCACGATGCCGGGTACGGCTTCGGCCGACGCCAGTGTCTTCGACGTCGACTTTCGGAACACCACTCTCGGTAGCACATTGCGTGCCTCCCCGGTTCATCAAGGCAAGCAACGCGGCCATAGGCATTATGGTCAACTGTTTTCGGAACAGCGGTCCACGATTGTTTGCTCCCTCCCGAATACGCCGATGCGACGCACGCGCGCACCAACGCATCTTATGCTGCATGGATGCCCATCAAGTCAACGAAGTAGGTGTAAACGATCGCATAGCAATGCGAATATTTTCAGAAGACCGCTCCGAACCAGTGATAAATTGCAGTCCAGCACTGTTCGGCGCGCACGACGCACCGGCAGCGCACCCATAAGAAATAAGAACCGATCGGGCACGACCCGTTTCGTGGAGGAGCACTGCGGCATGAAGATCAAACAGGCCATCGACCGCATTCCGGGCGGACTGATGCTGGTTCCGCTGCTGCTCGGCGCATGCGTGCACACGTTCGCGCCGCACGCAGGCAAATATCTCGGCTCGTTTTCGAACGCGCTGATCACCGGCACGCTGCCGATTCTTGCTGTCTGGTTCTTCTGCATGGGCGCCAGCATCAGCCTGAAGGCGACGCCGGTCGTACTGCGCAAAAGCGGCGTGCTCGTCGCGACGAAAGTGGCGACGGCCGCGCTCGCCGGCGTGACCGCTTCGCACTTCCTGCCGCCAGGCGGCATCACGTCGGGATTCCTCACGGGTCTCTCCGCCCTGACCGTGATCTGCGTGATGAACGAGACGAACGGTGGCCTCTATATGGCACTGATGCAGCAGTACGGCACGAAAGAGGAAGCTGGCGCGTTCTGCCTGATGTCGCTCGAATCGGGGCCGTTCATGACGATGGTCACGCTCGGCATCGCCGGCCTCGCGAGCTTTCCGTATGCGACGTTATTCGGGGCGCTGCTGCCGTTTCTGATCGGCTTCGCGCTCGGCAATCTCGATCCCGAACTGCGGCGCTTCTTCGGGTCGGCCGTACCGGTGATGGTGCCGTTTTTCGCGTTCGCGCTCGGCAACAACCTCGATTTCGCGGTGATCGCGAGCACGGGCCTGCTTGGCATCCTGGTCGGCATCTGCGTGATGCTCGTGACCGGCACGACGCTCGTGCTCGCCGATATTTTTCTCGCGAGAGGCAACGGCACGGCGGGCGTGGGCGCCTGTTCGACGGCCGGCGCAGCGGTCGCGGTGCCGCAGATCATCGCGGGTATCGAGCCGCGCTATGCGGCGGTTGCACCGGCCGCAACGGCACTGGTTGCGACCTCGGTTGTCGTGACGGCATTGCTGACGCCGATCGTCACATCGCTCTGGGCGCGCCGCTGGGGCGTGCTGTCGGCGAAGTATCGCGATGCGGCCTATGCATCGCTCGATGCGCTGGCCGATTCGCAAGCGCTCGACGCGCAGCTCGAACGCAGGCCGCTCGAACAGTGAGCGACCGGGAGCCAGGTTCGCGGGGAAACGCAAACTTCGACGACGGTCCGCGCGATTCGCGCCGGCCGCACGCGGCCAGCGTCACATGAACAACGCTTGTTAGCGAGGTCCGACGCCGCCTGTCAGCAACGCGACTGCATTGCGCGCAATATCGTCGGCGTTGAGCCGGCTGCGCGCGGGGTCGTTGCGCCATGCGTTCGACGCGGCCAGCGGCAGAATTGTCAGCCCCAGTATCGACACGTACAGTAGCGACGGCTCGATAGCGGGATTCAACCGCCCTTCCTTCTGCCATTTCGCGATGCGGGCCAGCGAGGCCTTCTGTTTCGCATCGCCGAAGCGCTCGTTCATCCGCCGCTTCAGCAATCCGCCTTCGCTGATGACTTCGCGTACCCAGAGCGATGGAAACCACGGATAGTCGTGAGCCATCGCGACAAGCCTGCGAGCCAGTTCCGTAACGGCCGCGACCGGATCTTCGCTGTTCTCGCGAAACGCGCCGGCGAGCGCAACCCGCAACGGCATAAAGCGCTCGTCGATCAGCACGTCGATGAGCTGATCGCGCGTCTTGAAGTAGTAGTGAACCATGGCCGGTGTGTAGCCGGCTTCGCGCGCGATCGCGCCAAGCGTCGTATCGACGATGCCCTGCCGCGCAAATAGCGCGAGCGCGACGTCGAGCAGCCGCGCTCGCTGCTCGGGCGCGCGCGCGGCGCCCAGCGGCCGGCCGGGACGGCGTGCCCTGTTCGACAGCGGCGCCTCTGCCACCGCTGCCGCCGCTGCTGCCGCTGCTGCCGCTGCTGCCGCTGCTGCCGCTGCTGCCGCATTACCCGATTGCGCTGCCTTTGCCATAAACCAGCCTTTCATAAGACTTCATTCCCGGCCTCGACTATAAGGCCTCGTTCCCGTCCGCTATCGCCGGAACCCGAGCCCCGTTCGAATTTGACGAAACGGCCGACGTCGAATAATATTAATCTTCGTGTTAATTAATTTCAAGCGCGCTTCCCGTTCGCTTGCCGCATCATGAATCTGGACATCGACGTGAATTCCCCCGCTCCCGCGCCCTTCGAACACACCGCGCAGCGCCCGTCGCTGCGGCTGCTGTTTCCGGCGCTGCTGCTCGTCATGCTGCTCGCCGCGCTCGACCAGACCATCGTGTCGACCGCGTTGCCAACCATCGTCGGCGAGCTGGGCGGGCTCAGCAGCCTGTCGTGGGTCGTCACCGCCTACCTGCTCACTTCCACCATCGTCGTGCCGCTGTACGGCAAGTTCGGCGATCTGTTCGGCCGCAAGATCGTGTTGCAAACGTCGATCGTGCTGTTCCTGATCGGCTCGGCGCTATGCGGCGTCGCGCAGAACATGACGCAGCTCGTGCTGCTGCGCGCGCTGCAGGGTCTGGGCGGCGGCGGCCTGCTCGTCATCACGATGGCCGCGATCGGCGACGTCATTCCACCGGCGGAACGCGGCCGCTATCAGGGCATATTCGGCGGCGTGTTCGGTCTTGCCACCGTCGTCGGCCCGCTGCTCGGCGGCTTCCTCGTCGACCACCTGTCGTGGCGCTGGATCTTCTATATCAACGTGCCGCTCGGCATCGTCGCGTTGGTGGTGATCGGTGCGGTATTCAAACCGCGCACGTTGCAGGTGAAACATTCGATCGACTACATGGGCGCCGCGTTTCTCGCGGGCGCCCTCACCTGCATCATCCTGTTTACGAGCGAAGGCGGGGGTTTGTTGCCATGGTCGTCGGCGCAATTGTGGATGACGCTCGTGCTCGGCGCGGTATGCGTGGTCGGCTTCATTTACGAAGAACGTCACGCGCGCGAACCGATCCTGCCGCTCGAACTGTTTCGCCAGCGCACGTTTTTATTGTCCAGCGCGATCGGCTTTATCGTCGGCGTATCGCTGTTCGGTTCAGTCACGTTTCTGCCAATGTATCTGCAGGTCGTCAAGCATTCCACGCCTTCCGAAGCCGGCATGCAGATGCTGCCGATCATGGGCGGCGTGCTCGTGATGTCGATCATCAGCGGAAGGCTTATCAGCCGCATCGGCAAATACCGCATGTTCCCGATCGTCGGTACGCTGCTCGTCGCCGCGGGCATGGCGCTGCTCGCCACGCTGAAAGTATCCACGCCCGTGCACACCATGTATGTGTATATGGGTCTCGTCGGTTGCGGCCTCGGCATGGTGATGCAGGTGCTGATTCTCGCGGTGCAGAACACGGTCGAGTTCAGGCACCTCGGTGTCGCGACATCGGGCGCGACGCTGTTCCGCTCGATCGGCGGCTCGGTCGGCGTTGCGGGCTTCGGCGCGATCTTTTCGAATGGCCTTGCGGCGCGCCTGCAAGCGGCGTTGCCCGCAGGTACCGAGTTGCCGCGCTCGCTCGGCCCTGTTGCAATCCACCAACTCCCCGATACATTGCGCAGCGTCTATCTTCAGTCGTTTGCGGGCGCGTTGCATACCGTATATCTGACAGCGGCCTGCGTGGTCGTTCTTGCATTCGCGCTGGCGTGGCTCATGCGCGATCATCCGCTACGCAAGCATTGATGAGCCGCGCGTGCGAAACGGCTCGAATCCGTCAACGCGCCGCGTCACTCGTTTAGCTATTCTTATGATTAAAAAAACCGGCTTACGCAAACGTGTTTTCGCTGTGAAAATTCCCTCGCGCCGATCGTTCAGATTCTTGAGGCGGCAACGCGTGTGTGCGGTAGGTAACAACGGCGATTGACGCGCTGTTGGAAAGCACCCATATTTTCTTCGAGCGGCTGCGCTCGGTCCAGCCTCGCCGCTTTCCTGCGCATGTAGGTCGTGAGTTCCGCGAGTCCTGGCCGATCGCATCAACGACGATCCGGAGCATGCCGAAATGGCATCGCCATAACGGTGGGTCGACAGCATGTCTGCTCAGATTACTCGTGACCAGAGTTTCCCCACGCCTTGCAAGCGTTGTGGCGGTGTGCTCTATCAGCATGTCGATTTTTGCCCCTACTGCGGCACGGATCGTCCACTCGAAACCGTGGCGCGCACGCGCCCGGATGCGACGTTGAGAGCCGTCGGTCCCGCAGCGCCGGCCACGCCCGCGCCGGTCGCATTGTCGACCGGGGAGGCCGCGGCAACCGATCAAGCGCCGGTCAAGCCCGACTACCGCGACGACTCCGCGATCGAGCGTCAGTCGCCGTTCCGGCATACGACGCAATGGATCGTTGCGAAGGGACTGCTGCTGCTCGCGTTCATCGTCGCGCTCGGCTACGCGGCATATGTGCTGCTCGGCGAAAACCGGACGCCGGAGTCGACACCCGATGACCAGATCGCCAGTTCATCGGGCGGCTCGATTTCCCCCTACTCGACGCAACAGACGAATGCCATGCCGCCCGCTGCGGATGCACGTACGCCTTCGCCCACGCCCAGACCGCGCGTGATGCCGCAATTCAAGGACGTACCCGACAGCCTTCGCGCCGCACGCGCCAGCCTCGCGCAAAACAACTTGTCCGATGCGAAGGCCGCGACGGACGCCGCACTCGCGCGCGAGGCCGACAACGAAGACGCGCGCGACCTTCAACGCGACATCGCCGCGCGCGAACAGCGGCGCGACACCGCGCTGCAAAGCGCGGACCGATGCGCAAGCGAGCGCGCATGGGGATGCGTGCAGCGGCAGGCATCGGATGCGCTCGCGATCGATTCGAGCAGCGCGCGCGCTCAATTGCTGCTCGAACGCGCGATCCTGTCGACAGGCTGGACACCATTGACACCGCCAAAGGGATCGCAGGCCGGCGCCGCCGCATCGGGCACGACGGCCGCGTCCGAGCCGCCGCTACCGCGCGGCGCGAGCAGCATGCGTTTGCCGTCGTCGCAGGATTGGGGCGCATCGCCGGGCGGCGCCGCGGCGCTGCCTCCATTGCCGCGCACATCGCGCGGCCCCGCCGGCGCGACAACCAGTGCGCTTGCGAGCGCGTCCACAAGTGCACCGGCAAGCGCACTCACAAGCGCACCGGCAAGCGTGCCATCAGCCGCAAACCCCGGCACGAACACGAACCAACCGGCCGCCGCCGCCAGCACCACCACGCCGGCAAGCAACGACAACGGTATCGATGCACAGGAGCGCACGATCAGGCAATCGGGATGGAAGCACGCCGCGCCGCCCGATGCCACACGTTAGCCGCACGTCAACCATACGTATTCCAAAGTGTCTTGAAATCTGACGCACATCGATGCCGAAAATGGGAGAGAGACCATGCTGAAAATCATTCTGACGGGACTGGCGGGCCTGATCGCCCTGCTCTTCGCGGCAGTCGCCGTCGCCGCGGCGGCAAACGCGCACTACAAGATCGTGACCGGCCCCGAACGCGGCACGTATATCCAGATCGGCAATGACCTGTCGAAATGGGTCGCGCAGCCGGTAGGCATCGATCTCGAAGTGATTCCATCGAAGGGTTCCGCCGAGAATGTGCAGCGGATGCGCTTCGAGCCTGGCGTCAAGCTCGCACTCGTGCAGTCCGATGTCTATCAGGCCTATGTGGACATGGCTAACTCCGGCAATCAGGATGCCGGCACGACGATCCGCCCGCTGCGGCTCATCATGCCGCTCTACGACGAAGAGATCTATTTCGTCGTGCGCAACGATTCGCCGATGAAGAACATCAACGACATCAAGGACAAGGTGATCAGTGTCGGGCTGATCGGCAGCGGCACCGCGCAGTCGGCTACGACGCTCTACCGCCTGATGTTCAACCAGCCGATTCCCGAGCAGAACGTCCAGCACCTGAGCAACGAAGATGCGCTCGCTGCGCTGATCGTGAAGAAGATCGACGTTGCGATCGTCGTCGCCGGGCAACCCGCCAAGCTCTTCACCGACATGAACCCCGATTTGCTGCAGCAGATCCGCTTTCTGCGCGTCGATCCGAACGCACCCCAAAGCGCGCGCGTGAGACAAACCTACTTCCCCGCGACGATCCGCGTATCGAGCTACCCGAACTGGCTCAAGGAAGACGTGCCGACGTGGACCGTCAAGGCGTTTCTTGTCACCTACGACTACAATCTGCGCGACACGGTCGGCAATCTGAACCGCTTCGCCGACTCGCTATGCGAGAACTTCGACAACCTGCAGGAGCATGGTCATCCGAAGTGGAAACAGGTGAAGCTCGAATTGCCGAGTCTCGGCAAGGGCTGGCAATACTACCCGCCGGTCGAGAAACATCTGAAGGCGTGCCTCGCGCATCGCGCCGCGATGCAAGCGGCGGGCACGGCGGCCACACCGGAGCGCGCCGCCGCCGCCCAGAAAACGAACCGGCGGCCATGTTCGGATCAGGAGCGTCTGCTGCTACTGTGCGGCAAGTAACCCACCCTAAGCGCAATGCCGAAGAAGGGTGTGCATGACACGCCCTTCTCTTTGCACGATGCCCGTTAATCATGCGCGGGACGCGCGAGATTAAAACCGGGGCTTAGACGAAACAGCGTAACGATTACTTCTTAAACCGCAATGCATTATTGCAATGACGCAACAACGATACGCGCATTGCCCACTACTTGCGCTGCACGACACAACAGTCCAAAAGCTTTATGTAAGCAATATTGCGAGCGACTTATTCCGTCTCGCCGGATTTCGCCTCTTTCCACGATTTTTCGACCATCTCCGCTTCGCATTGAACGATCAGACTTCGCAATCGGCGTCGTGCGAATTCGACAATTCACGCAATTCCAATAGTCGCCATCCGTATATTTTTTCATTAACCTTACATAGCCGTTTGCATGGCTATCGTTGTTGTCGCCATACGAAACACGCCGTAATCAAAACCTGCAGTCATAACTTCACTCATACCGACTAGAATCGCCGGATGCGCGACGAGCGTTCCTCACAGAGCAAAGCGGCACGTTCATTTTTGCAACCGTCGCATTTCACTTGCCACTCGATTCCTTGACAGGAAGCCTGCGTGAAAATTGTTTCGCTGATTGCCCCATCGTTATCTAAAGCGCCGCGCGCCTTGCCGCCGTCGCCGGCATGGCGCCTGTTGAAGAGCGGCGTGGCGCTCGCCGCCACGCTCGCCGTCACGGCATGCGCGCTAGGCCCGGACTTCAAGCGGCCGGATGTCCAGGTGCCGCAAAGCTTCAAGGAAGGCGCCGACTGGAACCGCGCCCAGGCGAACCCGCAGGCATCGCTGTCGAGCGACTGGTGGCGCATGTATAACGACGACAAGCTCACCGAGCTCATCGAACAATCGCAGAAGGCGAACTTCACGATCGCCGCCGCCGAAGCCGCGTACCGCGCCGCGCTCGCGATCGTCCAGGAGAACCGGGCGCAGCTGTTCCCGATCGTCACGGCGGACCTGTCCGGCACGCGCAGCGGCACGCCGGCCGGCGCAACGTCGCGCTCGGCCACGGGCTCGTTCGCGCCGGGCGTGAACAACGACTTCGTCGCAAGCGCAACGGCGTCGTGGGAACTCGACCTCTGGGGTGCGATCCGGCGCCAGGTCGAATCGGCGAGAGGCACCGCGGAAGCCACCGACGCGCAACTGGCCGGGCAGCGGCTCTCGATCGCCGCGAGCATCGCGATCGACTATTTCGAACTGCGCCAGGCCGACGTCGACATCCAGTTGCTCACGCAACAAAAAGACATCGACAGCCGCATCCTCTATATGACGCAGGAAGCGTATCGCGAAGGCCAGGCGTCGAACGACCAGGTGCTCGCCGCGCAGGACAACCTCGAGGTCGTGATCGCCGACCTGCAGACCACGCTGATCGCGCGCGAGCAGGACGAGCACGCGATCGCCGTCCTGGTAGGCGTGCCGCCCGGCAACTTCTCGATCGCGCCGGATCCGAATTACGCGTTCGTGCAGCCCCAAATCCCGCTCGGCGTGCCGTCGCAACTGCTCGAGCGCCGCTACGACGTGGTGGCCGCCGAACGCACGGCGGCGTCGGCCAATGCGTTGATCGGCGTGGCCGAGGCCGCATTCTTCCCGACCGTCACGCTGTCGGCCACGGGCGGCTTCCAGCACAATACGTTCGCCAATCTGTTCTCGCTGCCGAACCGCTTCTGGACGCTCGGCCCCGATATCGCCCAGACGATTTTCGACGGCGGCGAACGCACAGCCGCGGTACGCCAGGCGCGCGCCACCTACGACCAGGATGTCGCGACCTACCGCAACACGGTGCTCACCGCGTTCCAGAACGTCGAAGACAGCCTGTCCTCGGTCAATCACCTGCGTCAGCAGGCGCAGTCGTTCACGGATATTCTCACGCGCAACCAGCAGCTGTTCGCCAGTTCGAACGCGCAGTTCGAGGCCGGCGCGGCCAGCCAGCAGGACGTGCTGACCCAGCAGCTAACCTTGCTGCTCGCCGAGCAGAACCTGAGCGACACGCAGGCGCTGCTCGCGCAGAGCAGCGTCGCACTCGTCAGGAATCTCGGCGGGGGCTGGGACTACAAGGACATGCAGGCCGCCGGCAACGGCGCGTCTTCGAAGGCGACGACCGCTTCGGCGCCGGATGCGGCGTCGGAGCAGCAGCAGGCGTCGACGCCGCCGCCGCGTTGAACCGCGACGGTCCTGCATGGTTGAACCCCCGCTACTCGCGGTGCTCCGGCCGATGTTCCGGCTTCGTCATGCGACGAATGCCGCGCCGGATGCCTCGGGCTGTCGTCATCACTGCCGTCAAGCAAGAATGGAGTCTTCATGAAGTCATTCCCGCTACGCGGGCCTTTGCTGTGCCTTTTACTCGTAGGCCTCGCCGCTTGCAGCAAACAGAAGCCGGCCGCACCGCCGCCGCCGCATGTGTCGGTGGTGACCGTGCACAAACAGGACGTGCCGCTCACGAGGGATCTGGTCGGCAGGCTTTCGCCGTATTACAGCGCGAACGTGACCGCGCGCGTGTCCGGCGTGCTGCTCAAGCGCGTCTACAAGGAAGGCAGCCAGGTGCGCGAAGGGCAACTGCTGTTCCAGATCGACCCGACCTTCTACAAGGCGCAGCTCGACAACAACCTCGCGCAGCTCGCGCAGGACCAGGCGACCTACGTCAACGACCACATCACCGCGGTGCGTAATCGCAAGCTGCTGCCTGTCGGCTCGGTGTCGCAACAGACCGTCGACAACTCCGATGCCGCCGAACGCAGTGCGGCCGCGAAGGTGAAAGCGGATCAGGCGCTCGTCGAAAGCTCGCGTATCAATCTCGACTACACGCGCGTGACGTCGCCGATCAGCGGCATCGCAAGCCAGCAACTCGTCACCGCGGGCGCGGTGGTCGGCAGCGGCAACAGCGACGCCGGCGCGGCGGGCACGCTGCTCACCACGGTCCAGCAGATCGACCCGTCGTACGTGAACTTCACGATCAGCGCCGCCGATCTCGTCACGCTGCGCCAGGCTGCGACGAAGGGCTCGGTCGCGCTATCGAACCAGAACCGGACCACGGTCGAAGTCACGCTGCCCGACGGCAGCCTGTATGACAAGGTCGGCACGCTCGACTTCACCGACGTGACCGTCAATGCGACGACCGGCGCGGTCAATCTGCGCGCGCTCGTGGCCAACCCGAATCAGGTGCTGCTGCCCGGCATGTACGTGAACCTGACGATCAACCTCGGCCAGCAGAACAACGTGATCCTCGTGCCGCAGCAGGCGCTGCTGCGCGACACGGTCGGTTCCTACATGTACACGGTGAGCCCGGACAACAAGATCGTCCGCAAGGACATCACCGCGGCCTATCAGTACAAGGACAGCTGGATCGTCACGGGCGGACTCGACGACGGCGACCGCGTGCTCGTCACGCAACTGCAGAGCGTCCACGAGGGCCAGCCGGTGGTGCCCGTTGCATGGCAGCCGCCCGCAGCCGCCGCATCAGGCGCCGCGGCCGCAAGCGCGCCAGCGGCGGCGGCCCCGGCCCCGGCCGCATCGGGCGCCATGACGGCGAGCGCCGCGGCGGCGTCCGCACCCGACACGGCGAACGCGGCTAGCCGCGCGCAATAGGAGTTTCCGGCATGCCGAGTTTCTTTATCAAACGCCCGGTCTTCGCGTGGGTCGTCGCGATCCTGATTTCGCTGTTCGGATACATCGCGATGCGCTCGATGGGGATCGACTCGTATCCGGACATCGCGCCGCCGCAGGTGACGATCACGTCGACCTATCCGGGCGCGAGCGCGCAGACGATGGAAACCACCGTCACGCAGGTGATCGAGCAGCAGCTGACCGGCATCGACAATCTGCTGTACTTCAGTTCGAAGTCGAGTTCGAACGGCCAGTCCGTCATCACGCTGACGTTCGCGACCGGCACGAATCCCGACATCGCGCAGGTGCAGGTGCAGAACAAGATCACGGTGGCCCAGCCGCTGCTGCCGTCCGCGGTCGTGCAGCAAGGCGTCGTGGTCGCGAAGGCGAGCCCCGATATTCTGCTGTTCCTCGCGCTGCGTTCGGATAATCCGGCGATCGACGCCGGGCGCCTCTCGGACATCCTCGCATCGGACATCCAGCCGCAGATCGGACGCGTGAACGGCGTCGGCAATACCACGCTGCTCGGCTCCGAATACGCGATGCGCATCTGGCTCAACCCGGACAAGCTGCAGTCGTACGGTCTGTCGACCACGCAGGTGGAAACCGCGATCAGCGCGCAGAACGCGCAGTTCGCGGCCGGTTCGCTCGGCGCGGATCCGGCGTTGCCCGGCCAGGTGTTCACCGCCACCGTCTCCGGCGATTCGCTGTTCTCGACGCGCAAGCAGTTCGAGGACATCATCATCGTGGCGAACAGCAACGGCACGGTGGTGCGTCTGAAGGACGTCGCGAACATCACGTTCGGCGCGCAGACCTACGGCATCTCGCCGGTCTGGGACGGCAAGCCGGCCGGCGGCCTCGCGGTGTTTCTGCTGCCGGGCGCAAACGCGCTGGCGGTCGCGAAGGCGGTGAAAGCGGAAATGACGTCGCTCGCGAAAGACCTGCCGAACGGCGTGTCGTGGAGCGTGCCGTACGACACCACGCCATTCATCACCGCGTCGATCGCGGACGTCGTGCATACGCTCGCCGAGGCGATCATCCTCGTATTCCTCGTGATGCTGCTGTTCCTGCAGAACTTCCGGGCCACGATCATTCCAACGCTCGTGATACCGGTCGCGCTGCTCGGCACGTTCATCGGCCTGTCCGCGCTTCACTACACGCTCAACCAGCTGACGCTGTTCGGGATGGTGCTTGCCATCGGCATTGTGGTGGACGATGCGATCGTCGTGATCGAAAACGTCGAGCGCATCATGACGGAGGACAAGTCCGACCCTCGCACCGCCACCATCAAGGCGATGAAGCAGATCACGGGCGCCATCGTCGCGATTACGGTCGTGCTGTCGGCCGTGTTCGTGCCGTCCGCGCTGCAACCGGGCGCCACCGGCATCATTTACGCGCAGTTCGCGTTGACGATCGCCGTGTCGATGATCTTCTCGGCCTTCCTCGCGATGTCGTTTACGCCGTCGCTGTGCGCGGCGATCCTGAAACAGGGCTCGCATGTGCAGAAGAACTGGCTGTTCCGCAAGTTCGACAGCGGCTTCGAGTGGCTGACGCACCATTACGTGCGCCATGTCGGCCACTCGGCGCGCCGCGTGCCGATCTGGATGACGCTGTTCCTGATCGTCACCGTGCTGGCCGGGTTCCTGTACACGAAGCTGCCGACCGGCTTCGTGCCGGACGAAGACCAGGGCTTCATTCTCGCGCTGATCAACCTGCCGCCGGGCGCGACGATCCAGCGCACGAACCACGTGATGACCGAAGTGCGCGAGACGCTGCTGAAAAGTCCGGTCGGCAAGGACATCTCGAGCATCTTCCAGCCGGAAGGCTTCAGTTTCGTCGGCACGAGCGAAAACGTCGGTATGGCGTTTATCAAGCTGACCGACTGGGACAAGCGCTCGAAGACTGCCATGCAGCTGATTCCCGAAGTGAATCAGATCCTGCACGCAATTCCCGATGCACAGATCTTCGCGACCAACCTGCCGACCATTCGCGGCCTGAGCCAGTTCGGCGGTATCGATATGTATCTGCAGGCGCGTGAAGGCCAGTCGCGCGCGGAGCTCGACGCGGCAACGGCGACGCTGGTCACCGACGCCACCAAGAGCCCGGTGCTGTTCGGCATCCGGCCGAACTCGCTGCCGACCGCACCGCAGCTGGACATCGCGGTCGACCGTGTGCAGGCCGAAGCGATGGGACTGTCGCTCAGCGATGTCTATGCGACGATCCAGATGCAACTGGCGCCGTTCTATATCGATCAGTTCACATACGGCGGCCGCGTGAAGCGCGTGTATATCCAGGCCGACGCGCCGTACCGGATGGGTCTCGATGCGTTCCAGCATCTGTATACGCCGACCAAGGCGACCGGCGGGACCAACGGCATCACGAGCGGGACGTCGAGCGCGAGCACCGCGACAACGGCCAGCACGTCATCGTCGAGCTCGACCGGCGCGGCCAACAGCAGCGGATATCTGACGCAGGTCAATCCGTCGGCTGCGAACACCGGCATCGCACCGTACAACATGGTGCCGCTGTCGAGCGTCGTGAAGACTCAATGGAGCATTGGTCCGCTCGTGTTGCCGCGTTATAACGGTTACTCGGCGATCGAAATCGTCGGTAACTCGGCGCCTGGCTATTCGACCGGTCAGGCGATCGACACGCTGCAGAACATCGTCGATACGAAGCTGCCGAACGGCTTTGCGGCGGACTGGACCGGCCAGTCGTATCAGGAACTGCTCGCGGGCAGCTCCGCGACCGTGCTGCTCGGGCTGTCCGTGCTCGTGGTGTTCCTGTGTCTCGCGGCGCTGTACGAAAGCTGGACGATTCCGGTGGCCGTGCTGCTCGTCGTGCCGCTCGGCATGCTGGGCATGCTCGCGTTCTGTCTGTGGTTCAAGGTGCCGAACGACATCTACTTCAAGATCGGTCTCGTGACGGTGGTGGGTCTTGCCGCGAAGAACGCGATTCTGATCGTCGAGTTTGCCGTCGAAGGCCAGGCGCGCGGCATGACGCTCTACGATGCGGTCATCGAAGCGGGCCGCCTGCGTCTGCGGCCGATTCTGATGACGTCGATGGCGTTTATCCTCGGTGTCGTGCCGCTCGTGCTGTCGACGGGCGCCGGCGCCGCGTCGCGTCACGAGATCGGCACGGGCGTGATCGGCGGGATGCTGTTCGCGACGTTCTTCGGGCTGATGCTGATACCGGTGTTCTACGTCACCGTGCGGCGCCTGCTCGGCGACAAGCTCGATGAACCGTCGAAGAAGATCCAGCATCACGACGACGGCGATCCGCAGGAAGCGAACGTGTAACGGCAATGAGACGGACACGCGAAGACGCGCTGAAGACGCGCGATCGGATTCTCGACGCGGCCGAAGTGACGTTCTTCGAGCACGGCTTCGCGCATACGACGCTTGCCCGGATCGCCGGGCAAGCGGGGCTCACGCGCGGCGCCATCTATGGACACTTCAGGAACAAGGGCGAAGTGTTCAGTGCGATGGCCGAGCGCGTGAAGCTGCCGATGGAAATGCTCGTCACGGCCACGTTCGACCCTCGCGAAGCGGATCCACTGGGCCGGATCCGCGATCTTTTCATGTTCTGTCTCGCCAAGGCCGCCATCGAGCCGCATAGCCGCCGCGTTTTCGAAGTGCTGTTCACGAAGTGCGAATACACGGAAGAAATGGCGCCCGTGCTCGAGCGGCAACGCATCGCCGCGCGCGACGGCCGCACGCGCATGGAACTGGGCCTGCGCAACGCGATCGACAAGGGCCAGTTGCCGCGCGAACTCGATACCGCGCGTGCCGCGGGCCTGATGCTGATGTTTCTCGGCGGCGTGCTGCGCGACTGGCTGCTCGACTACGGGTCGGTGGACTTGCCGCGCGACGCGAAGCTGATTGCCGATGCGTGTATCGGCATGCTGAGGAATTCGCCGGCGCTGCGGCGCGAGGAAACCGCGGCGGGTTAGCCGGCTGCATTTTTAGCACCGCGCCGCTCGCTTTGAGCAGTGCGACGCTGCCAGCGTCGAGCAGGATCGCGCATCGACGGCGCACCGGTTGTTTTTGACGCGCTTCAATTTGCAAGATTGATCGGGCATATTAAGGGTTGCCAAAGCACGACCGATAGCGAACACCAATGAATGCCCCTGGTTCCGCCGTTTCTTCCCCTTCGTCCGGCCCGGCGATCCGCGACGCAACCGATGCGGATCTGCCCGCCATCCAGGCCATCTACGCGCACCATGTGCTGACCGGCGTCTCATCGTTCGAAGAGACGCCGCCTTCGGTCGACGATCTGCACGCGCGACGCGCATCGGTGCTCGCACTCGGCTTGCCGTATCTCGTGGCGGAAATCGAAGGGCGCGTCGCCGGCTACTGCTATGCAACGCTGTACCGGCCGCGCATCGCATACCGGCACACGCTCGAAGACTCGATCTATGTCGACGATGCATTGCGTGGCCGCGGCGTCGGCCGCGCCCTGCTTCAGGCGCTGATCGAACGATGCGAGCGGGGCCCGTGGCGTCAGATGATCGCGGTCATCGCGGACGGCGGCACAGGCGGCTCGCTGTCGCTGCATCGGCAGGCCGGCTTCCAACTTGTCGGCACGCTGCGCGGCGTCGGCTTCAAGCACGGGCGCTGGCTCGATACGACGCTGATGCAGCGCGCGCTGCGCGATACGGGCGAGACGTCGGCCGCGGGCTAAACGCCTCGCTGCCGGACGATGCGCCCGCCGACCGGCTCGCTTCGACATAACCCGCTATCATCCTCGTGCTGATGCTTCGCATCCGCCCTGCACACACGAGGAGACATCCATGTCGTTCGCCCACACCCCTGCGAATCGCGTCGCCGCGTCCGGCCCGACTTCCGAGGCCGAGCAGCGCACGCGCATCGACCTCGCCGCCGCCTACCGGCTGGCCGCGTTGAACGGTTGGGACGATCTTGTCTACACGCACATCTCCGCGAGCGTTCCCGACGAACCGGGCCATTTTCTGATCAACCCGTTCGGCTTCGGTTTCGATGAAGTGTGCGCCTCGAACCTCGTGAAAATCGACATCGACGGCAATATCGTCGGCGCGAGCGAGCATCCGGTCAACGCAACGGGTTTCGCGCTGCATGCGGCAGTGCACGCGGCACGCCCGGACGCGTTCTGCGTCATGCATCTGCACAACACGGCGGGCATTGCGGTGTCGATCCAGCCCGCCGGTTTGCTGCCCGCTTCGCAGCATGCGTTGCGCTTTCACGGCTATCTCGCGTATCACGATTACGAAGGCGTGACGTTCTCGCCGGCCGATGGCGAACGGCTCGTCGCCGATCTCGGCGACAAGCCCGCCATGCTATTGCGCAACCACGGCACGCTGACGGCAGGCCGCACGGTGGCCGAAGCGTATGTGCTGATGGCGACGCTGATCAAAGCGTGCGAAATCCAGCTGCAGGCGCAAGCGGGCGGCACGCATCTCGTGCTGCCGTCCGCGGCGGTTGCCGGGCGCGCGGCCGGGCAACTCCACGATGGCGGCGCCATTGAAGGCGGCATCGAGTGGCCGGCCTTGCTGCGCAAGCTCGATCGCATCGACCTCTCGTATCGCGACTGAAGCCGGACTGCTTCAACAATTTCTTAACCAGGAGACGTAGTTATGCCTACCTTTCGCATCGAACTCTTCGAGGGCCGCACCGTCGCGCAGAAGCGCGAATTCGTCGAAGCGATCACGAAAGCGACTTGCGAGTCGCTGAAGGTCGAGCCTTCATCGGTCGACATCATTCTCGTGGACGTGCCGCGTGAAAACTGGGCCACGGGCGGTCGCCTGTGGTGCGATCCGCAGACCTGATTTCGCCCGCTTCCCTCCTCGTTCAGCCGATGTTGCAGCGCGGTGGATTGCCGCACGCCGCATCGGCGCCTGGTTCGCCGCGCGCTTTCATCCAATGCGCATTTCCTGATATCAATCAACTATTTACGCCGCGTTCGGCCGCTGCGGCAACGCGCCTCGCTGCGTAATTTCGACACACGTCGCGGCGCAGCACGATTTTTCACACTCCCTTACGCTTGCGTTCACCTGCCAGACAAAAAGGCGGTGCACGCCGACATGGGTCGCCGTGCGTGGTTCGGATTCCCGGTATCGAAAAATGCACACCGCCCTCTCCGCCTTCGATCTGGCTCGTCTCCAGTTCGCCTTCACCATTTCGTTTCACATCGTTTTTCCCGCGCTCTCGATCGGTCTCGCGAGCTTTGTCGCCGTGCTCGAGTGGCGCTGGCTGCGAACCGGCAAGGCGTACTACAAGGACCTGTGCCTGTTCTGGTCGAAGATCTTCGCCGTCGCGTTCGGCATGGGTGTCGTGTCGGGCGTCGTGATGAGCTACGAGTTCGGCACGAACTGGTCGGGCTTCTCCGCTTTCGCCGGACCCGTCACGGGCCCGCTGCTGATGTACGAAGTGATGACCGCGTTCTTTCTCGAAGCGGGTTTCCTCGGCATCATGCTGTTCGGCTGGCAGCGCGTGAGCCCGCGTGCACACTTCGCCGCGACGCTGATGGTCGCGATCGGCACGTTGATCTCGACGTTCTGGATCCTCGCGTCGAATAGCTGGATGCAAACGCCGCAAGGCATCGAGATCGTCGACAACCATGTCGTGCCGGTCGACTGGTTCAAGATCATTTTCAATCCGTCGTTTCCGTATCGCCTCGCGCATATGGCGCTTGCCGCCTTTATCGTGACCGCGCTCGTGGTCGCGGCCGTCGGCGCATGGCATCTGCTCAAGGGCCGGCGCGACGCCGCAGTGAGAAAAATGTTTTCGATGGCGCTCTGGATGCTGCTGATTCTCGCGCCCGTCCAGGCATTCGTCGGCGATCAGCATGGTCTGAATACGCGCGAATATCAGCCTGCGAAGATCGCGGCGATCGAAGGTATCTGGGATACCGAAACGAATGGCACCGCGCTGAATCTGTTCGGCATTCCCGACATGCAGGCAGAAACCACGCGCTATGCGCTGTCGATTCCGCATCTGGGTAGCGTGATTCTCACGCACAGCTGGGATGGCCAGATTCGCGGCCTCAAGGAATTTCCGCCGCAAGACCGCCCGAATTCGACCGTCGTGTTCTGGAGCTTCCGCGTGATGGCGGGCCTCGGCATGCTGATGATCGCGTTCGCGATGACTGCCTGGGCGATGCGCCGACGCGATCGGCTGTATGAAGCGAAGTGGTTCCAGCGATTTGCGGTCGCGATGGGGCCGACCGGTTTTATCTCGCTGCTGGCCGGTTGGGTCACGACCGAGGTGGGCCGTCAGCCGTGGGTCGTGTACGGGATGAAGCGCACTGTCGATGCGGTCTCGCCGCTCACGGCGCAGCAAGTCGGCATCTCGCTGATGGCGTTTATCGTCATCTATTTTCTCGTGTTCGGCACGGGCGTCTACTACCTGCTGAAACTGATGCGCAACGGTCCGGCGCTGCCCGGCACGACACCCGACGGCGTCCCCGACGACGTGCGCGGCCGCCCTGCCCGCCATGCGTTGCCGGTTGCGTGATTCGAATACCGCGTTTGCATCGCGCGTTGAACCTGATCGATATTTGCGAGGAACAAGATGGACGTCACTGTAGTGTGGGCCGCGATCATCGCGCTTGGCGTGTTGCTGTACGTCGTGCTCGACGGCTTCGATCTCGGCATCGGCATCGTGTATCCGTTCTTTCCCGACGAGAAGGAACGCGACCTGATGATGAACACCGTCGCGCCGGTCTGGGATGGCAACGAAACGTGGCTCGTGCTCGGCGGCGCAGGGCTATTCGCCGCGTTTCCGATGGTCTATGCGACCGTGCTCTCGGCGCTGTATCTGCCGCTCGTGTTCATGCTCGGGTGTCTGATCTTCCGCGGCGTGTCGTTCGAAATCCGCGCAAAGGCGAATCGCACCAAACATTTGTGGGACCTTGCGTTTATCGGCGGGTCGACCGGCGCTGCGTTCTTCCAGGGCATTGCGCTCGGCGCGTTCCTGCAGGGCATCCCCGTTGAAAACGGTAGCTTCGCCGGCAGCGCGTTCGGCTGGCTCACACCGTTTTCGCTGCTGACCGGGCTCGGGCTCGTCGCGACTTATGCACTGCTAGGCTGCTGCTGGCTCGTCGCGAAGACCGAAGGCGATCTGCAACGGCGCCTGCATCGCGTCGTATGGCCGCTGACCGTCGTGCTGCTCGTGTTTATCGCACTCGTCAGCCTGTGGACCCCGCTGCAGGATCCGAACATCGCACAGCGCTGGTTCGATTCGGGTCTGTTCACACGGCTTTTGCCGGTGCCGTTCCTCGTCGCGCTGTGCGCGTTCTTCATGTATCGCGCGGTGCGCGAGCGGCATCACAACACGCCGTTCATGCTGGCGCTCGCGCTGGTGCTGCTCGGCTATATCGGCCTGCTCGTGAGCCTCTGGCCCTATGCGATTCCGTCGAGCGTCACGCTCTGGCAAGCGGCCGCGCCACGCTCGAGCCAGATGTTCACGCTCGCGGGCGCCGCGGTGATCCTGCCCATCATCATCGCGTACACGATGCTCGGTTACTGGGTGTTCCGCGGAAAGGTGCGTCATGGCGAAGTCCACTATCACTGAAGCGAGCGCGCGCCGCCTGCCCGGCTGGCTGTGGTTCGTCGCGCTGTGGTGTGTCGGTGTTGGCAGCGCGATGACGGTCGGGTTTGCGTTCAGGGTGCTGATGAACGCGACGCTGTTTGCCGTCAGCCGCTAGGCCGGATGGGCTCGTCCGCATGCATCGGACATGCGGTGAACACTTCGGTCTTGTCAGTCGTGCGTCGCCCGTCCCCGTTGCTACGCGCGTGCGGATAAGCCTTTTGGCTATCACTTCTCCACGCGGACATCCCTTCAAAAACGTTTCGGCGTACTCGTCTACGTAGCAGGCCGCGGCGCCTGCGCGTCGCGCCACTCGACATCGCATTGCGCCGCCGCTGCCGCGACGCCCGGTACCGGGCCGCGCAGCCCGCAAGCCAATCGCGGTGGCGCGAGGGACCAGCCTCCGGCGACGGCACGATTGCTTTCGCCGGCGAGGACGCCAACAATAAGCAACCGGCAACCAGAGCGGGACGCCGGACGCGGACTTCGAGCCGCGCCGGCTGGCCGTCAGGGGCGCGTATGCCGCAATGCGGAAATTTTCGGTGCGGCGTGGGCGGCATGGACGGTCCGGCGGTGGCAGGACGAACCAGCAGGGCCAATTCGCGGAGACATCATGAAGTTTCTTGTGGCCGACGACCATGAACTGATCCGCCAGGGTGTCAAAGGACTGTTGCGCGGACTCGATCCAGCCGCACAGTTCGACGAAGCCGAGAGTTGGGAAACGCTTGCCGCGCTGGCGCGGCCCGATGCGAACCACGACCTTGCGATCGTCGATCTGCATATGCCCGGCATGAGCGGCGCCGCATCGCTCGAGAGCCTGCTGAAGGCGAATCCGGCGCTGCCGGTCGTCGTGCTGTCCGCCGAGGAGTCGCCCGACGAGATGCGCGCGGTGCTGGCCGCCGGCGCGCTCGGCTTCGTGCCGAAGCGGCAACCGTCGAGCGTCATGCTGAAGGCGATCGAGCTCGTGCTGTCGGGCGGTGCGTATGTGCCGATGGAGGCGCTCAGCCTGCTCGGCGCGCGCGACGCGGCCTTGCCGGAAACTGCAGGCGCGGCGTCGGGCGCGGCGTCCGGTTCGACGTCGAGCGCGGGGGGTGCCGCGGGCGCGGCCGAGGCCGAACCGATTGCGCGCGTCGAAGCGCTGCAGCCGCATCAGCGGCATCTGCTCGAAAACCTGTCGCCGCGCCAGCAGGAAATCATGCGGCTCGTGCATCGCGGCTGGACCAACAAGATGATCGCGCGCGACCTCGGCGTGGCCGAAGGGACCGTGAAGGTGCATCTGTCCGTGATTTTCCGTGCACTCGGCGTGCATAACCGGGCAACGGCGATCGCGGTGATCAACGGGTGGCTGGAGACGGGGAAAGTGCTGTAACGGGCTGCGTCGCCGATGTGCTCGAACAGCTCGCTCGATGGACGCCCCCGGATTCCGGACCGGGTCGTCGTGAGTTATCGGCGCTCGCGAACGGCAATGACCCGGTGCTGCGCGATTGCATAGATCGCCGCATCGTCGGCAAGCTGGTTGACGACGAATCCGCCTGTGAATGCGCCGAACGCCGGAAGCACGCCGTATCTCGTCGCAAAGCGAAAGCATGGCACGCGCACGGAATCCGACCTGCTCGAGATCACGCAGACCGGGTGCTGGTGGCCTGCGAGCGCGTATGCGCCGTCGACCACCTGCGGGTAGTGGCACAGCGCCCAGGGCCCATGCATCCACGGCTCCTGCACCGTCTCGATGTCGAGCGAAAGCGGCAACATTCCGGCGCTACGGTCATGATTGCCTTCGATTGTCACGACGCGCACAGACGCATGCCGCGCACGCCATTCGCCGAGCGCGTCCACCGTTGCGCTGCCAAGCGATGCCCTGCCATGCAGCAGATCGCCGAGGAACACGATCGATACCGGCCGGTGCGTCGCGATCAGCGAATCGAGCCGCGCGAGATCGTCGTGAGTACCGCCGGCCGGCACCGGCACGCCATGCGCGCGGAATACGGCGTCTTTGCCGAAATGCGCATCCGCGACGAACAGGCTGCGCAGATGCGGGTCGAACGCCGCGCGCTGTGCGCACAGTTGCAGCGCGAAGCCGCCCACTTCGGCAGTCAGGGTCTGGAAAGTCATCAGCGTCCGGCCTTGTCGAGCTCGGCCAGCATGCGTTCGATGCGGTCGGCGAGTTTTTCGGTGCTGAGTTTTTCGCGGATGCGCGCGACGATCAGCGGGAATGCGAACGGTGTTGGCTTCTTCGGATGCGTCAAAGCGAGCCGGCACGCATTCATCGCAACAAGCGCGCGCTCGATGCGGCGTAGTTCGAGTTCCTGCAACCTGACCTCCGAATCGGCTTGCGCGAGCAGCAGGTTGTTGCTGTCGTGCTTGCGAAACACCTCGTAGAAGAGACCGCTCGAGGCTTGCAATTGCCGTGCGCTTTTGTGCTGCCCCGGATGGCTTTGGTAAATGAGCCCGGAAACACGGGCGATTTCGCGGAAGCGACGCATCGCCAGTTCCGATGCGTTGAGGCTTTCCATGATGTCGTCGGTGAGGTGCGTGGCGGAAAACAGGCCGCCCGCAATCAGGCTCGCCCAGTCGAACGGTTGCGACGACAGCAGTTCGAAGCCGTAGTCGTTGGCGGAGATCGAGAATGTGCCCGGCTGATGTCGCGACGCGCGCCAGCCGAGCAGCGACGCGAGGCCGATATGTGCAATGCGTCCGGCGAATGGATAGCAAAAGAAGTGATGGCCTTCGCGGGTTTGCAGCGCTTCGACGACGAGTACGCCGGCTTCCGGCAGCGCCGACCAGTTCGCCTGTAGTTGCAGCAAGGGCCGAACCGCGATCATCTCCGGCTCGATGTAGACGCCGCCTTGGGCTTCCGCAAGCATCGCCAGTGTCGCGTCCGCCAACTCCGACGACAGGGGCATTTTGCTGCCTGCCCACTGCGGCATCGCCCCTCGCGACGAACTTGCGCGCCGCACATACGCTGTCATGTCGCGCACGCGCACGAGTTCCAGCGCCCGGCCGCCGAATGTGAAGTTGTCGCCGGGCTTGAGCCGCGAGATGAACGATTCTTCCATCGAGCCGATGCGTCCGCCGCTGAGCCAGGCGACTTGCAGCGTCGCGTTCGAGACGATCGTGCCGATATTGTTGCGATGGCGCCTGATCAGATCTTCGCGCGGCACGCGATACATGCCGTCATCGTGGCGCGCCACGCGGTGATAGTCCGGATACGCGTGCAGCGATGCGCCGCCGCGTTCGACGAAGGTCAGCGCCCAGTCGAATTCGGAGGCGCTGAGGTCGCGGTATGCGAAGGTCGTACGGATTTCGTCGAGCAGATCGGGCGCGGTGAAGCCGCCGCCGATCGCGACGGTGACCAGATGCTGGACCAGCACGTCGAATGGCTTGTGCGGCGTGTCGCGGCCTTCGATCCGCCGCGCCTCGACCGCGCGCCGCGCGGCGGCGGCTTCCACCAGCTCGAGTGCATGGGTCGGCACGATCGTGATGCGCGACGCGCGGCCGGGCGCGTGGCCCGAGCGTCCCGCGCGCTGCATGAGCCGTGCGACGCCCTTCGGCGAGCCGATCTGAAACACGCGCTCGACCGGCAGAAAGTCGACGCCGAGATCGAGGCTCGAAGTGCACACAACCGCTTTGAGTTTGCCGTTCTTCAGTCCGTCTTCGACCCATTCGCGCACTTCTTGCGCGAGCGAGCCGTGATGAAGCGCGATCAGTCCGGCCCAGTCGGGCCGCGCTTCGAGCAACGCCTGATACCAGATCTCGGCCTGCGAGCGGGTGTTGGTGAAGACGAGCGACGTGCGTGCTTCGTCGATGCCCGCGGCGACCGGCCCCACCTGCCGCGTGCCCAGGTGGCCACCCCACGGAAAGCGTTCGATCGTCGCGGGGATCAGCGTGTCGATGATCAGCGTCTTCGGTTGCATGCCGCTGACGGTCGAGCGCGGCGTGCGAACCGGCGCGAGCAGCACATCGGCGGCGAACTCGAGATTGCCGAGCGTCGCCGACAGTCCCCACACTTGCAGATCGGTGCGCCAGCGCGCGAGGCGCGCAATCGCGAGCTGCATCTGCGTGCCGCGTTTGTTGCCAAGCAGTTCGTGCCATTCGTCGACAACCACCAGGCGCACGTGCTTGAGCTCGTCGCGTGCGTCGCTGCGCGTGAGCATCAGCGCGAGGCTTTCCGGCGTCGTGACGAGTGCGCTCGGCATTCGCCGGTTCTGGCGCGCGCGTTCCGCCGAGCCGGTGTCGCCGGTGCGCAGGCCAACGGTCCAAGGCACGGCGAGTTCTTGCGCGGAGCTTTGCAGCGCCCGGGCGGTATCGGCGGCGAGTGCGCGCATGGGCGTCACCCATAGGACCGTGAGCGGATCCGCGAGCGCGCGCGGCGGGTGATCTCCGAACGCCGCCATTGCGCCGAACCATACGGCCCAGGTCTTGCCGGCGCCGGTCGTGGCGTGCAGCAGGCCGCTCGAGCCGGCCGCAATCGCGCGCCAGACCTCGCGCTGGAAGTCGAATGGCTGCCAGCCGCGGGCGTCGAACCATTGCTGCTTGCGGGTGTTGAACGGCAGTGCAGCGTGTTCGGGATCGGGCGAGTAGACGGTTGATGTGAACGTGTCGTGCGGCGGTTCGACGCGCGCTTTCGGTATCCGACGCGGGCGCGGCGCGCGGTGGCGCGTCGGCGGCGTCGTGGAAGCGTCGGGCTGGTCGCCGTCTGTGGTGTCGGTGGCGGTGGCGGCGGTGTCGCGCGCTGCGTGGCGGGCAGGATCGATCGGATCAGTCATTGGCGACATGGGTGACAGACGCGAGATCAGACGCCTGGTGTGATCGATGTTCTGTTGTGACTTGCGGGTGGGAGCAAGCGGCATGCCCGGGGTGGGGTGTGGATTTGGACCTTGGTTACTCTCGGCGCATGTCATGCGCGGAGCTCGAGCAGATTATCGGCTGGCGGGGAAAGCGGGCTTCTAACTCGGGAGATCAGCATGCGCCCAGGCCCATTGGCTAACCGTACAAGCATGCTCTCAGCCGATTTTGAATATCCGCAGTTTCTTCGCAAATAAAGCAGTGTTCAGGTATTCGTTAATCGTGCCGTTGGGAAGCTTGTAGGCACTGTAGTTGAAGGTCGTCCCGTTCACAACAACGGTGCCTGTGCACTGCCCCTGAGGCAACGACGCCCCGATATTGTTGAGGTCACCTGTCACCGCGCTTTGAACTGCGGTTGCATCATAGCCGCCGCCGATAACGTGACGGAAGGTGTGGGTGCTCTGATTGTCGTTAGCCCCGAACTGAATAGTCGAGTCACTCTCGGCTGCACTGTTTGTGGCAACAAGTCACCAACACCGGCATTCGCGACGGCACCCGGCTAACCCTGATAGTCCTCGAATTCCCAAGCACCAATCCTCGCCACCTTCTGCGCCAACTCCCAAAAATTCTTCCCCGTACATCCTTCAACATACCGAGCAATCTCACTCTTAATGCGATCGCAGTCGTAATGAGAGACGATCAACATATGACGCCCCCATACGGCGCCCGCATGAAGATATTTCGTCTTGATCCAATCGGGGGTGCATACCAGTATCTGATACAGATGTCCCCCCTCTTCGTTATCTGGCCCAACTTGCACGGTGACCCAGAAGCCGAAGCACATCTGGTCCTCCGGCAAATCTTTGTCGAAGGCCACATGGCTACCGGTATCGATACTCTTAACGATTGCTTTCATGGCTTTGAGATGTTCAAGTGTCCGTTGCTTATAACCACGCCATTTTCCAGTTGCTGGAAATTTGCCAACACACCGGTAGGGGCGTATTGCACAGGGGTGTTTGGTTTAGCCGTTGGTGGCCTATACACCCGAGTTCCGTCGGCGCTCACTAAACCGCCCGGCACGCCATTTATAGGCCGAGCGCCGTCCCCGACCCACGTTTGCCCAAGGGTATCAGCTTCCGCCGCGGTACCTGTTCCAATGGGGAAGTTGATATTACTGGTGCCGCTGCCGTTCACCGCAGCCGCCAATCGTGGGTCCTGCGCAGCGATATTGGCCAAGTTTTCGTTCGCGAGCTGCCCCTTCAAACCCTGAAGGGTTGCTGCGTTGGCCGTGCCTTCTGACGTACCCGCCGTGTTTGCGGCAAGTGCACCTTCGAACGCCGACAAAGCGAGCGCGCCAAGCCCCAAGGTTGCGTATGTCTCACCCAGCGCGCCAAGCGCCGGGTTGTTGTACTGGAAATACGGCACGAAACTGTCGCTGCCTGGCAGGGACCCACTGCTGATGTTCAGGGCGGTATTCCCGATGCCTGCTAGCACGTCAGTTCCCGCGGCCGCATCCATTACGGGAACGTCCGCGCCAGCGTTCAGCGCCGAGCTAACGTTGTTCAGGAATGCGGTCAGTGCCGCGCCACACGAATTGTGCTCACAGAAGTTGTTGAGCGTCTCGTTCTGGGCCGCCGTTGCTGCTCCCTGAACATTGAACCCGAGCGCGCCCGCAACACTCCCGCTCACCAGCATCTCGATGCCGGCCAACGCCGCTGGCGAAAGATTGCCACTGCCGTTGATGATCGGGTTCACCCCGGCCGACACAGCCCCACCAATCGCCCCACCAGCGCACCCTGTTCCTTCAGCAGCTCCAGCGGCACATCCGAGTCCTGCATGAGCAATCACATAAAGGGGGCTATCCGAACTCATCCAGGAATACTCGGAACCTGCCTTGCCAATGCCATTCGCTCCCACTGCCGCCGCATTTTGCGCAGCCGAGTTCAGCAGTGCACTCCCAAAACTCCCGCCTTCAATAACCGTCTGCACCGACGCTCCGATCAGTGCCTGTCCGCCGATGTTCTCCACCGTGTTGCCGATATCGGCCAGCGTGGTGTTCGACGACGCCTGCGTGACCCCGTTGCCCCAGTTCGTGATCCCGGTGGACCCAAGCAGCCCCTGCGCCAATCCGGCCGTAAGACCCGCGACGCCAGCGCCCTCGATGTCCTGCTTGAGATCGAGGCTGCCCGTCGAAATGACCTGCGAGACCGCCCCCGCTGCAAGCGCGGTTGTCGCCGCCGCAAGCCCGGTCGCCGCGGCACTCCCTAGCACGGCCAGCGTCGGACCGATTGCCGCGAGCGCAATCGGATCAATCAGCCGGTTATAGAGCGCGAACATCTCGGGCCCCATGTACACCGACAGAACCACTGCCGCAATCATGCCGATCAGTTGCCCAATGCCGAACCCACCACCCTCTTTCACGAAATCCGTATGCAGGTTGTCGCTCTCCGACGTCTGCGTGAAATTTGTGCCGAGCTGCGCCTGAATCTGTTCAAGTAAAGCCTGCGTGCGATCGGTGTTCACGCTGCCGTCCGCGTTCAACGCCTGCAACGCCCCACCGATCTGATTGAGCGTCTCGACATTCAGGTCCATGTTCGCCGCGCTCATAAACCCGCCCGGCTGAACCGTGGTGCCTGTCGTGTCGACATACCCGCCCGACACCTTGCTCCATATCTGCCCAACGTCGACCTGATTGGCCTGATTGGTCAGCGTCTGCGTATTGACCGTCAGCGTGTCCGATGCCGTGATGCTGCCGGTATTCAGAATGCTGCCGTTGCCATCCTGATTGAAATTAAGCGTGACATCGGCGCCAGAAATATTCCCACCCGCCGACATCGCACTCGTATCGCTCGGCAGATACACCTGCGGCATCAGCGCGGTGATCGTCGGACAGGTGGCGTTACCGGTCGCCTTGCAATCCGGATCGGGCACGGTCTGCTCGACGTACCACAGCATCGGCTTGTCGAGTTCACTCACCTGTGCCTGCGTCAATGCATCGCCAAGCTGCAGGTTGTTCGCCTTCGCGTAGTCGATCGCGTTCTGATACAGGTACGCCTTCTCCTGCTCGGTCACCGTCGCGCCGCTCGTACTGTCGTAGCTCAGCCCATCGATAAAGCTGGCCTTGCCCGTCTGCTGCAGCGCGGCCTGCTGCCGCAACACGTCCTCTTCCTGCGGGTTGTAGTAGAACAGCGTCGAGCCCGGCTGCAGGTTCAACGGCAGGTTGTTCAGCAAATCCTGCGGACCAAGGTCGCCAATCGCCGAAGGCGCGAGCGAGCCTTCGACGAAGGCCGCCTGACCGGCCACCGCGGTCGGCAACGGATCACCGACACGGCGCGGCGTCGAAAGATTGAGCCCCGGCAAATTCACCGGGCTCAACGAAATAACCTGCGACGGCGCATTGACGCGCGGCGTATACGTATTAGCCGTCGTGATACCGTTGATCAGTTGCTGACCCGTCAACGAAACCGATGTGCCGATCACGTTGCCGACGTTCTGGATCTGCCCGTTCGACGTGATCGACAGATTCGGCGCCTGGATCGTTGCTGCGATATTGCCGACCGGCGTCGGCGGATCGATCGCGCCGCCGGTGTTCGTGTACGCGCTGCCATACAGTTGCGTGCATTCTTCCGGCGACCCGCACGCCCACGTATCGTGCCGCTTGTCACTGCTGAACATGCCCGTTTCCTGCACCCAGTGCGAGTGCCGGGGCCGGCCACCGAAATCGTCGCGCTGCGCGGCTAGCGTCAGCGTCGTGCCGCCGCCAAGCGTGCCTTATCGCGACAGAATTCGGAAGCCTGTAAATCAACTGCCTGTCTACCGGCCGCCTATCTCGATGAGTCGCCGCGAGACGACCATCGCCTGGCGATCCGAATCGGGTGATCGAGCCCGGCGTCAGCGAAGATCCTTTTCGGGTCCAACTGCAGTCGTTCGCCGCCATTTGGCATACCGCATTTCAGCGCAGCCAGTTCGCGTGACGCGGACTACGCGGACGAAGCTCGCATTTGCTCCTGTGCATACCGTGTCGGCGACAGTCCGACGTGGCGCGTAAATGCAACGCTAAAAGTGCTGGCAGAACTGTATCCAACGCGTTGCGCGACTTCCGCAATACTCCGCTTATCGTGCCGCAGCATGTTCCTCGCGATTGCCATACGCCAGGCGAGCAGGTACTCAATCGGCGGGACGCCCACTGCTTGGGTGAACCGTTCGAAGAATGCCGAACGCGATAGCGCTGCTTCCTTCGCCAGTTGCGCAACCGTCCAGCGCCGGCCCGGACTTTCGTGAACCAGTCGGATTGCAAGCGCAAGGCGCTCGTCGGCAAGCCCGCGCAACAGGCCCGGCGACGCCGCCGTGCCCGCAGTGAACCGCAACGCCTCGATCATCAGAACCTCGAGCAGCCGTGCTAGCACGACCTCTCGCGCGGGCCGTTGCGCGCGAGATTCGTCGCCCACTAATTGCACAAGCGTGGCCAGTCTCTTCTGCGCGCGAACGTGCACGAGTTGCGGGAGAAGCGAAACGAGCAAAGCCGCGTCAGGCGAGCCGAAGGTGAAGTGCCCCACGAGCAGTCGAACGTCAGGTGGACCGCTTTGAGCGCCGACTCTGAACTCGGCAGCGGATACCGCAACGGGCGCGATATCGAAGGCCGTCGATGTCGTTGGCTCGATGCTCGACATCGTGAAGTCATGCGCCGCGGGAATCAGCACAAAGTCGCCTTCGTTCAAGGCGATCGGCTTCGGTCCATCGACTGCAAGGCGGCAGGAACCTTCAAGGATCACGCAGTAAAACGGTTGCCCGACCTCCGAACGGCGAACGCCCCATGAACCCGCGCCATTGACCACTTTCGCGAATCGCGCGCGAGGCTGAAGCAACGTGACCACCTCCGCCAAGGGGTCAATCATGTTTGGACTCTTGCAAAGAAAATGTGGACTTTCGATTGTAGCAAGTCCGGTTGCGGCGTCTTATCGTCTCGATTCCGCAATCAACCCACGGCATGTCCCGATGAAAACCGTTCTGATCACCGGATGCTCGTCCGGCTTTGGCCTCGAAACCGCGCGCTATTTCCTCGACCGCAACTGGAAGGTCGTCGCCACGATGCGAACGCCGCGCGAGGATTCGATGCCGCGCTCCAAACGTCTGCGTGTGCTCGCCCTCGACGTCACCCATCCGGACAGCATCCGCGAGGCCGTGCAGGCGGCAGGTCCGATCGACGCTTTGGTCAACAACGCAGGGATCGGCATGCTGGCCGCGCTGGAAGGCACTTCGATGCAAGTCGCCCGCGAGCTGTTCGAGACCAATACGTTCGGGACGATCGCGATGACGCAGGCGGTGCTGCCTCAGTTCCGCGAACGCCAAGCAGGTGTCATCGTGAACGTCACGTCGAGTGTGACGTTGAAGTCGCTGCCTCTGCTGTCCGTCTACACAGCGAGCAAGGCGGCGGTCAACGCATTCACCGAGTCCCTGGCGCTGGAACTCCAACCGTTCAATGTTCGGGTGAACCTGGTGCTGCCAGGCCGGGCGCCGGAAACATCCTTTGGTGAAAACGCGCGATCCCGCATGCAAGGCAACGCGCCCGAGGAGTACGCGGCCTTCACGCAGACTGTCTTTGCTGGAATGGGGCAGGCGTCGCTGGTCACGCGCGCACTCGACGTTGCTGAAGCGGTGTGGCGCGCGGTGAACGACCCATCGTGTCCGCTTCGCATTGCCGCTGGCGCGGACGCCTTGGCGTTGGCCGAATCATGCTGAACCCGAACGTTCCGACAACGTTCGGTCCGCTTCAGTCGACCGGCCGAACCGCTCCATCCGATAAGGTTTTCATGCGCCGCGTGCGACGCCGTTCCAGATCCGCAATCTGGCGATGAGTCGTTCAGTTGACCGCAACGAACGACCATTATTGGCTATGAGCGGTTCGGCAACCGCGCACGGTTTGTTAAGCTCGCTACTCTCCACTTGCAAGCGATCGTATGCCCAACAGCCCGGTCCCGGAGCATTCGATCAAAGTGCGCTGATGCCAGGAAAAGTGTCGTTTCGCGCGACAGGCGATCCTGCCGAGCGCACGGCTGGGAAATTGACACCGACCGTCATCCAGCAGAAATTGCGGCATATCGTGCACATGCGTGCGGCGGCCGATCCATACCGTCACTACCTCGACGGACTTGACCTGTACGGACAACGGGACTTTGCCGATCTGCCGCTTCCCGACCAACTCCACCCTGATGGCCGTGCGCATCGTCGCATCGGCGAACGGTTCGCCGAAATCGTATTCTGCCGCGGTGGCCCCTTCTTTTCACGTCGTTATCAAACGCGATCTGCGTGAGCACCTCGACGCGCGTCCCGAATCGAGCGACATGACCCGCTACCAGCCTGTCGACGGGCAGCTTCGTAATCGTCTCCATGACAAAGAAGAACTTGAATTGCAGTTCGGCAAGCGAATCTTCGTCTGACGTAGACGAAAATGTGCCGCTCCGTACGTCCGATAGCCGTCAGCGACCTTGCACCACCCTTTCCCTCTTCTTCCCCCTTTGCAAAGCATGACAACGCCCAAGGAGTTCGACCAACCGTGTCTCGCATTCGGAAAACGAGTACCCGCGCCGGTGCGAGATCATGAACGTGAGGGCGCGCATGTGCCATGCACGCCGCTGGAGTTTGACCAGTGTTCCCTTTGCGAGATCTTCCTCGACCATATGCCGCGGCATATGCCCCCAGCACAAGCCGCCCCTGAGCAGATCATGCTTCGCGCCGAGGTCGTTCACCCACCACTGGCGTTCGCTCGCGACCCCCTGTTGTGTCTTTTCCGCATCGGGCTGATTGTCGGTTACGACAAGCTGGATGTGCCGCGCAAATTCCTCGCGCGAAATCGGCCCCCCGCTTAAGGCCAGCGGATGCGATGGCGCACAGACGGTCACCATCTGCGCATCGCATAAGTGGTCTCTTTCTATGGTGCCCGGGCTCAGCTCCGGCACATCCGTGATCGTCACCGCCAACGCGCATGTGCCTTCGAGAACCAGACGCTCTCCGCCCTGCATGGTCGTCATGCGCAGATTGATGGCAACCGTCGGAAAATCCGCCTGCAGCGTGCGCAGGCATTCAATCAGATGCGCTCGAGAAAAATAGGTATCAACAGCAATCGAGACCTGTGGAACCCCGGCCTCAGCGATCGAAACCGCGCGCATCTTCATTTCCTCGGTGCGCGAGATCACCCCACGAGCATCGGGCAACAGACTGCGGCCCGCGGCGGTAAGCGTCGCTCTGCGAGTGTTGCGCTCGAACAGCGCTACATCGAACGCATTCTCGAGCGCGCCGATCGCGTGACTGATCGCCGACTGTGCACGCCTCAACTCCCGTGCAGCCCCTGAAAAGCTTCCCTGATCGCACACGGCGACGAAGGCCCGCAACTGATTGATGGTGACGTTGTCGAGCATAGATATCTAAAAAGTAGATGGTAACTATACATCTTTCGTCAATTGGCTTCATGAATCAAGAGCCGCAGAATCGTGTCTGTCGAATTTTTCGAAGGATGCACGAATGAACAGACTGAATGGAAAGACCGCCGTGATCACCGGCGGCGGCACCGGTATCGGCCGTGCCGCAGCGAGGCGCTTCATCGAGGAAGGCGCCTTTGTCTTCATCTTCGGCCGCCGCCAGGAAGCGCTCGACGCCGGTGTGGCCGAACTTGGGCCGAATGCCCGCGCGGTGAACGGCTCGGTCTCGAGCCTCGCCGACCTCGACCGGCTCTACGAAGCGGTGAAGGCCGAGCGTGGAACGCTCGACATCGTGTTCGCCAACGCTGGAACAGGGAGCCCGCTTGCGCTCGGTCAGATCACCGCCGAGCATATCGACGACACGTTCGACACCAATGTCAAAGGAACGATCTTTACGGTGCAGAAGGCGCTGCCGCTCATGGGCCCAGGCGGTTCGATCATCCTGACCGGATCGAGCGCCGGCACCACGGGAGCCGCGGCATTCGCGGCCTACAGCGCAAGCAAGGCAGCGGTGCGGAACCTCGCCCGGACCTGGGCCGAAGACCTGAAGGGCACCGGCATCCGGGTCAACGTGCTGTCGCCCGGGCCGACCGCGACCGAACTCGCGAAGGCAGCGCTAGGCGAAGAAGGCCAGAAGGTCTTCGCCTCGATGAATCCGCTTCAGCGTATGGCCGATCCAGCGGAGATCGGGGCGGTAGCCGCCTTTCTCGCGTCATCGGACAGCAGTTTCATGACCGCCAGCGAGGTCGCCGTCGACGGTGGCCTCGCGCAACTCTGAGGATAAAAAACGATGTCATCATCGCTAAAGGGCAAAACAGCGCTTGTTACCGGTGCATCGCGGGGCATCGGCCGCGCCATCGCAGAACGTCTTGCAATGGACGGTGCGACAGTCGCGCTCACCTACAACGCGAGCAAATCGAGCGCGGATGAAGTGGTCGCGGCCATTGAGAAAGCGGGAGGTACCGCGTTCGCGATCCATGCGGATCTCGTCGATCCGGCCACCGTCCCGGCTTTGTTCGAGAATCTCGACGACGAATTCAGCCGGCGCAACGGCAGCAAAACGCTCGACATTCTGGTCAATAACGCGGGCAATACCGGTTGGCTTGGCTTCAAGGAAGCGACGCCGGAAAGTTGGGACACCTTGATGGCGGTCTACGCCCGCGCGCCCTTCTTCATCGTTCAGGCCGCGCTCGATCGTCTCGCCGAAGGTGGACGCATCATCAACATTTCTTCCGCTGCCGCCACCAAGCCCGTGACGGTTGCGCCGGTCTACTCGATGGCAAAAGCGGCCATCAACACCCTGACCCATACGCTCGCAATCGAACTGGGGCCGCGTGGCATCACCGCGAACGCCGTCGCGCCGGGCTTCACGCGAACCGATGCAAACGCCGATTTTCGGCAGAATCGCGAACTCGTCAAGGCGGTCGAAGCCCAAATCGCGCTGGGCCGCTTCGGCGAGCCTTCGGAAATCGCCGCCGTCGTCGCGTTTCTGGCCTCCGACGAAGGCCATTGGGTGACCGGCCAAACAATCGAAGCGAGCGGCGGTTACAAGCTCTGAGCGCAACGGGAAACGAAGGTGAAACCTATGAGTTACGCCATCATTGGCTTCGGCAAGATCGGCCACGCCCTTGCCAGGGCGTTCGCCCGCAAAGGCATCGAAGTGGCCGTTGCAACCACGCGCGATCCGGCAAGCTTTGCAGCCGATGCGGCCGCGATCGGACCGACGATCATTCCCAAAACCGTAGCCGAAGCCGTCAAGGCAGACGTCATCTTTTTGGCCGTCCGTTTCGAGTCGCACCCGGAGGTCGCAAAAGCATTGCCCGACTGGAGCGGGAAGACCGTCGTCGACGCGATGAACACGCAAGCCCCGCTCGAGGAATTGGGCGGTCTCCCATCCTCTGCTTTCGTCGCGAGGACGTTCACCGGAGCGAGGGCGGTGAAAGGCTTCAATCATCTGGTCGCTGCCGTCCTTGACCAGGATCCGGCCGTACACGGTGGCAGGAGGGTCGTCTTCCTCGCGAGCGACGACGGCGGCGCCGCGGCGGAAATCGGTGCGCTTGCGGAACAGCTCGGTTTCGCGCCGATCCAGCTCGGCGGGCTTTCTGAAGGCGGACTGCTCGTGCATGGGCGCGGGAAAACCTGGGGTCACCTGATCTTCAAGGACCTGATCGCGTTCGACCGGTGAACACCGTAGCCGGTTATTTCGCTGAGTGTGCAGTTCGCACGACGACGATCGACTCCCGCAGGTCATCGATGCACTAGCCTCGCAGAAAGCAGCATGTCGAGCTGATAATCAGAGCGGGCACGAGCGTTGCGCGACGCACGCAACGCTCACCGACCTGCAGGAGCCGACATGCCCCAAACTTATTCGCGCAACTCATGCAATCCAGCAATCGCTTTTATCAATGCACAGCTGCTGAGCCTCTCCGCATACGCGAGCATGCTTGCCGACTGGATCGATAAAGGCGAAAAGGCACCGGACCTCAGTGCAGCCGAGCCGCTGTTCGCGGTCACGCGCACCACCGGTGAAGACCGTGCGCTCGCCGCGGACGGCGCGCCGACCAAACGCACGCCGCCGGCAGATTTGCCCGAGTGGCCGGCGTTCAGCGACGCTGCTCAGCGCCTCGCCTTTGCGACGCGCATTCCGAGTATGAACGCGATCGTCGCGGTGGCAGACTTCTTCGAAGTTCATCAGATGTCGGATTCACGAGCGCCCGAGGTGCAGTTTCTGATGCGTCTGCGCGAAGCGGCGCTCAACAACAATACATTCCGGCTCAACGCGGACGAATACCGTCCGCATGCCGCTTACGGCGACCTCGTCATCGATGCGAAGCTCGACGGCACCCTCCTGTTCTCCGACGGAGAGCAGCCCGGCTTCATGGAGTTCGGCGATACGGTCGGCTTGCTGCGATATCTGGCAGAGATGCTGAGCAGCATTCAGAGGGTCACCAGTTCCGGAGACGCGGGCTAAGCCATCGCGTAGAAACCGTCACCGGAACACGCGAGGTTCGCAGCCCAACGCACGCGCAGCGGCATACCTCTTTTAAAAAGCGACGGCGCGCAGATTGATCTGCGCGCCTTCGATGCGCTGCCACCAGGACGCACACCGTCTGAAGCAAACGTCAGTGCGGCCCTGTGAATTCAACGCGGCGATTTATGAACCAAAGTAAATCGGCTTCATCCCATCGTTTGCGTCGGGACGAATCGAACCTTGAATCTTGTGGCCCAAGCGCGATACATCGCTACGGAACGCACGCAGATGCTGATGGCTTCCCGACGCCGATGTGCCATCCGCAACCCCGCCGGAATCCTGGTTCGCATCGTTCACATGCGATACCTGCGGGTTGACCGGTACGGCCGCCGCATCCGATTGAGCGAAAGACGACACAGCGGGAATAGCAAGAGCGGCAGCCACGACGAGCGATTGAACGAGTTTCATGATCCTTACCTCCAGAGCCTGGTTTTCCGCAAACACCCGTTTGCGTTTCAGTGATTACAGTCTAGGCCGGAAGCGGCTCCTGATTAAGCGCCCGCAGAACAAATGAAAGTTGCTGAAATAGGTATAAACCCTAGGGTCTCAAACGCGCGCCAAAATCGGTTCGATCGCCCTGGCCGGTTCAATGAAAGCGGTCGATGCGAAACGGTTCGACTGGCAGCGCGCTACAGCCGCTCGTCACAAGCTCCGCGACGATGTGGCCAACAGCGGGAGCGAGTTCGAAACCATGCGCCGAGAAGCCGAATGAGTGAACGAGCTTCGGCGCCGTCCGGCTCGGACTGATGACGGGGATGCCGTCGGGCATGAAGCCTTCGATGCCGGCCCAGCTCCGGTTGATCCCGACGCCGCGCAGATGCGGAAACAGATTGATTGCGGTACGCGCGTTCGACGCCAGTTGCGCGAAGTCGACCTCGCCGTTGCGAGCAGCCATGTCGACCGAGCCGCGAACGCCACCGCCGATCAGCACCGTCCCATTGTCGAACTGCTTGAACGACAGTGGACGCCCAGTGGCGCCGACGACGGGCGTACAGAATGCGGGCACGCGATGCGTGATGGTCAGCAGCAACGCAACCGGCTCCTCCGGAACCGGCTCGCCGACCTGCTTTGCGATACCGCTCGCCCATGCGCCCGCCGCGTTGACCACGTATTCGGCGCTGAAGCATCGCCCTGCCGCCGTGACTTCCCAACGCTCGCCGACGCGCCGCAGCGCGTCCGCGCGCATACCTTCGTGAACCGTGACGCCGATCCGCTGCGCCGCGCGGCGGAAAGCCGTGACCGCGCGAAACGGCAACGCATGACCATCGTCGGCAGCCCAGATGCCGCCCGTCACATGCGGCGCGACAGCGGGCAGCAGCGTGCGCACGGTGGCCGCGTCGATCAGGACTTCATGCCGATAACCACGCTGGTTGAGGTCAGCGACGCGCGCGCGCAGCAGTTCCAGCTCGGCGTCGGTTTCCGCTAACTTGATCTGTCCGCTCGGCACGAAGCCGGCGGTATCGCCGACCAGTTCCGGCAGCCGGTGCCACAGTTCGCGTGACGCGAGCGCGAGCGGAACCTCGGCGACATGGCGTCCCAGCGTGCGCACGCCACCCGCATTGACGCCCGATGCATGCCGCCCGCAGTATTCGGCTTCGAGCACCGTCACCCGGGCGCCGGCACGAGCGAGATGCAACGCGCTCGACAAACCATGAAAGCCGCCGCCGATGACAATCACGTCCGACCCTGTGGTACCCGACGCGTATATCGAGGAGGCAGCCATCACGCTTCCCGCGCCAGCTCGCCGAGCGTGATCGGCTTGATCGGCGGTCTGATGCGGTAGTAACCGACCTCTTCCGGCGAGACCTGCCTCGCATCGGCAATGACTTCGGTCACCGTGAGGCCGCATAGCCGGCCCTGACACGGCCCCATGCCACAGCGCCCAAACGATTTCGCCTGGTTCGGGCCGGTGCAGCCGAGCTTCACATGTTCGCGCAGCGTGCCGGCGGTGACTTCTTCGCACCGGCAGACGAGCACGTCATCGGCGGGAACACGGTTCTGCGCTTTTGGCCGGTATAACGCATCGAGGAACGGCCGCACCCGCAAGTGCGCAGCCAGTTCCGCGCGCAGCGGCAAGGCCCGGCGATCGCGTTCGGCGACCGGGAGCCGACCGAGAGCGCATGCCGCGCCGAGCGCCGAAAGTTGTCCCTGCAGCGCGGCCGCGAGCGCACCGCCAATGCCGCGACCGTCGCCGGCCACATAAAGGCCGGGCAGATCGAGCGCGCCCCAGTCGTCCGTGATCGGCACGAAGCACAGCTGCGCATCGTCCCAACGATGCGCCGCGCGAAGCGACCACGTGAACTGCGTATTGGGCACGATGCCCTGATGCAGCAACACCACACGGCTTTCGATCCGCTGCGCGCGGCCCGCGCTGACAAAGCGCAACGCATGCGCGGCATCGTCGCCTTCGACCTCGAGTCCGCTCGCGCCTCGATAGAACGGCACGCCGGCGCGCCGCAAGGCGCGCATCATCGTCAGCCCTTTCTCCAGATAGCGCCAGCCGGCGATCGCGCCGCCGACATGCGCGAGCGCGCGACGCCGGTCGGCGGCATCGGTGGTATCGACGATCGCGCGCACCGGAACCCCCGCGCGCATGTATTGCCAGCCGAGCAGATAAAGCAGCGGCCCGCAGCCCGCCAGCACCACCGGCTCCGACGGCCTCGCGTCCGCGGTCTTGAGCAGGATCTGCGCCGCGCCCGCGCTCAGCACGCCCGGCAGGGTCCAGCCCGGAATCGGGAACGGCCGTTCGAGCGCGCCGGTACACAGGATCACCTGCCGCGCCTGCAGCGATTTAACCTGGCCATCCTGAAGATAATGGACCATTCGTTCGGCGCTGACGTGCCACACGGCCGCTGCGCCGATGTGGCGTGCGGTGGATCGCTGGAACGCGTCGACCAGGGCGCGGCCCGCGGCGTAGTCGGGACCGAGCACGTCGAGCCGTCCCGGTGGCGCGGCGGCGACATTGCGATAAATCTGGCCGCCGGGCGCGGTCTGTTCGTCGAGCAGCACCACCGATACGCCCAGACTCGCAGCGAGCGTGGCCGCGGCCATGCCCGCCGGTCCGCCGCCGACGATTGCGAGATCGACCTGTTCACTGTTCATGATGGTCCTCCATCGCGCCGGCCATGAGGTCACGGGCGCCCTCCTGACTCCGGATCTTCATGCCGTCGCGCACTTCCACCAGACAGGTCTGCCGGTTCGGCTCGCCATCGATCTCCATCAGGCATTCGAAGCAGACGCCCATCATGCAGTACGGCGCGCGTGCGCTGCCGCTGACCGGCGTGCTGCGAAATCGCGTGACGCCAGAGACCAGCAGCGCCGCCGCGACGCTACATCCGGGCGGCACCTGAAGCGCTACGCCGTCGAGTTCGACGGTGATGCGCGGCGCACCGTCGCCGGCCCGTGCCGGCACACTGAATAGACTGCTAGTGGGCATGATCGAAAGTCCGTTGCGGATTCAGAAAGCGGTCGCCCGCGAATACGTCCAGGTCCTGCGGCGCGCCCGCGCCGGCAATCCACGGCGCGATGCGCAGCGCGTGCGCCGCCGCGAGCGTCACGCCACTGTGACAGGTGACGACGAAGGCGCCCGGCGATGAACGGGATTGCTCGTAGATCGGAAAACCATCGGGGCTCATCACCCGCAGCGCGCTCCATGCGCGCACCAGCTTGAGCCCCGCGAGAACCGGGAAGCTGCGCACGCCGCGCCGGGCGATGGTGCCGAGCACGTCGATGGTCGTGGTGTCGTCGTAGCCGACATCCTCCATCGAATCGCCGAGCTGGATCGTGCCTTCGTCGGTCTGACGCACGTAGGTGGTCGGATAGTCGAGAAAGCGCGTCGTGCGCTCGCCGATCAGCACCTGCCCGCGGTTCGGGCGCACCGGCGCATGCAGGCCGACCCGCGGCGCCAGCACGGCATTGCCGAGGCCCGCGGCCAGCACGACCTTCTCCGCCTGCCAGCTGCGTCCGATGCCGTGCACCGTGAATACGCCTTGCGCAGGGTCGATCCGCTGGACCCGCTGGTTGCGCACCCATTCGACGCCGCGCCTCTCGCACGCTGCATAGAGCGCACGCAGCAACTTGAGCGGATTCGCATGGCCGTCCATCGGCGTATAGCTCGCGCCGAACACCTCGGGACCGACCGCCGGTAGATGCGCGCGGACCGCTGCATGGTCGAGCATCTCGAACGGATACGCACCGCCAAGCGCGTCGCGCAACCAGCCAAGCCGCGCCTCGCGTTCGCGCGCTTGCGCTTCCGAATGGACGAAGTGGAAGCCGCCAGGCTGCTTCAGTTGCACGTCCACGCCCGACTCGTCGAGCAGCGCGGCCGCCAGTTGCGGCCACAGCCGCGCCGATTCCATGCTCCAGCGCGCATAGGCCGGCAGCCCGTAGCCCTTGCCCTGCACCCACACCAGCCCGAAGTTGCCGCGCGACGCGCGCAAGGCGTCGTCGCCTTCATCGAGCACGGTGACCTTTGCGCCGTGCCGCGCGAGACCGTATGCGACCGCCATGCCGACGAGACCGCCGCCGACCACGATCACCTCAGTTGCTTTCATTGAAGGTATCCCTGTCATCAACCTTTGCCGATGAGGACACGGTCGAGTCCGGCAATGCGGTCGAGCACGATCATCAGCAGCACCGTACCGACGATCAGTACGGCCGAAATGGACGTCACGAGCGGATCGATGTTCTGCGCGATGTCGTTGTACATCGCAACCGGCAGCGTCGTGGTGCCGGGCGTCGCGACGAACACGGTCATCGTCAGCTCATCGAAGCTTTGAATGAAGGCGAGGATCCAGCCGCCCGCGACGCCCGGTAGCATCAGCGGCAATACGACGCGGCGAAACGCCGTGAGCCGTCCCGCACCGAGCGAGCGCGCCGCACGCTCGCCGTCGCGTTCGAGACCGGTGGCGGATGCCAGCACGAGACGCAGCGCATACGGCATCACGACAATCACGTGAGTCAGTGCGAGCCAGAAGAATGAGCCGGTCAGCCCTGCGAGCGTGAAAAAGCGCAGAAACGCCACGCCCAACACCACGTACGGGATCATCAGCGGCGACAGAAAGAAACTCGTCAACGCGCCGCGCCCGGCGAACCGGTAGCGCGTCAGCGCGAGTGCGGCCGGCACCGCGAGCGCGACCGCGACGGTCGCCGCGACGACGCCGAGACGGATCGACAGCCAGAACGCGGAGATGAAATCGTCGGCCTGCCCGAGCGCACGGAACCAGCGCAGCGACAGCCCGTCGGTCGGCATCGAGATATAGCCCTTGCCGGTGAACGACACCGCGACCACCACGACCAGCGGCGCGACCATGAACGCGATGAAAAGCGTGTGATAGAGAAGCGGGAATACACCATTCTTGCGCATCGTGAACGCTCCGGTCAGGACTCGAAGATCGCCCGGAAGCGCCGTTCGATGAGCCGGTTGCATCCGAGGATGATCGCGACGTTCGCGATCAGCAGCAGGACCGCGATCGCCGCGCCGAGCGGCCAGTTGAGCGTACTCAGGAATTCGTCGTAAGCGGCAGTCGCGACGACCTTGAGCCGGCGGCCGCCCAGAATCGCCGGCGTGGCGAACGCCGACGCGGACAGCGCGAACACGATGATGCTGCCCGACAATACGCCCGGCAGCAGTTGCGGCAGCACGACGCGCCGGAACACCGTGAAGCGCGGACCACCGAGCGACAGGCCGGCGTTCTCGACCTGCGGGTCGAGCTTCTGGATCGACGCCCACACCGGAATCACCATGAACGGCACCAGCACATGCACGAGCGCGATCGTGACGCCCGTCATCGAAAACAGCAGCCGGACCGGCGAATCGGTCAGATGCAGCGCGAGCAATGCCTCGTTGATAAGGCCGACGCGGCCCATCAGAATCGCCCAGCCGAGCGTGCGCACCACGACCGGGATCAGCAGCGGCCCGAGGATGATCAGCAGAAACAGGCTGCGCCACGGGCTTCTCATGCGCGCGAGAATCAATGTTTCGGGCACGCCGAGCACGATCGACAGCGCCGTGACAGCAAGCGACAACCCCGCTGTGCGCAGGAATATTTCGTGATAGTAGGGATCGCTCAGCACTTCGATATAGTTGGACACCGTGTAGCCGGGCAGAACGCCGCGAGTGCCGTCGAACGCATGGAACGACAGTACCGCGATCAGGAACATCGGCACCACCAGCAGGCCGACGAACAGCAGCAATGCGGGTCCGGCGAGTAGCCAGGGGGCGCGCTGCGCGTGCCGTTCCGGGGCGAGCGCGAGGTCAGCCATGGGATGCCTCCGCGTTGAGAATGCGCAGATCGTCGTCCGACCACGCAACGTTGACGGCCTCGCCTTCAGTCGGCGGCGGCGTGCCGATATTGGGCTGGCTGACACGGAACGTGCCGAGCACGCTTTCGACCTCGAGCATCCAGTGGCTGCCAAGAAACAGGCGCGTGCGGATAAGGCCCGGCAGTGCGCCGTCCCCGCCCGCCGTCAGCCGCAATTTTTCAGGGCGCACGTAAACGTTCACCGCGTCGCCGATCTCGCGGCCATCGTGCGGCACATGCACCGTGCGCGCGCCGACCTGCACGACGCAGCACCGCGGCTTGCGTTCGAGCACGGTGCCCGCGAGCGCATTGGTGCGGCCGAGAAACGTCGAGGCGAACGGCGATTCGGGACGCTCGTAAGCATCGAGCGGCGCGGCGATCTGCACGATGCGTCCGCCGTGCATCACGGCAATCCGGTCGCTCATCGTCATCGCTTCAACCTGGTCATGCGTGACGAGAATCGTCGTGATGCCGAGTTGACGCTGGATCGCGCGCAGCTCGATATGCATCTCCTCGCGCAGCTTGGCATCGAGGTTGGACATCGGCTCGTCGAGCAGCAACACTTCCGGCTCGATCACCAGCGCTCGTGCAATTGCGACGCGCTGGCGCTGGCCGCCCGACAGTTCGCGCGGGTAACGCTTGTCGAGACCCTCCAGCCGCACCAGCGACAGCGTCTGCCGAATCCGCTTCGCACGCTCGGCACGCGGCACCTTGCGCATGTCGAGTCCGAAGCCGACGTTCTCCGCGACGCTCATGTGCGGAAACAGCGCGTAGCTCTGGAACACGACGCCCATCCCGCGCTTCTCGGGCGCGAGTCGCGAGATGTCGCGGCCATCGAGCAGGATGCGGCCGGCACTTGGCGTGACGAAGCCGGCGATCATCTGCAGCGTCGTCGTCTTGCCGCAGCCGGACGGGCCGAGCAACGAGACGAACTCGCCGCGCGCCACGTCGAGCGAGAGGCCCTGAACGGCGTTGAGATCGCCAAAGCGCTTTGACAGACTGTCGAGTTGCAGGAATGTCATGGTGGCACGCAACGAGGATCGCCCGTTGCGCCGTCGGTTTGGAAGAGAACTCAGTCAGATCAGCGCGCGGCCGTTTAGCGCTCGACCTGCCGGTTCCACTGGTTGGTCCAGTCGGCGCGCTTCTCGTTGACAATGGCCCAGTCGGTGGTCTTCAGATTCGCAATCTGGTCTTTGCCGTAAGGCACGGTCGCCGCAACCGCGGGCGCAAGCTGGGTCTTGCTGTTGACCGGCCCCCAAGCCTGGGTTTGCGCGAGGAGGGTTTGAACCTGCGTCGACAGCAGGTACTGCACGAACTGCTGCGAGAGCTCCGCCTGCTTGTTCTGCACGACCGGACACACCGCGGTCAGCAGTGCCATCGCGCCCTCCTTCGGATACACGAAGCGGATCGGGAAGCCGGTTTGCGCGAGCGTCAGTACACGGCCGCTGCCCCATACCGCGAGCGTTATGTCGCCGTCCTGAAAGAGTTCGGTCATCTTGCCCGGCGACGGCTCCCACGCGAGCACGTTAGGCGCGACCTGCTTGATCAGTGCGTTAAAGCCAGGCGCGATATTGGTCTCGCCGCCGCCATTCAGACGAGCGAACATCAGCAGCGTCTGCAAGCCATAAGTGTTCGAAATCGGCGGTATCGCGATCTTCTGGATAAAGCGCCTGTCGGTCAGCGCGGTCCACGAAGTCGGCGGTGGCAGGCCGGCCTTCCTGAACGCATCGGTGTTGTAGGCAAGGCCAGTGGCCACGACGCCCAGCGCGACTGCCTTGTCGCTCATATGCGCGAGCGGATACAGGTCGTGATAGACCGGCGCCTCGGCGAGCTTGTCGCAGAAGCCGAACTGCACTGCCTGATACATCGGGCCGTCGTCGAGCAGCACCACGTTCAGCTCTTCCTTGTCCTTCTGCGCCTGGAGTTTTGCGAGCGTGTCGGTCGAATTGCCCGGCACGTAGACAATCTTGACGTCATGGGCCTTTTCAAACGCCGGGATGATGCTCTTTTCGAACGCAGTCTGCGTCGAACCGCCGTATGAGCCGACGTAGAGCGTGGGCTGCGCCGATGCCGTGAGCGCGTTAAGCGACGCACAAGCCGCGAATGCCGCAGCGGCCAGTCTGGTCCTGATCAATTTTTTCTCCCCGGTTGCCTGCACCGTGGCAGGAACGAACGCCCGAACACAAAAGGCTATGGCTCCTGCACGCGCAAATTGCTCTGCAAAAGCGCATTGGATGTCACAATAGGTAGAGAAAAATCGGATGGAAAATTCTTTTTTTTGGCTACGCCATAATATTTTGTTATGGATCTTGCTCAATGAAACTGCGCCAGCTCGAAGCCTTTCGGGCCACGATGCTTTGCCAGACTGTCACGCGCGCAAGCGAGATGCTGCATATCTCGCAGCCTGCGACGACACGTCTTCTGGCCGATCTCGAACGATCGCTAGGGTTTTCGCTATTCGAGCGCGTGAAGGGGCGGCTCTATCCGACCGTCGAAGCGCAAGCGCTGTACGAAGAGGTACAACGCTCGCTCTTCGGAGTCGACCGGATCGCACGCGCGGCTGAAGAAATCCGTGCGTTACAGCGCGGCACGCTGCAGATCGTGGGAGCACCCGCTATCGCGTTGTCGTTCCTGCCGCATGCGGTTGCCGACTATCTGAAGACACATACCGAGGCTCACGTGTCCGTGCTCGTGCATTCGTCGCCGTCGGTGATCGATATGGTTGTTGGCCAACGCTGCGATATAGGCTTTGCGATCCTGTCGATGAATCATCCTAGCGCGCACGGCGAGCGATTGATCTCTACGCAGATGGTATGCGCGTTACCAGCCGGGCATCGGCTCTGTGCACTGGACACGATTCGACCTCAGGACATTGCCGGAGAGCGCTTCATTGCGCATCCGCGCACGCTCGATTCGCGGCTGCAGATCGAAGCGCTGTTTGCGGCTCACGGCATTCGACTCAAGGCCCAGCTCGAAACACAGGTGTCGCATGCCATCTGTTCGTTCGTCGAGGCTGGGGTTGGGATTTCGCTGATCGATGCAATGAGCGCATGGAGCTATCGCGGCATGGGCGTCGTGTTCAAGCCGTTCGAGCCGGCACTGGTTACGGACTTTTCGATTTTGACGCCATCCCAGAGGCCGCCTGCATTGTTGTTGAAGTCGTTTGTGCAGCACGTGCGGGAGTTTGCCATTGCCAATCTGGACCCGCGGTTTGTCGCCGTGTGAGCGGCGATGCGAAAACACGCTCGCTGCCCGGCGATAAAGACCGGCCCTTCATCCATGTTGCAATACGCACCGGCTACTGCGCGGGCACCGGCACGATCGAAGCAATGCGCCAGCCGTCAGCGGTTCGCACGGCCGTTTCATAGACGAGAAACGACGCGGTTTTTGCGGTGGCTTCCGAAGCGCCGACCGTGACCCGCGTAGGCGCATACAACTGCGCAACGTCAGCGCTCAGCGGAACAATACGGATCTTCGCAGTGTCCGGCTCGAACTTCCACACGCCCTCGAACGTTTTCTTGAAATGCTCGATCAGCGCCGGCTTGCCCCAGAACTGATAGGACCGAGCGAGCAGCACAATCGGATCGGGCTCGCCGGCCGGCGCCGAGACCAGCACACCCTCGAACGCGTTGATGTCGTGCGCGGTGGCCGCCTGCGCTTGCCGGATGAAAACCGCTTCAACGGCCTGACGGTCCGCATCGGTAAAACGATGCGGCGTTTCAGCGTGCGCGAGACTGACCAGCGAGGCAGCGGCGCAGCAGGCCAGCATGGTATGAATAGTCATCTGCTCGTCCCCTATTGCGCTCTATTGCGCCGGCACCGGAATCACCGTGGCAACCTTCCAGCCGGACGGGCTGCGGATCATAAACTCGTTGATCAGAAACGTCGCGGTCTTCGCCGGCTGACCCGGCACACCGATCGTTACTTTGGTCGGTGCGTACACCTGTACCGTATCGCGGTTTAGCGCAATGACGCGCAGCGCACTCGGGTCTGGCTCGAGACTCCATGTCCCGGCGAAGGTCTGCTTGAAATGCTGCATCACGGCGTCCTTGCCCCAAAAGCGGTATGCGCGCGCCACGAACGACACGGGATCGGGCTGCCCCGGCGCGGCAGGCGCGAACATGCCGTTCAGCGCGTCGATGTCATGTGCGGTCTCGGCGGCCGCCTGCTGGAGAAACAGCTCGCGAACCGCCTCGGTGTCGGCGGGTGTCACGTCCGCTGTTTGCGAAAAAGCCGGTCCTGCCAGCAACGAAAGCAGTACCGCAAGCGGTAGCCCGCGGCGGGCGCGCAACGATCGATTGTTCATCACTTGTCTCATGTCCCCGCAAGATTTCTATGGAGTTATGGCCAGACTGCGGGAAACTCTGGCCGTTCCAATCCGCCTCCAGGTACCAACCTTAAATCGGCACGCTTTCAGCGCCTCGCGAGTGCGAGCGATGAATGCGCTTATTGCTGGAAGATCGCGATGTTTTCTCTCAGCCAGTCAGACAAGGAACGCGGAGGCTGGCCCGTCAATTTCTCGACGGTCGAGGTGGTTTCTGCGAGCGCCGATTCGCTGAAAAGCAGGTCCAAACCAACAAGCAGGTCGGCAACCAGCGCGGGCTGCCCATCGGCAAGCAAGGCCTCGCGATGCTCCGCCGGCGACCGATGGTGATACACAACCGGCCGGCCGAGCAGATGCGATAACTCGTCGGCTATCTGCTGCATCGTCCAGTTGCGCGGCCCGCTCAGGTGATATGCGCGCTGGGACTGGTCAGCGACGTCTTCGAGCAAGGCAACGCGTGCCGCTTCGGCAACGTCTCGCGTATCGATGAAGTTCGCACTGCCGTCGCCTGCTGCCCCGGCCCAACGGCCTGCCGCTACGAGGGCGCCTGCGCGCTTGAGCACGTCGGCGAAAGTGGCGGGCCTCAGTGCAGTCGACGCGACCGGCAGGCGGGCCAGATGGGCTTCGATCTGCATGTGCCAGGCAAACGGATTGAGCCGCGTTGCCGGCCCCATGACCGAAAGCTTGACGATGTGGCGAACACCGGCGGCTACGGCGGCGTCGATAAGCGCGATCTCGTTCTGCACCTGCCGGGCCGATGTGCCGTGTGCGACAAACAGCTTATCGACGCCGCGAAGCGCTTCCTGAAGCGTGGCGTGCCGGTCGAAGTCCACCGTCGCGGCAGCCACGTTCGATGCCCATTGCGCTGAGGCGTTTTGCCGCGTAAGTGCAATGACATCGACGGGATCGGCGCCCAGTCGGTCGATTAATGTGGCGCCGACACGGCCCGTCGCGCCTGCGACGGCAACGCGCATGCGGCGCGATACCGGCTGAGGTGGCTGAGGTGACTCATTGAGCACGGCACTTCCCCTGATGTATGATGGAACGATCGGTACAAGAATGATGGAACAATCGTTCCAGCTTGTCAACAGGAGAATGTATGAGTGGAAAGCCGCAATATCACGAGGGCGCCGTCATCGCCGCCGCGATCGACGTCTTCTGGCGCCACGGCTATGCGACCGCTTCGATCCATGACCTCACAGAGGCGACCGGCTTGTCGCGCTCGAGCCTTTACCTGCGCTTTGGCGACAAGGACAACCTTTTCCGCGATGCGCTGGAGGTCTACACGGAGCGGGTGATCAAACGGATGACTTCGGCGCGTGCCGATTCGGCGCGTGCGAGCGTCGAGGCGATATTGCGCGATTTCTTGCCGAAACCCGGCGCGTCGCGGCGCCCGGCCGGTTGCCTGCTGGCGCGAAGCAGCGTCGAATTGATCGATCTCGCCGCCGCGGGCAAGGCAACTGCACTTGCGGGCATTGCGAGGCAACGCGAAGTTTTCGCGAATCTATTGCGCGAAGCCGTAGCGACGGGCGAGCTTGAACCTGAGAGCGATGTGGACGCGTTGGCCTGGTACTATCTCGGCGTCTTGCAGGCGGTTCTGAACTTTCCGCAGAGTGGCGCGTCGTCTGAAGTGCTCGAGCACATGATCGACGTTGCGATGTCTGCCTGGCCCGACGCGGACCAAAGCGCCTCGCGCAATCAATGAGGCGCATGCCGCACGCAATGGCAGCGTTCGCGCGAAAAGCAGTCGTTCCGTTACGGCTTGGCATCTATCGGTCAGAATATATACTGAACGACAAATAATTGGAGTTCGCGATGGGAACCCGTGGAAGACCGCGTGGCTTTGACCGGGACGTGGCTCTGGCCCGCGCGATGGATGTGTTCTGGGCGAAAGGTTTCGATGGCGCGTCGATGGTCGATCTGACGTCTGCGATGGGCATTGCGTCGCCGAGTCTGTATGCGGCGTTTGGATCGAAAGAAGCGCTTTTTCGCGAGGCAGTCGCGTTCTACGTCAAAACGGATGGGGCTTCGATATGGGGAACCGTCGCGGCTGCGCAGACCGCCTATGACGCAGCAGAAGGATTTCTGATGGAGAGCGCACGGGCATTTACGCGCAAAGGCAAACCAACCGGATGCCTCGTTGTGTTGTCGGCACTCCACGCCGCCGACGACAGCGCCTCGGTCCGCGACGAACTCATACGCAGACGAAGCGATTGCGCAAAAACCCTGGCACGCAAACTGGCGTCCGGCGTGAAGACCGGAGAGATTGCGGCTTGCACAGATGTCAACGGGCTGGCCACGTATCTGATGACGGTACAACAAGGCATGTCGATCCAGGCTCGCGATGGAGCGAGTCGCACCACGCTCGCCAAAACCGGCAAGGCTGCGCTGGCAGGCTGGCCTGTATTGACGGGAAATACGGCCGCGCGCCGTTGAACGACGCAAAAGATCTCCGCACGGTCCAGGCACCACGAAACAGGACGCCTGCCCTACAGGCAAGCGACCGTGACCACTCTGCATGCACGATGCGGGTCGTGCCAGTTCTTCACGCGTTGATGCCGCCGTCGATGCCCAGATTCGCGCCTGTCACGAATGCCGCCTCGTCGCTCGCGACATAGGCCACCATGCCGGCGATCTCGTCGGCCGTGCTATGCCGCTGCACCGCCATCAACTCGTGCAGCTTCGCTCCGAACTCGGTGTTCTGCGGATTCATATCGGTGTCGACCGGACCCGGGTGCACGTTGTTTACGGTAATGCCTCGAGGCGCGAGGTCGCGCGCCATGCCTTGCGTCAGGCCGCGCAGCGCCGACTTGCTCATCGCGTAAGCGCTGCCGCCGGGAAACGGCATGCGCTCGGAATTGCAGCTGCCGATCGTGATGATGCGGCCGCCCTGTCCCATGTGTGGCAACACCGCCTTCACGCCGACGAATACGGCGCGGACATTGACGGCCAGTGTCTTGTCAAAATCTTGCAGCGAGAAACTGTCTACGGTGCCGAGATACAGCACGCCGGCATTATTGACAAGAATGTCCACCTTGCCCATTTCCTTCGCCGCATCGTCGATTGCGCGCGTGAGCGCTTCGTCGTTCGCGACATCGGCCTTGATCGCCAGCACATTGCCTCCGTCTTTCTTGACGCTGTCGGCAAGGGCCAGCGCGCTGTCCGCCGAACTGTAATATGTGAATGCGACCGCCGCCCCTTCCCGCGCGAGACGGCGCACCACCGCCGCGCCAATGCCCCGCGCTCCGCCCGTGACAAACGCAACCTTGCCGGAAAGACGAGATTCCATGATCAAATTCCTTTGTTTGGAGAAGAACGAAGCGGTATGGCAGACGGCTCGCCACCAGCGTGATAAAAGGTCCGGCAAGCGCCGCTGAAAAGGCCCGCCAGCTCACCAGCTTCCCCACTGTCGCCAGCGGCGCGGGCGAGGCCCTTTGTCCAGCCGACAATTGCCGCGCGATAGCAGCGCCGATACCGCGGCTCGCACCGGCCACAAAAACGCGCTTTCTTTCTAACGGCAACGCGAAAAATACCTTTCTGAAACATTCGATAGATATCATAGTTACGACGAGCCCTCTGTCAAGCCAAATATGTATCGATTGACACACAAAAGAGCAGGCATGACGACCTTGCCCCGCGGCCACGCATCTTGCATGCGTGTTGGGCTGCTACAAGGACATGTATTGGAATATCGCGACGTGGTTCACGGAACGCATCGTTCCGGAACTGTCGAGCCGCGTCTACAGAAAGGAAGTCGACTTTACCGTGATGTTCGGGCGCGAGTCAAAACGACATTCTGAACTGCGAAGCATGCGGCGGCGGTCGCGATCCGTGGTCAGCATCGCGTAGTCGATGTGCGGCGCGCAGCGCGGGTCGCGGTTGGCGAGCCGCAATCGTCCGAGCGATTCCGGTTGCGTCACCGATACCGCGAGCACCAACGCACCGCCCGTCGGCGATAGCGCCGGGTCGAACAGATGCGTGGCGGACACGTGGAGGTCGAGATCGCCAGGCAGCGCTTCCGAAGAGGTCGTCCACAGAATCGCGCCCGCCGCCGGGAACATGCCATTGAAACGGGGTTTGAGCGCATAGACGCAACGATAGAGAAGCCGCTTCGCGCCCGATACAAATCTCATACTTCATCAGGCATCAGTTTCAACACGGAATGCGACGGCCGTTCACCTGTTTTGAAATCGGAGCCTGTGTTGCAGCAGAGCATCGATGCCCTCGCTGATTTCCTGCAGCCTGGGCCGACGAACTGCCTCACTTCCCATTGAATCTCACCAAACAGGTATAGCGATGCTCAAGACAGATCAGGACGCCCTGCTGTGCGCAAACCTTCGCGCGTTGAATCACGCCATTCGATCACGGCCCGGTCCGCACAGCACGTCCCGTTCGTTGACGACGCTGATGAAGCATGGGGGCCTGTACACAATCCTCGATAAGGACATGATGACCGCTCGCCTCAATGCGCTTGCCGCGCATACACCCGAGCATGGGTCGGCCTTGATGGCGCTGGTGCCGCATCTTCAGTCCACGGCCTTCTGAAGTCATTGTCGGTGCAATTGCCTATGCGCCGCTGTCGATCATGAAGGACAAAACGTGGACCACCACGATACCCGGCGATCCGGCAGACCATTTGAAAAACATTATTCGCTGGGTAAACGACTTGCCTGCGTTCTGATACGCCGACGATAGCCCGGCATCGCACGGCGTCGCATCGATACGTCGCCGTGCGGTGGCCGGCAGACATTTCATGATCGCGCGCGGTCCGTCGACGGCCGCGGTCAAGAGTGCGAACTAGCCTGGCGTTCCGATAGCCATTTGCCCGGCGAACCAGCCCTTGAGCGATTGCACGGCTTGTTGAGATTCGCCGGTGTCGGGATGGACGAGATAGTAGCCACGCTCTAGCGGCAGCGCCTTGCCGAACGGATCGACGAGTTCTCCCCGCGCGAGCTCCGCTTCAAGCAACAGTGGACTTGTCAGCACAACGCCCTGAGCGGATACCGCCGCTTCGATTGCCATCAATGACTGGTCGAACTGCAGGCCGGCAATAGCCTCTATCTGAGATTCATCGAGTCCAGTGAAACGATCGAACCACGCCTTCCAGTACGGATGCAACGTGTTGTGCAGCAGTGTGGCCGACCGCAAATCGTCGGGCCGCCTCAACTTGCGTTTCTTCGCATATGCAGGGTGGCAGTACACACGAGCTTCGTCATGGCAAAGCAGTTGTACGCATAGATGCGGAGCGTTGCCGTCGAAGTGTCTGACGGCCAGGTCGACTCCATCCAGCTCGAAATCAACCATCGTTGTGGTCGTGCTCAGACTCAGTGACATTCCCGGGCTCGCTTGCAGAAAATCCGCCATGCGCGGCCCGAACCACTTCGCGGCAAAGCTCGGCGGCATGGATAGGCGGACACCTTTCTTGCGGCGCTCACGAAGACGATGGCTCGCGCTAACGATTTCCGCAAGAGCAGGCCGAATCTGCGCGAAGTACGCTCGACCTTCCGAAGTGGGCGTCACCTGCCGAATCTGTCGAACGAACAGCGTTACGCCGAGCCACGCTTCGAGTTTCTGGATTTGTTGACCGATCGCGCCGGGGGTTACGCGCAACTCGTCGGCGGCGAGCGTAAAGCTGCCACGCCGCATCGCGGCTTCGAACGCGGGGAGTGCTTTCAGTGGAGGATAGCGTCGCATGGTGCAGGTTTTCTATTCCATGGCAAAGTTTAAATGGTTTGTAGCGCACCGGCGCCGCGAAGACAATCGAGACCCCATCATCCGCTCCGCCATTTTGACGTCATGAATCCCGCTTATCTCGCCTTCGCGGCGCTCGGCCTTGTCTGGGGCACGAATTTCCTGTTCATGAAGTGGGCAAGCGTTGAGATCTCCGCCAGCCAGATCGTGTTTCTTCGCGTGCTCTTCGGCTTCATGCCGCTGCTCGCGGTCGCGCTCTTCACGCGGGCGCTCAGATGGACACACCTGCGCCACGCACACCACTTCATCGTGATGTCGCTGCTCGCCACCGTGATCTATTACTACGCGTTCGCCAAAGGAACTGCACTCCTGCCATCGAGTGTCGCGGGAATGTTGAGCGGCGCAATCCCGCTCTTCTCGTTTCTTTGCGCGTGGGCGTTGCTGCGCGAGGAGCGCCTGAATGTACGCATGATCGGTGGCATCGTCCTTGGGTTCGTAGGCGTGCTCATGATCGCCCGGCCGTGGAATGCGCACGGCGGCGGCATCGATCCGCGAGGCGTCGGTTACATGATCGCCGGCTCGCTGAGCGTTGGATGCTCGTTCGTTTACGCGCGGCGGTTCTTGTCGAACCTCGACCTCTCGCCGCTCGTTCTCTCCACCTGGCAGATCGGCTTCGCTCTTGTCCTCATTAGCTGCATCACGGACTTTCGCGGCATGATGCACGTCACCGACAATGCCCGCGCAGTTTTGGGACTCGTGCTGGGGCTTGGTCTGACGGGCACCGGCCTCGCCTATATCCTTTATTACGCGATCGTTGCCCGGCTTGGTGCAGTCGCCGCTTCCAGCGTGACCTACGTTCCGCCTGTCATCGCACTAATCATGGGATCGCTGATCGCCCACGAGTCGGTTCGGGGCATCGAGCTGATAGCGATGGCGGCAATACTGGGTGGAGTTTTTCTTCTGCAAACCGGAAGGGAGTTCAACGCGGCGACGTCCGGTGCAAGGAAGGCGACGAGGCGAGCATAACGGCTCACCGATCCGGTTGCGCTGCTCTGCACCGCAGGACACGAGCGGCAAACGCGCTACGCGCGCCTTCCTGACAGCGCTTGCGGCATTGCCTGCTGTTGTATTGCCTGCGCCACCTGAGGCGCTACCGCGCCCTCCTGCTCGTTTGGCGCGAACGCCACGACCATCGGCGTCTGCGGCTGCTGCCACAGCATCTCGAGCGTACGGCGCAGCCGCGCCGCGGTCACGGGCTTGTGCAGTACCGGAATGCCATCGCGCGCAAGCGCCTGCAGTTCGGCGGACGCCATATCGCCGGTAATCAGCAGCGTGACGACCTGATCGCGGCCACGCCGGCGCAATGCGTCGCGCACGGCAGCGAGCGCCTGCGCGCCGGTTCGGTGGTTCGCGAGCTGGTAGTCGCACAGCACCGCGTCGGGCATGAAGCCCTCATCGATTGCACGCAACGCCTGCAACTCGTCGTGCGCGCCGCGTACGATGCAGCCCCAACGCCCAAGCAGACTCGACAGCCCTTCGAGAATCGCCGGTTCGTCGTCGATGCACAGCACATGCCGGCCGAGTGCCGCCGACGCTCCGCTCGCCGTTTCGTTGAGCCCCGCGACGATGCGCGCCGGGTCGCCCGCGTCGACGGTAAAGCGGAACACCGAACCGCGCCCAGGCCGCGAGCGCAATTGCAGTTCGCCGCCGAGCAGTTCGACGAGGCGTCTGACGGTCGGCAAGCCGAGACCGTGCCCTTGCCGCGCGTCGCGCTGCGGATTGGCCACCTGGTAGAACTCCTCGAAAATACGTTCCTGTTCATCGGGCGGGACGCCGATGCCGGAATCGCGCACCTCGATATAGCCGCCCGCGAGGCGGCCCGAGCGCCTGAAGCCCATCCAGATCGCACCGCTTTCCGTATAGCGCACCGCGTTCGACAGCAGATTGCTGAGAATCCGCTCGAGCAGCACAGGGTCGCCGTGCACGACGGCCGAGGTTGGCGCGATACGCAGCGCGAGCCCCTTCGCCGCGGCCTGCGGCCAGTACTGGTTGCCGACGCGCTCGAACAGTTCGGAGAGCCGGAAATGCAGCTTGACCACCTGCGTCACGCCGCTTTCGAGCCGCGCAAGGTCGAGCACCTGGTTGAACAGCTGATTGAGCGCCTCGACGTTGTTGACGATATGGTCAGCGGTCTTCGCGTGTTGCGCATGGGTTGCCGTCGGGTCGTTCAGCGACGCCGCCAGCAGACCGATCGCGTGCAGCGGCTGGCGCAAGTCGTGGCTGGCGGCTGCAAAGAACCGCGACTTCGCGAGGCTCGCCTCCTCGGCAACGAGCTTCTGCTCGGCCAGCGATTCGGCCAGCGTCTGTTGATCGACGCGCGCCTGCACGACGCGCTGAAACAGCTTGCGATAGCTAAGCGCATAGACGTTGATCGCGCAGAAGAAGAACGCGAGGACGATCGCCAGAATGGTGCGGTCGAACGTGCGGACGCCGAAGTGCAGCACGATCGACGGCAGCAGCAGGAATGCGATCGACGTCGAGAAATTGACGACGTCGAAGCCGTTCGACATAAACACGCCTGCGGCCAGCGTGACGATCAGTACGGTGTGCAGCAGCGGCAGGTTCGTATGCGTGCTTTGAAACGCAAACCAGATCGCAAGACCCGGCGCCGCATACAGCAGCGCGTTGCGCACCGCATGCAGATAGATCCACGCGCGCGCCTGCAGTGCGTCGGGCCAGCGCCGATGGCACATCCATAGCGCGAGACCCGCGCAGTTCGCGAGCGCGTAGAAGATAAAACACACGGCGAAGCGCTGCGGGTACGGCATATCGGCCCAGTACAGCGCGACCAGCATTGCGATCGAAAACCAGTGCGAGAAAAAGGCAATCGGGTCCTGCGCGTAAAGCACGCGGACGAGGTCTTCGTCGATGGCACGCTGGATCGGATCGGCCCGCATCGTGCGGTCTCCTTGAGGTAAAGCAGGCGCGCTCGCAGGGCTGAACGGCTGCGTTACTTCGTGGTCGTTTTTCGTGTACGCAGAGTCTACCGCTGCAATATTCCATTCGGGTATCGGGATGCGGACCCGATGACGCAGCGCACAAACGCCTGCACCTGAACGCGTAGCTGGTTTACCCATCGGTTTACCCTTCAGCTATCACTTAATCCATATAGGCGATGCGCCGCGCGAAACCCATACTGCATACCAATTCCAGCGCGGCATGCGGTCTTCCGAAGCACGCGAAGACCGATTCAGCACCTTTGCCCCCCAGGCTCCGGCGGACTTCCCGCCTCCACCGCGCTTCCTTGCCCTTCACCCGACGGAGGCTTCCATGAGCGCGGTATCGACTCACGAATTCGCACGCACGTTTGACGACGCGGTCCTTCCCGAACTGTGGCGCCGCCGTACGCAACTGTCGGACGACGAAATGGTGTCGATGTACGACCTCGTGAAACGCGCGCTGCGCGGCTATCATCCGCTCGAACTGCATGCGCTCGGCGAGGACAAGGAAGAACTCGTGCATCAGTTCATCTATTCGAAGGTGTTGCGTCTCGCGCCCGGCCATATGGAGTCGCATGCGTGCCCCGAAAGCGCGCCGTCCAACAGCTATGCGATCTGCGCGTACTTCCGCCGTTATCTGATCGACTGTCTGCGCAGCGCGAGTCATCAGCGCAACGTATCGATGGAAAGCGAAGGCATGGCGCAGGAAATCGATCTGCGCGCGCACGCGCTCGACGATCCGATCGACAGCGTGCTGCTGCAATACGGCCTCGACGAGCAGCGCGTGCGCACCGCCGCACGCGCGTTTATCGCGGACCTCGACGAACCCGAGCGCATCGTGCTCGCCGGCATCCTCGGCTGGTGCTCCGAATGCAAGGGCGGCCTGTCGGCCGTGGCGACGCGGCATCGCGTGCCGTCGTATCACTATCGCGCCGTCAAGCTCGGCGTCACCATGAAAAAGACGGCCGACGCGATCGATTTTTCCAACACGAAGATCGGCCGGTGGCTCACCGGCGAGCTCGGCATCGCAATCGACATCGAAAACCGCGCGGCGATCCTTGTCGTGCTCAACCTGCTCGCCGTCGAATCGAGCATCGAAGGCGAACCGTTTGAAGCGGCCGCGTAACAGGCGGCCGCGCAGCACACCGAAGCATTAGCAACGGCAATCGACGAAGTCCGCGCGGGCACCGTCCGCTTTTTTATCTCACGAACTCCTTTGCATTTTCTGCCGCGCAGTCCAGGATGTTCGGGTTGCATGCCTCATTGCAGATCGGCTGCGAGCGCGCGAGCCGTCCTCGTCGTCAGGGTCTCCCCCGCCCTGCACATCGAATATAAAGAGGTGGTCGAAATGAACCGCTTGTCCAGCGCCCTCGAGGCGATGAAGCCGCATTACGAGGTGGTCGTCGTCGGGTCCGGCTACGGTGGCGCGATCGCGGCGAGCCGCATGGCGCGCGCGAAACGCGACGTGTGTCTGCTTGAGCGGGGCCGCGAATTCATGGCTGGCGAATACCCGAAGACGCCGGTCGAGGGGCTTACGCAGGTGCAATACAACACGGGCATCGGCCAGGAAGGCTCGCCGCTCGCGCTGCTCGAAGTGCACGTGAATCCCGACGTCAACGTGGTGGTCGGTTGCGGTCTCGGCGGTACGTCGCTGATCAACGCTAACGTCGCGCTGCAGCCAAGTCGGAGGCCAAGCGGTCTTAGGAAGACAAAACATTCTACCAACTCCTTGGCTCACAGAACGACATGGCTACGATCCGACTTGTGCTCGCCAGCGCGATGCTGCAGCCGTCAAAGGTGCCCGACGATTTCACGCACGACTCGAAGCCGCTGCCCAAGCTCGCGGCGCTCGAGTTGTCCGCGCAAAGACTTGGCATGGAAGACCGCTTCTACCGGCCGCCCATTACCGTCACGTTCAAGGACGGCAAGAACGCCGCGGGCGTCGATCAATGCCGCTGTATCGGCTGCGGCGACTGCAATTCGGGTTGCAACTACGACGCGAAGAATTCGACGCATATGAACTATCTGCCCGATGCCGTCGCGCACGGCGCGCAGATTTTCACGGGCGTCGCGGTCCACTCCGTGTTGCGCGATCAGGCCCGGCAGAAATGGATCGTCCGCTATCAGCCGGTCGCGCTGGGCCGCGATCTGTACGGAGCGCCCGAGATGTCGATCACGGCCGATATCGTGATCCTGTCGGCCGGCACGCTCGGCTCGACCGCGATTCTGCTGCGCTCGAACGAAGCAGGTCTGCCCGTGTCGACCCAACTCGGGCACCGCTTTACCGGCAACGGCGATGTGCTCGCGTTCGCGTTCAATACGGACCACGAAATCAACGGTGTCGGCTGGGGCGCGCAATGGCGCGGCGATCTGCCGCGCGTCGGACCGACCATCACCGGCATCATCGATCATCGGAACACGCCCGATGTGCGCGACGGCTTCGTGATCGAGGAAGGGTCGCTCGCCTCGCCGATCGGCGGCTTCCTCGCCGGCGTACTCGGCGCGGCCGCGCCGGTCGAAGGCGTGTCGATGCCGGACCCGGAAGGCGATCCGCCGCTCGCGGACGAAGCGCGCGTGATCGAAAGCATGCTGCGCGGGCCGCACTACGGCGCGATGCGCAACACACAGACCTTCCTCGTGATGGCGCACGACGACGAAAGCGGTCGCATCACCGTCGACGACGATGGCCGTCCGCGCGTCGCCTGGCCGAACGCCGGCAAGCAGCCGATCTACGACGTCGTCGAGCACACGCTCGAAGCGGCAACGAGTGCGCTCGGCGGCGAGTATGTGCGCAATCCGATCTCATCCGACATGTTCCGCAACCGCACGGTGACCGTGCATCCGCTCGGCGGCTGTGCGATGGCCGACGACGCGCAACAGGGCGTCGTCGACGAAGCCGGACGCGTGTTTTCCGGCATCGCGGGCCATGCGGTGCATCCGGGCCTGTATGTGATGGACGGCGCCGTGATCCCGATCTCGCTCGGCGTGAACCCGCTGCTGACGATTTCCGCGCTCGCGGAGCGCAACTGCGCGCAGCTCGCCGCCGCACGCGGCTGGCAGATCGACTACGCGGCGGTCGGAACTGCCGCTACGCCGCCGCAGCCGAAAATCGGCCTGCGCTTCACTGAAACGATGAAAGGCACCTATGTGCCGAGCGGCGCAACCGCGGACCAGGGCGTGCCGATGAGCTTCACGGCAACCGTCGAATCGGCCGATCTTGCCGACATGCTCGCCAATCCGCAGCACACGGCCGCGATGATCGGCACGCTGACTTGCGCGGCGCTGTCTCCCGAACCGCTGCAGATCTCGAACGGCCGCTTCAATCTGTTCGTCGTCGACCCGGAGCATGTCGAGCGCCGCAACATGAACTACCGGATGACGCTCAATGCGGCCGATGGCAAGACGGTCTTCCTGTTCGGACAGAAAATCATCACCCGTTCGTCGCTGCTGAATCTGTGGGAGCAGACCAACACGCTTTATCTCGAAGTGCGCGCGTCCGAAGCAGCGGACGCCGCCGTCCTCGGCCGCGCGACGCTGATCATCACGCCCGAAAATTTCCTCAAGCAGCAGCGCACGATCGAAGTGACGAATGCGCCCGATCTCGCCACGCGGCTCAAATGGACGCGGAAATTCGGCGAGTTCTTTGCCGGCGTGCTGTTCACCGAATATGGCGGCGTCGCCGCGCCGCTGCAATTCGCCGACGACGATGTCACGCCGCGCGCGCGTCGCGCGCTGCGCACGCCGGCGCCGCAGGTCAGCTACTTCAACACCCCCGCGCCCGATAACAAAACCCTGCGGCTCACGCGTTATCACGGCGGCACGAAGGGTCCGGTGCTGCTCGTGCATGGCTCCGGCGTATCGAGCCGCATTTTTTCGACCGATCTGATCGAAACGAACCTCGTCGAATTCCTGTGCGCGGCGGGCTTCGATGTCTGGCTCGTCGATCTGCGCGTGAGCATCGAATTGCCGAGCGCGACGGAGCCGACCACGGCCGATGCGATCGCGCGCTACGACCTTCCGGCCGCCGTCGCAAAAGTGCGCGAACTGAGCGGCGCGCAAGACATTCAGGTGGTCGCGCACTGTCTCGGCGCGGTCGTCACGACGATGGCGCTGCTATCGGGCCTGCGCGGCGTGCGCTCGGTCGTGCTGTCGCAGGTTTCCGCGCATCTGGTGCCGGGACTGTTGCAACGCGTCAAGGCAGGACTGCATACGCCGCAGATTCTGCGCTTTCTCGGCGTCGACGATCTGACCGCGTACACGCGTCACGAAAAGTGGCCGCACAATCTGCTCGACGAGGCGCTGCGCTTCTTCCCGAACGAAGACGACGAAGCATGCAATAGCGCGGTCTGCCATCGCGCGACATTCCTCTATGGACTCGTCTACGAGCATGCGCAATTGAACGAGCCGCTGCATGCCAACCTCGACGAACTGTTCGGCGTCCACGATATCGAGCTTTTCATGCAGCTCGCACGCATCGTGCGCGAAGGCCATATTGTCGATGCGCAAGGCGAAGACGTCTATCTAAGGGATCTCGAGGGAATGAAGCTGCCGATCGCGTTTATCCACGGCGCCGAAAATCGCTGCTACTTACCGGCCAGTACCGAAATGACCTTCGATATGCTGGTCGAGCGATTCGGGCCGGACAATTACGAGCGGCATCTGATCGACGGGTACGGGCATATCGACTGCATCTTCGGCAAGAACGCGTCGATCGATGTGTACCCGACGATTGCAAGGCATTTGAATGCGCATTGAGCGCGCCGGAGCACTTCAAGGCGAGGCTTCGAAGCCAGGCTTTGGAGCGAGGCGTTGAAGCCGGGTACTAAAGCCGGCTTCAACGCGGGACGTGCAACGCGGCAATCTAAAGCGCGCCCGCAAGGTGAAAGCGCGACGCCGGATGCCACAACTGCACCGACGTCGCAATCTCGGCGCCGACCCATGTGCGACGCCACAGCATCAGGCAGGGCTCGCCCATCTCCATCTGCAGGTGACGGCGCACCTGCGCCTCGGGCTTTTGCGCGTGAATCTCGAACTCGGCGCGCTGGATCGGCACGACGCGCACCATATACTGGTTCGGCGTTTCGACCGTGAAGTCCTGCTCGAGATACTCGGGAAAAAGGCGCGGGTTCACGAAGCGGTCTTCATACTGGATCGGCGCGCCCTCTTCGCAATGCACGATGCGCGAGTGGAACACGGGCCCCTCGTCAAGCCCGAGCGCATCGAGCGCGCTTTGCGCAGCGCTTGCCTCGAGCATCAGCACATGCGCCGAATGCCGATGGCCGCGTGCCGCGATTTCATCGGCGATATTGCGAACCGCATGCACCGTCGATTCATAGCGTGGCGGCGCCACATAGGTGCCCGCGCCTTGCACGCGGGTCAGCACACGTTCGTTCGTCAGTTCGCGCAACGCGCGCGAAACCGTCATGCGCGCAACGCCGAATTGCTTGACGAGTTCCGTCTCCGAAGGAATCGGCGCACCGGGTGTCCATGCGCCCTCGGCAATGCGCGCCAGCACGTAGCGCTTGATCTGCTCATAGGCGGGCATCGTCTGCGCCAGCAGCGGGTTTGCGTGCGCCGCGCGCGCGCAAACGGCTTCAGCCTGACTGTTCATGTTCATTTCGTTTCGACCTCGTGGGTTTGATGCGCCTCTCGCTTTCGTCAATCCGGTGGGTAAACCGGACGGCCGGCAGTTCGGCCGCGACGTTGGATCGGACTTCGCCACCGGTCGGCGGCGCGCCCTGATCGCGCATTTCGCGCAGCATTATCCACGATTTGCCGCGCTGTCAATTTTCGCGCTGCGCAATATGAACGATTCGTGACGCAGGCGCCGCGGCGCGGCACGCGTCGGATTGACTGCCGCGACGCCTTGTCGGCCGATCGCGCCCTTCTCGCGTCACCAGACATGCGGCACGAGCCGGTAGCGCACGCGCGCCGCATAGTCGGCGTAGCCTTCGAGCCCGTCGATCAGCATGCGTTCCTCGAGCACCGCGCGGTAGCCGAGACCGGCGATCATCAACGGCACGCACGCGAGGCCCCACCACGAGCCGAGCATCAGCGGCGTGCCGGCAAGGTACAGGCTCGCGGCGGTGTACATCGGATGGCGCACGTATGCATACGGTCCGCTATCGCTGACCTTGTGGCCCCGCTCCGTTTGTATCTTCACGACCGGCGCCGCGTAGCTATTCGCACGGAACACGGACCGCGTCGCGACGATACAGACGCAAACGGCAACCGCCCCGCACACGTTGAGCCAGAGCGGCATGCCCGATCGATGCAAGCGCCCGCCATCGATCCCGATCAACACGAGCCAGCCGAACCACCCGATCCCCGCGCACAGCATGAAAAGTTTGTCCCAGCGGCTTTGCGCCGGCTGCATGAACATGCTCATGCGTTCGGCAAGCAAGGCCGGATCGTGCCGCGCAAGCCATACGCCGAGCCAGAGACCGAGCACGCCGACTTCCACGAGATAGAGCCATGCAAACGGCCATGCGAGCGTGCCCGCGGACGCGAACAGCACGGCGCCCATCACGAAGAGCCAGACGATGGTTTGAATAAACAGCCGCGCAATCATGGCGTGAGCCCGGTCGGTGCGCATCCTTTGAAGCGCGCGAATACGGCTGACGTCGCGCGCGGTCGTTAGCGTTCGTCAGAATCCCTTGAGCGCCGAGTTGGCGATCGAGGGCACGCTGATCCCATGGCTCGTCGCGAACTGCACGGCCTGCGAAAGCGTCGACGCGAGCGACTGCAACTGCCCGGGCGCGGACTGCGCGATATACGACGCGGCCTGCGCCGACTGCGGATTGAGGCCCGACTGCAGCAGCGACGTCGGGTTCATCTGCCCGACGCCGCCGAGGCTCGACTGCAGGCTCGAATACTGGCTCACGCCTTTGCCGAGCGATTCGAGTCCGCTCGAGAACGCCTGCTTGTCGATCGAGCCCGACGGCGACGCACCGCCGCCGTTCGCGAAGGCCTGCGTCAGTTGCTGCGACAGCGACTGCTGCGTGCTGCCGACCTGCGTCAACTGACTGACCGACGGCGTGCCGCCGCTCAACAGGCCGGCGGCCTGCTGCGCCTGCCCTGCGGCGCCCGACATGCCCATCGCCGAGGCGAGGCTCGACTGGCCCGCCAGCACCTGCTGGTTCGCACCCACGTAGTTCTGCAGCAATTGCGACACGCCGCCCGCCGACGCAGCGCCCGTTGCGGCGTTGCCGGACGAACTGTCGCCGCCGCCAATACCGAACTGCTTGAGATTGAGTTGCGCGTACGAGGCACTGCTTGCCAGTGCGGTTACGGCTGCGCTTGCGATTATCACCGCGGAAAGAATGCGTCGGTTCATGCTGCTCCTCCTCATCGGGTTGCTGCGCTCATCGAATGGCTGCGCGTTGCTCAGGTCGACTTCATTGTCGGCTTCGACACCGGGCGGCAGTGTGCGTTCGGCGAGCTTTTTTTGTGCCCGGCGAGCGCAAGACGAGAAAGTCGGAGAAGTAACCCCAGAAGCGCAAAGGCGCGCGGCTTGTCGCCGCGCGCCTTCGGCAAGATACCGGCCAGCAGTGCAGATTACTGCGGCAGCACTTTGCCTTTGGTCTCCGGCGCGAACGGAATGATGAAGAGACCGACGACGAATGCAATCGCCGTCAGCGCGACCGGAACACCGAGCGTATGCATATTGAGTACCGCCGCGCCGAGCAGGAAGTTCACGCCCGCGCCGACGAAACGGCCAATCGACGTGCAGAACGCGAATGCCGTCGCCCGTACGCGCGTTTCGAACTGCTCGGGCAGCCAGAGGCTAAATAACGCGAAGTTGCCGCCGAAAAAGCCGAGCACGAACAGAATCGCGATAAACGGCGCGAGCCCGTTCGGCAGATAGAACGCCCAGCCGAAGCTCAGCGCGATCGTCACCGCCATGCCCGCGAAATACACGGCGAGCGTCATCTTGCGGCCGATGCGCTCGGCCATAGGCGGCAGCACGAGGCAGCCGAGAATCGTGCCGATCGACAGCAGACCGGTCGCTTGCGAGGCCAGCTTCGTTGCGGCGATCTTGTCCATGCCGGAGCGCGTCGCGAGCTGGATGACCGCCGACGGCTCATAGACGGCGCCGGCCCACAAACCGATGATCGCGATCGTCAGCAACGCGCAGGCGACCCACGTGCGGCGCCGGTACGCAGGAGAGAAAATCTCGCGCATCGGTTTCGTTTGCGCCGCTTTCGACTCGGCCTTCTGCCACTTCTCCGATTCCTTCACGCGCGTGAGGATCAGGATCGCGATGACGACCGGCACCGCGCCCGTCAGGAACATCGCGCGCCAGCCGAAGTGCACGCCGATCGTGTAATTGAGCGCGGCGGCGAGAAAGAAGCCTGCGTAATAGCCGGTCTGCAGATAGCCGGCGCCCATCTTGCGGCGGTCCTCGGGCCACGCTTCGGCCACATACGTGCCCGCGAGCGCCCATTCGCCGCCGATGCCGACCCCCGCGATAAAGCGGTAGATGGCGAGTTCCCACACGTTATGCGCGGTGGCCGACAGACCCGTGAAGATCGCGAACGTAAAGATCGTGGCGGCCAGCACCTTCGTGCGGCCGAAGCGGTCCGCAATCGGCCCCCAGATGAACGACAGTCCCCAGCCGACGAGGAACAGCGCAAACAGGATCGAGCCGGCAAGGCCGACGTTTGCGGGCGTCGCGGCGTAACCCGAGCGCGGCAGCAGTTCGGTCAGCGCCGGCGTCAGAACCAGCGCGTAGATGAACGAGTCCATGCCGTCGAGCGTCCAGCCCGCCCATGCGCCCCAGAAGCCGGCGATCTGCGAGCGGTTGAGCGGCGTCTTGCGTGGACGCGCGGCAACGGCGCGGTCGGAATCGGTTACTGAATCCATCAGTCATGCTCCTCCAGATACTGCGGTTTCAATGTGCGAAATGCGTGCGGTTGAAATGCGCGGTGGTATTGCGCAAGCTGAAACGACAGTGCAGCACGCGCGCCAGGCCCCTTGGTTTTCTCCACCGGACGTTTTTTTCAAAAAGCCACGCCCGCCTTACTGCGGCGGGCGTTTCGCGGGTTTTTCCGGCTGGAAAACTTGCATTTTTGTATATAATATATGCCATCATGAACACCGCAACCAATGGTTTTCCCCTGGAGGACGCGACCGCCGCGCCATTCCTGCCCACCGCCGGCGCGCCCCGCTCGAGCGCATCGCGCATGATCGCGGACGCGTTGCGCGCTGCCATCGTCGAAGGCACGCTCGCGCCCGGCGCTCCGCTGCGGCAGGACGCGATCGCGCGTCACTTTTCGGTTAGTGCGATTCCGGTGCGCGAGGCGCTGCGCCAGCTCGAAAGCGAAGGCTGGGCAAAAGTCGAGGTGCACAAGGGCGCGACGGTCGCGCCGCTGTCCGCGAACGAAGCGCGCGAGATCTATGAGATTCGCTCCGCGCTCGAAAGCCTCGCGCTCGGCCTTGCCATTCCGCGGCACACGGCTGCATCGCTGCGCGAAGTGACCAGGTTGTGCAAAGCTGCGGAGCGTGAACCCGATCCGTCGCTCTACGTGGCGCGCAACGAGGCGTTTCATATGAGTCTTTATGCGCCCGCCGGGCGTCCGCAGCTCTGCGAGATGATTGCGAATCTGCACCGCCGCGGCGAACGCTATCTGCGGCTCAAGTTCGGTTTTCCCGAGTACAAGGGCGAATCGGATCACGAACACGTCGAATTGCTCGACGCGGTGCAGCGCCGCGATGTCGCGGCTGCGCAATCGCTTGTCGCCGCTCACCTGATCGGCACCGGGGAGCTGATCTACCGTTTTCTGACCGACCGCGCAAAGACCGAAGAAACGGCACACAAGCGCAAGCCGCGCGCGAAACGCGCGCGCGTTTCAACCTCTCCATCCGTGAGTACCCCTGCCGATGAACCAGCGACTCGAACCCAACCGTCTGATCGCGACGACGGCTAGCGCGAACGCGGCGCCCGCCCGCTCGTGGACCACACGGCGAGACGAGAAGGCCCGCCGTCTTGCGCAAATCGCCCCGTGGCTCGAAGACGGCGTGCTGCCCACCACGCGTATCGTCGATGCGTTGCAGGCCTTGATCCGCCCGGGCGACCGTGTCGTGCTCGAAGGCGACAACCAGAAGCAGGCGGACTTCCTGTCGCGCTCGTTCGCGAAGATCGATCCCGCCGAAGTGCACGACGTGCATCTGCTGATCTCGAGCATCAGCCGGCCCGAGCATCTGACGCTGTTTGAAAAGGGCATTGCGCATAAGGTCGATTTCGCGTTCGCGGGACCGCAAAGCCTGCGCGTGGCGCAATTGCTCGAAGACGGCAAGCTCGAAATCGGTGCGATTCATACGTATGTCGAGCTGTATGCACGGATGTTCGTCGACCTGTCGCCGCAGGTCGCGCTGCTGTGCGCCGAGCAGGCCGACCGGCACGGCAATCTGTACACCGGCGCGAATACCGAAGACACGCCGACCATTGCCGAAGCCGCCGCGTTCCGGCATGGCATCGTGATCGTGCAGGTCAACGAGATCGTCGACAAACTGCCGCGCGTCGATATCCCGGCTTCATGGGTCGACGTCGTCGTGCAAGCGGACCGGCCGTTCGCGGTCGAGCCGCTTTTCACGCGCGATCCGCGCCATATCGGCGACCTGCAGGTGCTCACCGCGATGATGGTGATTCGCGGCATCTACGAGCCGTACAACGTGACGTCGCTGAATCACGGCATCGGCTTCGATACCGCGGCGATCGAACTGCTGCTGCCCACGTACGGCGAATCGCTCGGCCTGCGCGGCAAGATCTGCCGCCACTGGACGCTCAATCCGCACCCGACGATGATTCCGGCGATCGAATCGGGCTGGGTCGACAGCGTGCACTGCTTCGGCAGCGAAGTCGGCATGGAAGCGTATATCGAAGCGCGGCCCGATGTGTTCTTCACCGGCAGCGACGGCACACTGCGCTCGAACCGCGTGTTGTGCCAGTTGGCCGGGCAATATGCGGTCGACCTCTTTATCGGCTCGACGCTGCAGATCGACGCCGACGCGAATTCGTCGACCGTCACGCGCGGACGTCTGGCCGGTTTCGGCGGCGCGCCGAACATGGGTCACGATCCGCGCGGCCGGCGTCATGCGAGCGATGCGTGGCTCAAGCTGCTCAAGGGCGATGCGCCGGTTGCGCGCGGCCAGAAGCTCGTCGTGCAAACGGCCGAGACGTACAAGAAAGGCGGCGAGCCGACTTTCGTCGACGAGCTCGACGCGATCGCCGTCGGCAAGAAGAGCGGCATGCCGATCGCGCCCGTGATGATTTACGGCGACGACGTGAGCCATGTCGTCACCGAAGAAGGCATTGCGCATCTGCACAAGGCCGAGGGCATCGACGAACGGCGTGCGGCCATTGCCGCGGTGGCCGGCGTCACGCCGATCGGCTTGCGCGCGAAGCCCGAGAAAACCGCCGAGTTGCGCCGGCGCGGCATCGTGGCTTATCCCGAAGATCTCGGCATCCGGCGCGGCGATGCGAAACGCTCGCTGCTTGCGGCGCGCAGCATCGACGATCTCGTCACGTGGTCGGGCGGCCTGTACGCGCCGCCGGCACGCTTCAGAAGCTGGTGACGCGATGACTGCGACTGCGGCGCTAAGAGCGGCGGTAGCGGGCGCTTCGACTACCTGCGGGAAGCGCGGCGGCGGCGCGTGCGCCGCGGCGCACTGCGTGCTGTCCGATGCGCAACTGGCGCGGCTGGCCGTCGAATCGCTGATCGAGGAAGCGGAGCTGACGCCGAAGCCGGCGCTCGTCGACGGGCGCGGCAGCGGCGCGCATCGCGATCTCGATCTGCCGACGATGCGCCGTTCGGCGCGTGCGCTCGAAGCAACCTTCGAAGCGCTCGCGCGCGCTTCGCGGCAACGCACGCCATCGGCGACGCTGCGTGCCGAGCTCGCGCAGATCGGCCGCAGCGGCGAACAGGCGATGATGCGCGCGACGGGCGGCAGCAACGCGCATCGCGGCGCGATCTGGATTATCGGATTGATGATTGCGGGCGCGGCGATCAGCGGCGCGGCGGCGCGGACCGTTGCGCGCGCCGCCGGTGCGGCGTCCGGCGCCGCCGAAGTCTGCTCGCTCGGCGCGCAGATTGCCTGCTTCCCCGATCGCTTTACCGCGCCCGCCGACAGCAACGGCGAACGCGTGCGCGAGCGCTATCAGGTCGGCGGTGCGCGCCGCGAAGCACAGGACGGCTTTCCGCATGCGCTCGAAGTCGGTTTGCCGGCGCTCTTCCGTGCACGCGCACAGGGCATCGACGAGACATCGGCGCGCGTCGACGCGCTGCTCGCCATCATGGCCTCGCTCGACGACACCTGCCTGTTGCATCGCGCCGGCCTGACCGGCCTGCGCGCAGGCCAGCAAGGCGCCCGCCGCGTGCTGGCGGCGGGCGGCAGTTCGACTGCCGGCGGGCGCGTCGCGCTCGCCGCACTCGATCGCGCGCTCGTCGCGCTGAACGCCTCTCCGGGTGGCGCGGCCGATCTGCTCGCCGCGACACTCTTTCTCGACAAACTGTCTCGTCAAGACTTCACCGGGAGTACAGCCTCATGGAACACCTGACGTTCGAGTATCCGGCGCAACGCGCCCTCAAGGCCCGCGCGCATGTCGGCGTGGTCGGGTCCGGCGACCTCGAAGTATTGCTGTCGCCCGCCGCCTCGATGACGGCGACCGTCGACGTGCGCACTAGCGTCGACGGGTATAGCCATATCTGGAAGAGCGTGCTCGATCGCTTCTTCCAGCGCTACGACGGCGCGGCGCATATCGAGATCAACGATTTCGGCGCGACGCCCGGCGTGGTTGCGTTGAGGCTGGCGGAAGCGATCGAAGCAATCGATGCCGACGCGGCGAATGGCGGCGCCCAAGGTAGTACTTCGGGTGCCCGGGGAGGTGCGTGATGAGTACTGCCGCGCTTCAGGCTGCGCCGGTCCTTGCGGACAGCTTCATCGAATTGCCCGCGCGCGAACGCGCGCGCGCCCTGCTCGACCCCGGCACGTTCCGCGAGCTGCTCGGTCCGTTCGACCGCATCGAATCGCCGTGGCTGCCGCTGCAAGGCATCGTCTGCCAGGCCGATGATGGCGCCGTGATCGCGCGCGGCACGATCGACGGCGAGCCCGCCGTGGTTGCCGCGCTCGAATCGGCGTTTCAGGGCGGCAGCATCGGCGAGGTCTCGGGCAGCAAACTCGCCGCCGCGCTCGAACTCGCGCTGCGCGACTGCGAACGCGGCCGGATCGTGCGCCCGGTCGTGCTGTTCGAAACGGGCGGTGTGCGGCTGCAGGAAGCCAATCTCGGGCTCGCGGTGATCGCCGAGATGCAGGCCGCGATCGTCGCCCTGCGCCGGTACGTGCCGGTGGTCGGCGTGATCGCGGGCATGGTCGGCTGCTTCGGCGGCATGTCGCTGGCCGCGGCGCTGTGCTCGCACCTCGTCGTCACGAAACAGGGGCGGCTCGGCATGAACGGACCCGAAGTGATCGAGCAGGAAGCGGGTATCGAAGAGCTCGATTCGAGCGACAAACGCCGCATCTGGCAACTGATCGGCGGCGAGCAGCGCGCGGCGACGGGGCTCGCGGACAGCCTCGTCGAAGACGATGTCGTCGCGGTGCGCAGCGCCGTGCTGGACGCCTTTGCACGCGGCCTGCCCGCCGCACATCGCAGCGAGCAGGTCGACACGTACCTCGCGCGGCTCGCCGCGATCGATCCGCAAACGGTGACGCCCGAAACGATGCGCGCAGTGTTTGACGCCGAAGCATCTCATCAAGCCCATGCGTCGACTGCGACGCGCAAGGAGTGACCGTGACCGATACCCAACTGACACGCGGCGCGCGCTGGTTCCACGCGCTGGCCGGCGAACCGGCGACGAAAGCACCGGTCTGGAGCGCCGACGCACCGCTCGGCGACGAGCTCGCACGTTTTGTCTCGGTCGTGCCGGATCCCGACAACCGCTTTCCGCGCGCCGTCGACAACGTGGTCGGCCTCGAACAGGGGTGGCTGCTCGCCCGTGCGGTGCGCGATGCGATTGCGCAAGACGCGAATACCGCGAAAAAGCGGCCGATTGTCGCGATCGTCGATGTGAAAAGCCAGGCGTATGGCTATCGTGAAGAGATGCTCGGCGTGCATCTCGCGTGCGCGGCCGGCGTCGATGCTTATGCGACGGCGCGCGACGCGGGACATCCGGTGATCGCGCTGATCGTCGGGCCGGCGATGTCGGGCGCGTTTCTCGCGCACGGCTATCAGGCGAACCGGATTCTCGCGCTCGATGCGCCGGGCACGCTCGTCCACGCGATGGGCAAGGAAGCCGCGGCGCGCGTGACGCGCCGTACCGTCGATGAGCTCGACAAGCTTGGCGAAACGATCGTGCCGATGTCGTATTCGATCGCGTCGTTTGCCAGGCTGGGGCTGCTCGATACGCTGATCGGCGACATTGATGCGGATGCGCCGAGCGGCGCGCATATCGAACGCGTGCGCGGCATTCTTGCGGATTCGATACGCGACGCACGTGCGGACAAGACGCGCGGGTTGTCGCATCGTCTCGAGTCGGCGGCCGCGCATAAGACGCGCGCCGCGTCGATTGAAGTGCGGCGGCGGCTTGCTGCGCAGTGGGATGCGGCGTGATGATGGTGGTTGCGCTGCCGCCCGGCGATGGCCGCAACTGCGGTCATGCGCGTTGGCGGCCGCACGACATATTGCGGCTGCACCGCGTCCCGCTGCGTGATGGCGAGCCTGGTTGGGCTCGCGAGGCGTTGCTGCGGGCGCCGTTCGCAGTCGTGCGACGCGCGCCGTCGGCGCCGGGTTCCGTCGCGGTCGGCATACGCGGCGCGAGCCGGGCGCAACGGTACGGTACGTGGGTCGAAGACGGCGATGTCGAGTTTGCAGTGCCGCCGGAAGCACTCGTCACGCAAGAACCCGTGCGGGGGCGCGAACTGCTGCCCGCATTTTTCATGCTAGCCGAACTCCGTCGTGCGCCTCGCTCGCTTGGACAGTATGTCTGGGGCCCGGCCGGCAGCGCCGGCTTCGAGCTCGCGACCGGCCTGCCCACGGTCAATGGATCAAGCGATCTCGATCTGCTTGTTCGCGCGCCTGAACCACTCGCCCGCGCCGCAGCCGGACAGTTGCTCGCCGAACTGCTCGCGCTCGCGCAGCGGCTCGGCGTGCGGGTGGATGCGCAGCTCGACACGCCGGCCGGCGGTGTCGCACTGGCCGAGCTTGCTGCGGGAAAAACGTCTGTGATGGTGCGCGCGAATGGTGGCGCGTCGCTGGTGAACGATCCGTGGACCGCGGTAATCGGCGCCGCAACGGCAGGCTCGTCGTCGGCAAGCAAGACATCGAGATCGCAGCAGCTTTCCATTTTTCCATCGACATGCGATGACGGGGCCGCGATACGATGACGCTCGCCCTCCTCTTTCCCGGACAAGGTGCGCAGACCGAAGGCTTTCTGCATCAGCTTCCCGTCCACCCCGCGAGCGACGCGACCCTCGCCGAAGCGTCCGATGTACTCGGCTTCGATGTGTTGACGCTAGATAATCACGCCGCCCTTCAATCGACCGTTGCCGTGCAAATCGGTATGGTCGTGGCCGGAGTGGCGATCACGCGTGCGCTAGCTGTGGAACGGTTGACAGCCGACTTCAGCGCAGGGCTGTCGGTCGGCGCCTATGCCGCGGCCGTCTGTTGCGGCGCACTCGAATTCGCCGATGCGGTACGTCTCGTTCGCAAGCGCGCCGAACTGATGGAAAGCGCCTACCCGGCCGGTTATGGACTCGCGGCCATCGCGGGACTGACCGAGCATGAGATCGAGACGCTCGCTGCACAAGTCACGCGTAATGGGCAGCCGCGCGTGTTCGTCGGCAATGTGAACGCTCCGCGGCAAATCGTCGTTGCGGGCGCGAACGACGCGCTCGACGCGTTCATCGATACCGCGCTTGCCGCCGGCGCGCGCAAGGCGACGCGACTGGCGGTCAGCGTGCCGTCGCATTGCGAACTGCTCGGCGCCGCCGCCGACGAACTTGCCGACTACGCACGCAATGTCCCGTTCCATGCACCGCAAAGCGTCTATATCGGCAATCGCGGTGGACGACCGTTGCATACCGCCGATGCGATTCGCGACGACCTCGTGACCAACATGCGCCATACCGTCCGGTGGTTCGATGCGCTGACGGCGATGATCGAAATGGGCGCACGCGTTTTACTCGAAGCGCCGCCGGGCCAGGTATTGACCGACATCGCGCGCGAACACTTTCCTGATACGGTGGCGCTTCCTGCGAGCACGCTCGCGTTCGATCGACTGGTGGCGACGGTCAGGCGCCGCATCGACGCCGGCGGCTAGCGGGATTCCAAGTATGCGGTGCCTGCTCGTGTTGCGGCGTTTACGTTGGTCGCGCTCGTGTCGCTGAAGGTGCGGGTTGAAGGTGCGAGCTCAATTCAAGACGGTGAATCACGAGGCCTGAATGCGCATCGGTGATGCAATGAATCTGGCCCGGCGGCCTTCGACGCCGCCGTCGTCGCGCCCGCGGCGTTTGACGTCGCTAGTCGACAAACATTTCCTGCAACCCCGATAGCGTTGACGCGAGCGCCTGATCGGAAATGGCCCCCGCTTTCCTGATCAATCGATCTTTATCGACAGTGCGAATCTGATCGAGCAGAATCACCCCACGTTTGCGTGCAAACGTGAGGCCGACGCGGAACGGCGCCGGCTTGCTGCCGGTGGTCATCGGCGCGACGATGATCGTGTTCAGGTGTTCATTCAATTCCGGCGGCGACACGACCACGCAGGGCCGCATCTTCTGAATCTCGCTGCCGACGGTCGGATCCAGCGCAACTAGCCAGACCTCGCCGCGCTCTACCATATGAACCCCTCGTCGCCCGCATTCGGAAACTCGCCCATCACGAGATGACCGCCGCGGCCCGCGGCAACGGATCGACTTGCTTCGGCCCAGCCCTCGCGCGCCTTTTTCTGCGGCCGACGCAGCACGAGCGCGTTCCCTTCCACTTGCATGTCCACTTCGTCCTCCAGTCCCAGCTGGGCCAAAATTGGTTTCGGAATGAGCACACCATGCGAGTTACCCATCTTGCGGATCGTCGTTTTCATGGCCTTGCCTCGACTGAAAAATGTTAAGTGAGCCGGAGTAAAGAGTAAGCACAAAGTTATTACAGCATGGCATGTCCAAACGACATAGGGCGAATCTCATGGTGTCGCATGGTCGCCGACGACGGCGTCCTATTAATTGCTGCGCATCTTTATGCGCATAAATTTTATATCTTGAACATGTTATAGACACCCGAGATCCTCAACGGCCAGCCGACGCGCCGCGCGGCATCACATACCGAAACGTCAGATTAATCCGCTCGCCCTGAATCCGCGGCTCCTTCGGGATTCGATGCCGCCACTCCGCCTGCGTGCGGCCGCGCATCACGAGCAGGCTGCCGCTATTCAACCCGAACGACTGCACCGCGCCAGTCCGGTTGTGGCGCAGGTCGAACCTGCGCGTGGCGCCAAGGCTCACCGATGCAATCACCGGCTCGTCACCAAGTTCGGGTTCCCGATCCGCATGCCAGCCCATGCTGTCCGTGCCGGTCCGGTAACGATTCAGCAAGACGCTGTTGAAGCGCGCGCCGCAAGCGGTTTCAACCGCGGTTTTCAGTTCGCCGACCGCTGCAGTCCACGCGTCCGGCACGTTGCGGATGCCTGAATAAACGTAGACGGCGTCGGGCTCGCCCTGCCACGCGGTCAGGCGCGGCAGCGGCACGCGGCCTGCGGGTGTGCCCATCGTGTCCTGCCGCCACGCGACTTCATCGATGATGCGCTCGAGCATCGAGGTGGCCGTTGCCGGCGCGAGCCAATCGGGAAACCACGCCACATCGGGTGCAGGCAGATCGTCGAACAGGTCGTGCATATCAAAAGCCGCGAACGCGGCGCCGATAATATCGAGATAGACGTAAGTATGAACCCTCGTCCGCCACGGCAGTCGCCGGACGGATCGGTACGCGGGACCATCGCGATACCGTTCCCGGCAAAGCCGTCGAGCACTGTCTTTTACGCCTCCAACCTCTCGTCAAATCTGCCGGTAGAATGACTGGCCGGCGTTCCCATCTATGACGTTGCTTCGCGACAGACCCTGTCGTTTCTGGCACCGACGCGTCACGCTACCCTTTACCATGCGCCTATCATCGTTCTTCGTTCGCCTTGTCTCTATCGGTGTTCTGTTTCACCTCTACGTAGGTTTCCGGATCATTCCGGACCTGCCGATCGGTTCGATCGGGCGAGCACTTTGTGTGCTTTGGCTCGTACTGTCATGTCTACTGATTCCGGCCGGCATGCTGGCGCGGCGTTTCGAACAGCAGTCGGTCGGCGACCGCTTCGCGTGGGTCGGCCTGCTGGCGATGGGCTTTTTCTCGTCGCTGCTCGTGCTCACATTCGCACGCGACATCGTCCTTGCGTCGCTATTGACGGTAGATGCACTGTGGCCCAACACGGTGTCGATTGCACACTGGCGGCAGAATAGCGCGGCCGCAGTGCCGATTCTTGCGCTGATCTCCACGGCTATCGGCTTCATCAACGCGCGGCGTCGCGCGCGCGTCGTGACGATCGAAGTGCCGATCGACGATTTGCCGCGCGCGCTCGAAGGCTTCACCATCGTGCAGATCAGCGATATTCACGTCGGACCGACCATCAAGCACAACTATGTCGATGCGATCGTCGACGCGGTAAACCGGCTCGAACCAGACCTGATCGCCGTAACCGGCGATGTGGTCGACGGCTCCGTCGCACAGTTGTCGGCTCATACACAGCCGTTGTCGAAACTCACCGCGCGCCATGGCGCGTATCTCGTCACGGGCAACCACGAATACTATTCGGGCGCCGATGCGTGGATTGCGGAATTCAAACGGCTCGGGTTGCGCGTGCTGCTCAACGAGCACGTGGTGCTGAACCACGACGGTGCGCAAGCGGTGATCGCGGGTGTAACCGACTACTCGGCGGGGCACTACGACCCTGCGCATAACAGCGATCCGGCGGCCGCGCTGCGAGGCGCCCCCGGCGACGTGCTGATCAGGGTGCTGCTCGCGCACCAACCGCGCACAGCGGAGGCGGCGGCCGATGCGGGATTCACGCTGCAACTGTCGGGCCATACTCATGGCGGACAGTTCTTCCCATGGAACTTCTTCGTCCGCTTGCAGCAGCCGTTTACGGCAGGACTGGCTCGGCTGAATGGCTTGTGGGTCTATACGAGCCGCGGCACCGGCTATTGGGGGCCGCCGAAACGACTGGGCGCCCCGTCCGAAATTACGCGGCTCAAGCTGGTAAGCGCGGGCCTTTAAGAAGCGCGCCGGCGGTCACGATAGAACCGCTGCCACGCCGCCTATGTCGACTTCGACCCGCTGACTTCGACCCGCTGCTCGGGCGATGACGTCGCCCAGGCGAGGTCGATCTATTGAGCCGCCGATACCGACACATTCGCGGTCGGGGCGTAGACGACTTCCACATGCGTACCCGCTGGCAGATGCGCGACCTGCGCCGCGTTGCTCGCCTGAATGTGAAACACTGCGCCTTTAGGTCCGCGCAGCGCGAGCACACCCGTTTTCTGATCGACCGACACGATTTCCGCCGCGACGTTGCTATGTGCCATCGGATCGGCGTTTGCCGCGCCTTGGCCAGTCATATTCGCCGACGGGTGGGACGCCGGCGTGATGACCGCATCACGAACCATCCGCACACGCACCTTGTCCCCTGCCTTGAGCTCTGCGAGCTTCGTTGTATCGGGGTTGACGTTGAAAGTTGCCTGACCGCTCGCTGCATCTTTGACAGTGACGGTATGTGCGACGCGATCCACCGCCTGCACGGTCCCTTCGGCCTGAAGCACACTGACTCCCGCGATGGCTGCGCTCGACGCAGCCGATGCGGCAGGCTGTGCCGCCTGTGGGCTTAACGGTGCCAAAGCGATGATGGCTCCGGCGATTGCTGCAGCGATGATTGGCTTCTGGTTCATGCGATCCTCAGTTGTTGATCAACAGCGACTCGCACAGCAGTTTGTTTTTCGAGATGAATCCTGTCAACGTTTGGAATCCGAATTAACCTGGGAAATATCAAACGGTCGATCGCAGATGCAGAGTAGCCGACACGCGGGGCTTGATGACGAGTGTTCGAGAGCTGACGCTTCGCTGAATTTTAGCCGGGCTGTAAACGCAGCAACCCCGCCTGTGCGGGCGGGGTTGATGTTTTCAGCTGAGGGGGAGCCTGACGATTACCTACTTTCACACGGGCAA
>NZ_JAVHZD010000049.1:0-38454 GCF_031119615.1 Paraburkholderia sp. SARCC-3016 | reverse complement strand
CAAGCGGTCTTAGGAAGACAAAACATTCTACCAACTCCTTGGCTCACAGAACGACATGGCTACGATCCGACATCGTGTTATTGGGGCCGGGCGTGATGCTCGTGACGAGCGCGAACAGAATGCCGGCAGGCAACGCGCTCAACAGCTCGACGGACATGGGCGGTCTCCGGTTGCATTGGACGAAAGTGACTTGTCAGTTTCGATGTCAGTCTATCGACCCAAACCAGTACAGTACCGATACAGATACATAGATGAAATCCTGTACAGATCGGACCAGACCCGCCGCAGGCGTCGTCGCGACCGTATGGCGCCATTGATGGGGCTTTGCGCCTGTTATTCGCGACCTAAGCAAATCGGAAGATCAGCGACTCGAGGAGTATCTTTTGCATCGATTCAAAACCGCGACTTGGCGCAATCGACGGCAACGGGCGATGTTGCTCTTTATGCTTGGTGCCGGAGTTAATGTTGGTCGGCGTTGCATGCCCGCATTGCGCACGATCTGCATTGCCGCGACGGCGGTCGGCATCGGCCCGCGCACATATCGCGGCTACTTCGGCGCGGTCACGGCGCAGCTGTCGGAACTGATCGGCAAGTCGCTCGCGCAGGCGAGTGCCCTATTCGAGGCGGTACAGACATGGGCGAGTTTGCCACGCGCGCCCGCTTGCCGCTTAGCGGGCGGCGAGGGAGCGCCATCTGCTCGAATCGACCGCCATCGCGCCCGACGTGAAAGCGAAGATCGGGTATGAGCGAACTGCATCGCTCGTTGCCGAAGCGGCAGCGTCGGGCGCTCGCTGCTACAGGTTCCGGTAGACGAAGGCCTCGCGAGCGCGGCGCATGTGCGCGACCTGCTGCAACAGAACGGTTGTCATGCCGACCCGCAACGCGTGGCCGACGTGCTCGATGCGCACGCCCGAAAGTGCAGATAGACAATCGATTTTCGGCCATATAGCTTAGTGGCTACCCGCAGAGACAGCCGCCCGAAGCCCTCATGATAAGCAGAGACACTCACGCCGCGCTCGAAAAAATCGCGACGTTATCGGACCCGTTGCGTGTCGGATTCTTTCTGGTGCCGGATTTCCCGATGATGACGTTCGCCGCGGCGCTCGACCCGCTACGTCAGGCGAACCGCATTGCCGGCCGCGCGCTCTACAAATGGATGTTTCTGTCGACCGACGACGCGCCGGTTCATTCGAGCGCCGGTCTGCCGGTTCCAGTCGACCATGCGATCGGCGACATGCCGCGCTGCGATCTCGTGATCGTCGTCGCGGGCCTGAACCACACGAAGGCGTACAAGCCGGCCACTTTCAGGTGGCTGTGCGACGTCCATAGCCGCGGCGGGGTGCTCGGCGGTATCTGCGCGGGGCAGTTCGTGCTCGCGAAGGCCGGGCTGCTCGAAGGACGGCGATGCGCGGTGCACTGGGAACTGCTCGCGGCGTTTCAGGAGGAATTTCCGCGCTGCGTGGGCACCAATGCGATCTTCGCGGTGGACGGCCCGTTCATTACTTCGTCGGGCGGGACAGTGACGCTCGACATGATGCTATATCTGATCGCCGCGAGTAAAGGCCGCGACCTGGCCGACGCGATCTCCGACCAGTTCAACCATCCCGAGATTCGTCAGCACGATTCGTCGCAACGCATGCCCGCACAGACGCGTTTCGGCATTCGCAACGCGAAGCTCGTGGAGATCGTCAAGGAGATGGAGTCGAGCATCCAGAACCCGGTCGATCTGCAGGTGCTCGCGCGCCGCGTACAATTGTCGACGCGGCAGATCGAGCGGCTGTTCGTCGCGCATCTCGGCAAGACACCCTCTGCGTTCTACGCGGGATTGCGCATGGCGCGCGCGCACGACCTGATCCTGCAAACCGATCTGCCGATTGCCGATGTCGCTCAGACCTGCGGCTATATGTCCGCTTCGCGCTTTGGGCGCATCTATCGGACGCACTACGGCATGACGCCGCGCGAAGTGCGGCTCGGCGGGTTGACCGCGCGCCGCGACTGAACCGCCTTACAGATCCCCCTTCGATCCCTTACTTCGACCTGCACCGCGCATGTCGGTACCGCGCGGGCGCGTGATTTTTTTCATGTCGCTTTTTGTAGCTGAAATGTCGCATTTGGGTTTTTGGCCAAAAGTTGAATCGTCCTAATCTTCCATGTCCGCAGATTGCCAGCCCGAACATTTTCCGGAGAAATGCAGTGCCTAAGGATTCGCCCGAGCATCCGTATATCCCCGTTCTCGTCGAGGACCTGAAAAGCGGCGTGATTTCACGCCGTCACTTCCTGCGTACTGCTACGCTGCTTGGTGTGTCGGCGGTTGCCGCGTATATGCTGAGCGGTGTGCCGGATCCGTTCATCGAGGAGGCGCGGGCCGCCGACGCGCTGCCCAAAGGCGGGCATCTGCGCATCGGCATGCGCTGCATGGAAATCAAAAGTCCGCATCAGGCGGATTTCGCGGAACGATCGAACGTGATTCGTCAGGTATGCGAATTTCTGACGTTCACCGGAAACGACAATCTCACGCGTCCGTATCTGCTGGAGCGTTGGGAAGTCAGCGAGGACCTGAAGACCTGGACGCTGCACGTTAGGCCCGGTGTCAAATGGCACAACGGCCGCGCGCTCAATGCCGACGATGTCGTGTGGAACCTGAAGCGCGTCTGCGATCCGGCAGTGGGCTCGTCGATGCTCGGCCTGTTTACCGGCTATCTCGTGCAGGAATACGACAGCGGCCAGAAGGATGCGAACGGCAAGCCGAAAATGTCGAGTCGTCTGTGGTCGGACAAGGCGATCGAGAAGGTCGACGACATGACCGTGCGCCTTAATTGCTTCGCGCCGCAAATCGCCGTCCCCGAGCACCTGTTCCACTACGCGATGTTCATCATCGATCCCGCCGACAAGGGGGTATTTGGCCCCGGCGCGAACGGCACCGGCCCGTTCGAAATGACCTCGTTCACGGTGGGCAAGGGCGCGACGTACAAGGCGCACAAGGGTTACTGGGGCACCGGGCCGTATCTCGACACATTCGAATTTGTCGATCTCGGCGACAACGCCGGCGCCTCCATTTCGGCGATGGCGTCGAAGCAGGTCGACGGTTTGTCGGAAGCGGATGCCGTGCAGGTCAACGCGATGAAGCATCTGCCGCATGTGCAGCCGTATGCCGTGCTGACCTCGCAAACGGGCGTCGCGCGGATGCGTGTCGATCACAAGATCCTGTCTGACCGGCGCGTGCGCAAGGCCATGAAGCTCGCGATCGACCGGCAGAAGATCATTGCTACGTCGTTGCTGGGCGCCGGCATTCCGGCCGAAGACCATCACGTGGCGCCGGTCCATCCGGAATACGCGGCGCTGCCGAAGTACGGGCGCGACGTCGCGCAGGCGAAGCAGTTGCTGGCCGAGGCCGGCTATCCGAACGGCTTTGAAATCGACATGGTGACGCGCCCCGATCCGATCTGGGAGTTGAATACCGTGCAGGCGCTCGCGGAGCAGTTCAAGGACATCGGCGTCAAGGTCAACATCAAGCCGCTGCCGAGCGCGCAATACTGGGAAGTGTGGACCAAGGTGCCGTTCAGTCTGACGGGCTGGGGGCACCGGCCGCTCGGCGTGATGACGCTTGCGCTCGCGTATCGCACCAATGCCGCGTGGAACGAATCGGGTTATGCGAACCCCGAGTTCGACGCGCTGCTCAATCAGGCCGACGGCATTCTCGATCCCAGGAAACGTAGCGTGGTGATGGCGAAGATCGAAAAGCTGATGCAGGAAGACGGCCCGATCGTGCAGCCTTTCTGGCGCAGCTTCTCGACGGTGATGGACAAGAAGGTCAAGGGCTTCTCGGTGCATCCGTCGCAGTATATCTTCGCAAATCAATACGCGGTCAGCGCGTAGACACCGGCGGCAACTGCCGTTGCGCCGATGCGCGAGGTTGCCGTTTCCATCAAGTCCTGAATCTCCCGGGGGCGGCAAGCATGGCTTCCTTTCTCACCAAACGCCTGATCCTGATGATCGTGACGATGCTCTGCGCGTCGTTCGTGGTATTCGCGGTGTCCGAGTTCACGCCGGGCAGCGTCGCGCGCCGTACACTCGGGCCGTACGCGACGCAGCAGCAGGTCGATCTGCTCGCCGAGCGCATGCACGCCAACGATCCTTTGCTCGAGCGCTATGGGCGCTGGCTCGGAGTACTGGTCGGCGAGCGCCCCGATCCGCTCGAAGACCCGGCCAACGGGCTGAATTTCAGCGACCCGCGCGGCGCGCAGTATTTCGGTAACTTCGGCTATTCGACGCTCTACAAGCTCCCGGTGAACGACGTGTTATGGAAGCGTCTTGGCCACACGGCGATCCTTGCCGGTATCGCATTCGCCCTGATCGTGCCTCTATCCATGCTGTTCGGCATCTTGTCGGGGCTCAAGGAAGGCGGGATGCTCGACCGCGTACTGTCAGTGGTCTGCATTACGTTCACGTCGGTTCCGGAATTCGCGTCGGGCGTGTTTCTCGTCACTCTGTTCGTGATCGTGTGGCCGCTTTTTCCGGGCACCAGTCCGCTCGACAACAGTGAAGGCGGCCATTGGTCGATTACGTCGCAGATGGTGCTGCCAGTCGCGGTGCTGGTGCTGTACGACTTCGGCTATGTGGCGCGCATGATCCGTGTGTCGATGATCGGCGTGATGGAGAAGCCCTTTATCCGGACCGCGATCCTCAAAGGTTTGACCCCGTGCCAGGTCGTGCTCGGCCACGCGCTGCGCAACGCCATGATCGCGCCGTTCACGGTACTGCTGCTGCAGCTGAACTTCCTGATCGGCGGCGTGGTGGTGACCGAGATGGTGTTCGCGTATCCAGGCTTTGGCCGCATGCTGCTCGACGCCAGCATGTTCGGCGATATCGCGACGCTCGAAGCCGCGACGCTCGTCACTGTGTTCGTCGCGGTCGTCACGCAGTTTCTCGGCGACCTCGGCTACATGCTGCTCAATCCCCGCATTCGCGTGAGGTAATGTCATGTCGACTGTCGAACCCAATGCCGTGCCGCTCGGGGTGCGCACTTCGCGCGCGCCGCAACGCCCGTGGATCCGGCTGTTCCGCTCGCGCACCGCGGTGATCGGACTTTCGTTGATCGTGTTCTGGATCGTGCTGGCGGTGCTCGCGCCGATCTTGCCGCTACCGTCGCCTACCGCGCAGGACGCGATGGCGATGGCCAATCCCACACCGTCCGTCGCGCATTGGCTCGGCACCGATATTCTCGGCCGTGACATTCTCGCGCGGCTGATTTTCGGCGCGCGTACGGTGCTGCTGGTCGCGCCGCTCTCGGTGGCCGTGGCGATGCTGGCCGGCATTACGCTCGGCATGGCCGCCGGTTACTACGGCGGCTGGATCGAGGCGCTGGTCGACCGCTTCTCCGACCTCGTTCTGGCCTTTCCGGTGCTGGTGCTCTACGTGATCCTGATCGCCAACGTCGGCGCATCGGTGCTCAACATCGTGATTGCGACCACGATCGCGTCAGCGCCCGGCATCGGCCGCATTGTGCGCGGGCTCGTGCTCGATCTGAAGCAGCAGGAATACGTGGCGGCCGCGCGGCTGCGCGCGGAAAGCACGCTGTACATCATGGTCTGCGAGCTGCTGCCCAATTGCCGCGGCCCGCTGCTCGTCGACGCATGCCTGCGCATCGGGTACACGATCATCACGATCGGCGTGCTTGGCTTTCTCGGGCTCGGGCTGCCGCCGCCCAATCCGGACTGGGGCGGAATGGTGCGCGAGACCACCACCGTGATCAACGTCTGGCCGCTGATGTCGATTGCGCCGTCGGTCGCGATCGTGAGCCTCGTGCTCGGATTCAACTTGCTTGCCGATGGCATGCGGGAGGCGTGGAAGCCATGAACGCAATGATTGAAAGCGGTCTGCTCGGCACGCCGGCCGCTCAACCGGCACAGGGCGCCGTGCCGCTGCTGGACATTCGCGACCTGCGAATCGAATACCGCAATCGCGACGAGACGGTCGTGGCGGTGCCGGGCGTGTCGCTTCGAATCGCGCCGGGCGAGAGCTACGGACTTGTCGGCGAGTCGGGTTGCGGCAAGACCACGACCGCGATGGCCGTGATGGGCTACATGGGCGGCACCGGCCGCGTGACGGGCGGCAGCATTCGCTTCGAAGGGCAGGAACTGGTTGGCGCGAGCGCCGCGCAATGGCGCGCGATTCGCGGCCGCCGCGTGGCGATGGTCTACCAGGAGCCGATGAGTGCCTTGAACCCGGTGAAAACCATCGGCGCGCAATTGGCCGAAGTTCCGCGCCGACATTTGAACGCGTCGCGCGCCGAGGCGCGCGACATGTGCGCGACGATGCTCGAGAACGTCAGGCTGCCCGATCCGCTCGCGATGCTCAAGCGCTACCCGCACCAGCTGTCGGGCGGCCAGCAGCAGCGCATCGTGATCGCGATGGCGCTGCTGGCGCGGCCGGCGCTGCTGCTGCTCGACGAGCCGACGACCGGGCTCGACGTGACCGTCGAAGCCGCGATTCTCGATCTGATCGCGGATCTGCGCAAGCAGTACGGCACGAGCCTCCTCTATATTTCGCACAACCTCGGCCTGATCGCTAGCGCGTGTGACCGCGTCGGCATCATGTATTCGGGCGAGATGATCGAGGAGGCCGATACGGCCACGCTGTTCAGCTCGCCGCGTCATCCGTATACGCAGGGACTGCTCGGCTGCATTCCGGCGATCAGCGGTGCGAAGGGCACGCGTTCGCTCGCGCCAATTCCGGGCCATCTGCCGCTGCCGCACGAGCGGCCGCAAGGCTGCTGGTTCGGTCCGCGCTGCTTCCACTTTCAGGCGCAAATCTGCGGCGGCGACGCGATTGCGCTGGTGCCGGCTGGCGCGGCGCGGCACCACGTGCGCTGCGCGCGCTGGCAGGACATCGATGTGGTACGCAAAGCCGCGCTGGGAGAGGCCGTGCATTCGGAGCGCGCACAAGCCGCGCTCGTCATCGACGACGTATCGAAGCAGTATGCGATCAGCGGATCGCGGCGTGTCGTGCACGCTAACGAACAGGTTTCGTTCGAGGTCGGCAAGGGCGAAATCGTCGGTCTGGTCGGCGAGTCGGGTTGCGGCAAGTCGAGCCTTGCGCGGATGCTGGTCGGTCTCGAAACGGCCACGTCCGGTTCGATCCGGTTCGCGGGCACCGAGCTCTCGCAGATGCCCGCGAAAAAGCGCGCGCTGGACATGCTCAAGTCGATCCAGATGGTTTTCCAGAATCCGGACAGCACGCTCAATCCGTCGCACGCGGTGGCCACACCGATCCGCCGCGCGTTGAGAAAGTTCGGCGGCCAACGGGACAAGGCCGCGATCGAACGCCGCCTGCACGAATTGCTCGAGCTCGTGCGTTTGCCTGTCGAAGTCGCGCAGCGGTTGCCGGCGCAGCTGTCCGGCGGCCAAAAGCAGCGCATTGCCATCGCGCGCGCTTTCGCGACCGATCCGTCGCTGATCGTCGCGGACGAGCCGGTGTCCGCGCTCGACGTGTCGGTGCAGGCGGCCGTCATCACCTTGCTGCTCTCGATCCAGAAGGAGCAGCAGACCACGCTGCTGTTCATCAGCCACGATCTTGCGCTGGTGCGGCATGTCGCGGACCGGATCGTCGTGATGTATCTGGGCCGCGTGATGGAGAAAGGCCTCGCGGAGGAAATCTTCGCGCCGCCGTATCACCCGTACACCGAGGCGCTGCTGTCGGCCGTGCATAGCCCCGATGCGTCGGTTCAGCAGCAACGCGTGCGGCTGACGGGCGAGACGCCGAGCCCGATCGACGTGCCGCCTGGCTGCCGCTTCGCGTCGCGTTGCCACCGCAAACCCGGCGACATCTGCGATACGGTCGCGCCGCCGGTGCGGGCGGTCTCGCCGACGCATGAGATCGCTTGCCACCTCGGCCTCGACGAATTGCGCAAGGTGCGCCCCGTATTCCAGCTCGTCAATGCCGAGGCGTGCAACTGATGGGCGCCATGAACGACATGAACGAGACGCAAAGCTTCGACCTCGTGATTCGCGGCGGCACCGTCGTACTGCCCGATGGCCCCGCGCAGGTCGACATCGGCGTGCGCGCAGGGCGCATCGCGGCGCTTGCGGCCAGTCTGCCCGTGGGTCGCGCGGAACTGTCGGCACTCGATCGCATCGTCTTGCCGGGCGGCGTCGATGCGCACTGCCATATGGATCAGCAGCCATGGGAAGGGCGCTCGACCGCTGACGATTTCCGCAGCGGCACGTTGTCCGCACTGTGCGGCGGCACGACCACGGTGATTCCGTTCGCCATGCAAATGCGAGGACAGTCGCTCGCCGAAGTGGTAGCTGATTATCACGAACGCGCACGACCGAAGGCGCATATCGACTACGCATTCCATCTGATCGTCGGCGACCCGACGCCGCGCGTACTGGAGGAGGAGCTGCCGCGCCTGATCGCGCAAGGCTGCACCTCGGTGAAAATCTACCTGACCTATGAAGGCCTGAAGCTCGACGATTACGAGGTGCTCGAAGTGCTGAACGTCGCGCGCCGCGAAGGCGCGCTGACAATGGTGCACGCGGAGAACGACGCATGCATCCGCTGGTTGACCGAGCAGTTTCTGAAGGCACGCAAGACACATCTGCGCTATCACGTGCTCGCCCATCCGGCCGCCGGCGACCGCGAAGCCACGTTTCGCGCCATCAGCCTCGCCGAGGTGATCGAAACGCCGATCCTGATCTGCCACGTGTCCGCGGCCGGCGCGGCCGAAGAGATCCGGCGCGCGAAGCAGCGCGGTCTGCCGGTCTACGCGGAAACCTGTCCGCAGTATCTGTTTCTTTCGGCGGAGGACATCGATACGCCCGATCTGCGCGGCGCGATGTGCGTGTGCACGCCGCCGCCGAGAGCACGCGAGAACCAGCCGGAGATGTGGCGCGGCCTGCTCGATGGCACGCTTGAGGTGTTCTCGTCGGACCACTCGCCGTGGCACTACACGGACAAGATCGCGGGCGGACCCGATACACCGTTTACGCGCATTCCGAACGGGGTGCCCGGTATCGAAACGCGCTTGCCGCTGCTGTTTTCGGCGGCAGTGAACGGCGGGCGCATGTCGCTCGCGCAATTCGCGCAGCTCACCGCGACAACGCCGGCGCGCCTCTATGGGCTGTATCCGCGCAAGGGCGCGATCGTCGTCGGCGCGGACGCCGACCTCGCATTATGGGACGCACAGCGCGAAGTGACGATCAGCAACGCGATGCTGCATCACGCCACCGATCACACTCCGTACGAAGGCATGACGGTGCGCGGCTGGCCCGTGACAACGGTGTCGCGCGGCGACATCATCTGGCACGAAGGCGAGGTGCGCTCGACGCCGGGGCGCGGGCGCTTCCTCGCGGCCGCGCGGCCGTTCACGCCACGAACCAGCCTGCCGCCGGTGCTCGACGCATGAGCGCGCCGATCTCGCGGTTGCGCGGCAAGGTGGTACTCATTAGCGGCGCCGCAAGCGATATCGGCGTGGCAATGGCGGCGCGCTGTATCGACGAAGGCGCGCAAGTGGTGTGCGCGGAGCTCGACCCGGACGCGGCGCAGCGCACGGTGCAGCGGCTTGGCACAGGCGCATGCGGCGTGCAATGCGACGTGACCGATGTCGAGGCCGCGCGCGCGGCCGTCGAATTCACGCGCGCACGCTTCGGCCGGCTCGACGGCTTCGTGCATAACGCCGCCGCGCCGTGGCACGACGGCTCGGTGGAGGATCTCGCGCCCGAGCACTGGCGCAACGAAGTCGACGTCTCGCTGACCGGCGCGTTCCTGATGAACAAGTTCGTCGTGCCGCTGATGCGCGAAAGCGGCGGCGGCTCGATCGTGCTGGTCGCGTCGCAACTCGGTCACGTAGCGGCGAGCCGCTCGGTCGCATATTGCGCGGCGAAGGCCGGGCTGATCCATCTGGCGCGGCTGATGGCCGTCGATCATGCGCCGGCGCAGATTCGTGTGAACAGCCTGTCGCCCGGCGCGGTGCGCACCGGCCGGCTGTTGCGTTCGTGGCCGTCGCTCGACGCTGCCGACGCGGCACTCGGCGGCGCGCACCTGCTGGGCCGGATCGGCCGCCCCGAGGAGATTGCCGCGAGCACCGCGTTCCTGCTGAGCGACGACGCGTCATTCGTTACCGGCACCGATCTGCTGGTCGACGGCGGCTATACCGCGCGCTGATTGCCCGATTCGTTTGATGACCGTTACTGCTTTTCAGGAATTTCGATGAGCTTATTGATTACCGGTGGGACGGGCTTCGCGATGAGTGTCGTCGCGCGCGAATGGCTCGAACGCGAGCCCGGCGCGCGCGCCGTAATTCTGGACCGGGCCGCACTCGATGCCGCCGCGCGCGCGTGGTTCGAACCCGTGCGCGAGCGCCTGACCGTTGTGGAAGGCGACGTGCGCGAGCCGGCCGGCTGGGCCGATGAACTGGATCGCCATGAGATCAGCGCGATCGTGCACGGCGCGACCGTCACGCCGATCTCGCGCGGCAGCGCCGAAGAGGAAGCGCGGGTGCATCCTGAGGCGCTGATGCCGGCGAAGATCGTCGACGTCAACCTGATGGGCACTGTCCAGTTGCTCGAATGGGCGCGGCAGCGGGCGAGGGTACGGCGCTTCGTCTATGTGAGTTCCGGGTCGGTGTATCGGCATCACGGTCCCGACTGGTCTCGCGAGCCGTTGCCCGAGGACGGCTACGTCGCCCCGCTCACGCTCTATGGCATTTCGAAGTTCGCCGCCGAAATGGTGGTGAACCGCTACGCCGATCTGTTCGGCCTGTCGGCACTGTCCGTGCGGCTGTCGTCGATCTACGGACCAATGGATCGCGCGACCGAAAGCCGCAACTTCCGGCATGTGCCGCACCGTGTCGCGCAAATGGCGCTCGACGGCGAGACGATCCGGCCGAACTCTCTCGCGCCGGTCGGCGACTACCTGCATTCGGTCGATGCGGCACACGCGATTCTTGCGCTCGTCGATGCACAGCGGCCGCGTTATCGCCACTACAACGTCGCGAGCGGTGTAGCGGTCAGTATCGGCGACATCATCGGCTGGGCCGCCGAAAAGGTGCCGCAGTTGCGCTATGAGGTCAGCCATGCCGACCACGCGAACGTCGTGCAGGACCCGCAGCTCGCGACCGGCATGTGGGGCGCCTACGACATCTCGCGTATCGAGCGCGACACCAGCTGGCGGCCGCGCGCGGGCCGCGAGGCTTTTCACGATTATATGGACTGGCTTGCCGCCGGCCGCCTTTGAACACTCTGCATAAACTCATGACCGATATCGAGACGCAAGGCCCCGCGCGGGATTTCATCGGCTACGGCCGCACCGCACCACGGGTTCGCTGGCCTGGCGACGCGAAGGCGGCCATCAACCTTGTGCTCGTCTACGAAGAAGGCTCCGAATATTCGTGGCTTGAGGACGGCCGCAACGACAACTGGGGCGAGTACAACTTGCCGGCGAGCGCACCAGTGCGCGACCTCGGCACCGAGACGCACTTCGAGTACGGCAGCCGCGCCGGCGTATGGCGGCTTGCCCGGCTGTTCGACCGCTACCGAATTCCGGTTACGGTCTCGGCCTGCGCGGTCGCGCTGCAACGCAACCCCGAGGTGGCGGCGTGGATGAATGCGCGCGGCCACGATCTGCTCGGTCACGGGCTGCGCTGGACCGACTATCCGCAGATGAGCCGCGCCGAGGAGCGGCGGCAGTTGCATGAAGCGATCGAGCTCTATCGCGAGGTGCTGGGCACCAGGCCGCCCGGCTGGAACTGCCGTTCGTTTCCGAGTGTGAACACGCGCGATCTGATCGTCGAGGAAGGCGGCTTCCTGTACTACTCCGATCCGTGCAACGACGACATTCCTTACTTCGTCCCGCACGGCAGCGGCGAACTGCTAGTCGTGCCGTATTCAAAGACGCTCAACGACAGCCGCTATCTGATCGCTCCCGGCTATTCGAATCCGCGTGACTTCGCGGCCGACTGCTGCGCGGCGATCGACTACGTAATCGAGGAGGCCGACGAGGCCGGCGGCAAGATGCTGACGATCGCCGTGCACGCGCGCTGGACCGGGCAGCCGAACCGCGCCGCGGGCCTGCGCGACGTGCTCGAGCACGTGATGCGTACGAACGGCGCCGCGGCTTTCATGCGGCGTGAAGACATTGCGCAGCACTGGCTTGCCCACCACACTGCGTTTCGCAAGGGGAACTGATTTGAGCATGCCGACCATGGCCGACGAGGCGCAGCGCACGATGACGGGTGCGCAGATCGTTGCGTCCATTCTGAAACAGCAAGGGATGAAGCACATCGTCGGATTCCCGAGCAGCGAACTCTTCGATGCGTCCGCCGAACTCGACGTGCCGCCCGTGATCGCGCGCACCCAGCGCGTCGCCGTGAATCTCGCAGAAGGGTATGCGCGTACCGCCGCGCCCGAGGATCTGACAGTGGTCACCGTGCAATACGGGCCTGGCGCTGAAAGTGCGTTCGGCGGCATCGCGCAGGCATATAACGACCGCGCGCCGATCCTCTTTCTGCCCACCGGCTATCCGCGCGGCTCGGAGGCAGTGGCGCCGAACTTCGAGGCGCGCCGCAATTTCCAGCACGTAACCAAATGGTGCGAATCGGTCACGCGCATCGAGCAGCTGCCGCAACTGCTGTACAGCGCGATTTCTCGCGTGCGCAACGGGCCGCCCGCGCCGGTGCTGCTCGAACTGCCGGTTGACGTGCTCGGCGAAACTCACGAGCTCGATCCACGACATGTGCGCGACGTGCGCCGTTCGCAGCCGCAGGCGGACGCGCGCCAGATCGACGAGTTGGTCGAGACTCTGCTGGCCGCCGAACATCCGGTGATCCTGGCGGGGCAGGGCGTGCTCAACGCGCGCGCGTCGCGCGAACTCGCGGAATTCGCGGAGCTCGTCAACATACCGGTGATGACGACGCCAAATGCGAAGAGCGCGTTCTCCGAACGCCACCCGTTTGCGCTCGGCACCGCGGGTCGGGCGCGACCGGGAACCGTGGACCGCTTTATCGAGAAGGCCGATGTGATTCTCGCGCTCGGCACGAGTCTCACGCGCTCGTACTACATTCTGCCCATTCCGGCGGGCAAGACGCTGCTGCAAGTCAGCATCGACGAGGGCGATCTCGGCAAGGATTACCCGGTCCGGCTCGGCGTGATCGGCGATTGCCGCGCCGTGCTGCGCCAGATGCTTGCGCGCGTGTGCGAAGACCCGGCTACGCTCGCACGCCGCGCGCCGCTGCGCGATGCGCTCGCGCACGAAATCTCGGTGGCCCGCCGCGCCTTCATGGAGCACTGGCTGCCGCTTCTCAATGCGCACACCACGCCGATCTCGCCGTATCGCGTGGTGTGGGAAATGATGCAGACGCTCGAGCGCGACCGGGTGATCGTCACGCACGACGCCGGTAATCCGCGCGACCAGTTCAGCCCGTTCTACGACGTCACAGAACCCGGCGGCTATCTGGGCTGGGGCAAGACCACGCAGCTCGGCAGCAGCCTCGGATTCGCGCTTGGCGCGAAGCTCGCGCGGCCCGATGCGACGGTCGTGGCGATCATGGGCGAGGCGGCGTTCGGCATGGTCGGCATCGACTTCGAGACGGCCGTGCGCTGCGATCTGCCGATACTCACGGTGGTGATGCGCAACCATGTGCTCGGCGGCTACGCGGCCAGCATGCCGGTCGCGTCGACCAAATACCGCGCGAACCGCATGTCGGGCGAGTACGCGCCGATTGCGCGCGCGCTCGGTGGTCATGGCGAATGCGTCGAGGATCCGGCGCAGTTGCGCGCCGCCTTGCAGCGCTGTCTGGCGACGGTGGAAGGCGGGCGCGCGGCGCTGCTCGAAATCGTCACGCACGAGGAAAGCCGGCTTGCCGGCTTGAGCCGGGTCTGAGCGCCGATCGACGGGGGAACGCCATGTTCGATTTGCTGTTGCGCGGCGGTACGGTTGTCGATGCGGTCGGCACGCTGCGTGCCGATCTCGCCGTGCGCGAGGGCCGCGTGGCGGCGTTGCTCGCGCCTGCGCAGAGCGCCGCCGCGCGCGTCGAGCGACGCGTCGACGGCTGCTATCTGCTGCCTGGGCTTGTCGATGCGCACGTGCATCTGCGCGAGCCGGGCCTCACGCACAAGGAAGACTTCGCATCGGGCACTCGGGCGGCAGCCGCGGGCGGCGTCACGACCTTGCTCGATATGCCGACCGACGAACCGTGGACCGATAGCGCGAGCACGCTCGCGGACAAGATGCGGCTCGCGTCGGCCCGGCTTTTCGTCGACGTCGGTTTTCAGGTGGCGTTGCGTCGTGGCGCGGCCGCCAGTGAGCTTGTGGCGCTGCGCGCGCTCGACCCCGTGTCGTTCGAGGTTTTCACCGCCGATGTTCCTGCCGATTACCTGCATGCGCAGCAAAGCGAACTCGTGCACGCGCTGCAGATTGCGCATGACCTGGACGTGCTCGCGGGCGTCTCGCCGGGGGACCAGTCGTTGCTCGATGCCGCGCCGGCCGGCGCCGACGTCGCGGCCTTTCTCGCGAGCCGCCCGCCGCTTGCCGAAGCGAGCGGCATCGCGCGCGCGGTGCTTGCCGCGGCGCAAACCGGTGCGCGCGTACATGTGCGGCAAGCGAATTCCGCGCTTGGCATCGCAACGTGGCAGCGCATGCGCGACCTTGCCGACGTCAGTATTGAGACGACGCCGCAGTGTCTGCTGTTCACGGCCGAAGACTATGCACGGCACGGTGCGAATCTGAAGGCGTCACCGCCGATGCGCGCCGAACAGGATCGCGTTGCGTTGCTGGCCGCTTTGCGCGAAGGGCTCATTGATATTGTCGCGACCGACCATGCGCCGCATGCGCGGGCCGAAAAAACTGCGCCATACGCGCGCTTCGCCGACGTTCCCGGCGGCATGCCCGGCGTGCAGACGCTGCTCGCGACGATGCTGCATTTCGTCGAAAGCGGCGATATGGATCTGTCCGCGCTGGTGCGCATGTGCGCGTCGAATCCGGCGCAGCGTTTTGGGCTGGGTCGCAGAAAGGGTGCGCTCGCAGTGGGGTACGACGCGGACGTCCTCGTGCTCGATCCGGCACAGCGCACGGTGATAGCCAATGCCGCGCAGCATTCGCGCGCTGGCTATACGCCGTTCGATGGTATGCGCGTGCAGGGCAGGCTGATCGACGTTTATCTGCGTGGCGAGCTGATACACAGCGAAGCAGGGCTCGCGGCGGATGTGTCGCCGGCAGGCAGGGTTATAGGAGAGTTTCGACATGGGCATGCTTGACAACAAGGTTGCGGTCGTCACGGGCGCGAGTTCCGGCCTCGGCCGCGCTATCGCGCTGCGTTATGCGGCCGAGGGTGCGCGCGTCGTGCTGGCCGACGTGCGCGACGAGCCGATTGAAGGCGGCGCCACCACGCTGACGCTGATCGAGGCGGCCGGCGGAAGCGCGTTCTTTGTCGCCACGGACGTCGGCCAATGGGCCGAGATCGACGCGCTGATCGGCTTTGCGGTGGAACGCTTCGGCCGTCTCGACGTGATGGTCAACAACGCGGCGACGTATACGGGCACGAATATGCTCGAATCGAGCGAAGCGCAGTGGGAGCGCGTATTGCGCGTGAATCTCACCGGCATGTTCTTCGGTTGCAAGCGCGCGGTGCAGCAGATGCTCACGCAGGAGCCTGTCGACGAAGTGCGCGGGCGCATCGTCAATGTGTCGTCGCAGCACGGCATGGTGGCCTCGCCCGGCGATTTCCCGTACGGCGTTAGCAAAGGCGGTACCGTGCAGCTTACACGCCAGATCGCGGTCGATCATGCAGCCGAGCTGATCGTCTGCAATGCGGTCGCGCCCGGCAAGATCATCACTGGCAAGCCTGGAGCCGCGAACGACCCGCACGCACTCGACTATTCACGCCGCCGCACCCCGTGGCCGCGCCTCGGGCGTCCGGAAGACGTAGCCGGCGCCGCGCTGTTTCTTGGCAGCAGCCTCGCCAGCTTCGTCACTGGCATCAATCTGATGGTCGATGGCGGCTGGATGGCCGGCTAGCCGCTATTGTTCGCTTTGGTGAAAACGTCATGAACCAACTGTCTGCCATGCGCATATTCGCGAAGGTTGCCGAATCGTTGAGCTTCGCCAATGCCGCAAAGGAGTTGCACGTCTCCACTGCGATGGTGACGCGCGGCATCGCCACGCTCGAAGCGCACCTGAACGTCCAGCTGTTGAACCGGACCACGCGCGCGGTTTCGCTGACCGACGCAGGGCTCGAATACTGGCAAGGCTGCAAGGAAGTGCTCGCGCTGCTCGACACGCTCGAGGCGAGCGTGTGTTCGGCTACCCGCGAATCGGCAGGGTCGCTCAAGGTGGCGGCGCACGACTCGTTCGTGGCCGCGGGCCTGAGCGAGGTGATGGCCGAATATCGCGCCGAAGAGCCGCGCGTGAATTTCGACCTGACGGTGTTCGAATCGACCCAGGAACTCGCGGTGAACAACTATGACGTCTGCTTCGCAGCCGAACGGCGCTTGCGCGATTCTAAGCTGGTGTGCCGGCCGCTCGCGCAGTTGCGCGATGTGATCGTGGCCGCGCCGAAATATCTGGCGCGGCGTGGTGCGCCTCGCGTGCCGACGGATCTGTCCGACCACGATGTGCTGGTGTGCTCCGACGTCACGGTGCGCTCCTGGGAATTCTGCGACGCATACGGTTCTCATCGCGTGCCGCTGCGGCCGATTTTTTGCTCATCAAGTCTCATCGCGCTAGTCAAGGCGGCTCAGGCGGGCATCGGCATCGCGCGCCTGCCTGCCTCGCTGGTCGACGCACCGATGCGCGACGGCACGCTGGTGCCATTGCTGCAGGCCTTCGAACTTGAGAACAACGAGCGCACGTTGTGGATGCTGTATTCGGGGCATCGCTATATGACGCCGCGCGTAAGGCGCTTCGTCGACTTCGCGGCGGCGCGCTGCCGACGTGACAAGTCGCCCCGGCGTGGCTTCGAGTCGATCCTCGTCGCTCATGCTGATGACGCGTTGCGCGTGGGTATCGGCGGCGTCTGAGGCTCGCGTTCGGACATCGGCTGCGATGCGCGCAATGTGTTGAGGCAAAACGTATTCGATTGCATTTGATCCACTGGCCTCGCGGCCGCTAACACAGGACTCATTTCATGGATTTTGGTATCGACAACAGGACGGCGCTCGTGATGGGCGCGGGCGGCGGCCTCGGACGGGCGATTGCGTTGGCGCTGGCGCGCGAGGGCTGCAAGGTCGTGCTCGCGGATATCGATGCGGACGCGCTCGACGACTCGGACCGCGCGGTTCGCGAGACCGGAGCACAAACGTTCGCGCTGCAGTGGGATCTCGGCGACCTGTCCGTCATCGATGCACGGATCGGCGCGATCGAAGCGCGCTTCGGCGGGGTCGACATCCTCGTCAACAATACCGGCGGGCCGCCGCCAACACCCGCGTCCGGCCAGCCGGCCGAGCTGTGGGAACAGCATTTTCGCAGCATGGTGCTGTCCGTGATCGCCGTGACCGACCGTGTGCTGCCGGGCATGAAAACGAAGCGCTGGGGACGCGTCGTGACGAGCGCGTCGTCGGGCGTCATTGCGCCGATTCCAGGCCTCGCCGTTTCGAACGCGCTGCGCATGTCGCTCGTCGGCTGGTCTAAAACGCTCGCGCGCGAAGTGGGGCGCGACGGCATCACCGCGAATGTCGTCGTGCCGGGACGTATCGGTACCGACCGCATCCGCTTTCTGGACGAAGCGAAAGCGAAGCGGGAAGGACGCAGCGTCGAATCCGTATCGACGGAGAGCACGGCGGCGATTGCGCTCGGCCGTTACGGCCAGCCCGCGGAGTATGCCGGCGCGGTCGCGTTTCTTGCCAGCGCAGCGGCGTCATATGTGACCGGCTCCGTGATGCGCGTGGACGGCGGGTTGATCGCTTCGGTCTAGCTATAGCTGCGAAACCGTCTCGCCATAACGGCGGACGCGGAAAATTTATCAGTATTCCTGATTTGAATATATCTGTTTCGCGTCTTGAGTTATGTAGGCGTGCTGGTTCGTCATGGTATTGAGCGTGGGGCGAATGCAACGAATTTCAATAAATTCTGTATTTCAGTTTGATGGTATTTAGGTCAATTTAGTATTTGCCCGACTTGATGCGCCGGGCAGTCCATTAGCGGCGCTTCATTGCAATCGAGAATTCTTCAAACGACAAGGATCGATCCAGATGAAACGCACGATAAAACAGACGCTCTTCGCGCTGGGCGCCACCGGCGCGGCTGCGATGCCGCTGCACTCGATGGCGCAGAACTCGGTCACGCTGTACGGTTCCATCGACGAGGGCCTCCAGTACACCAGCAACGTGAACGGCAAGCATAACGTCGAAACAGAGTCTGGCCAGGACTCCGGAGACCGCTGGGGTCTGAAGGGCAACGAAGACCTCGGCGCCGGTCTGAAAGCGATATTCCAGATCGAGAACGGCTTCAATCTGAACAACGGCAAGTTGAACAACGGCGGACGCATCTTCGGACGCCAGGCTTATGTGGGCGTGCAATCGGCCACGATCGGCACCGTGACGGCCGGCCGTCAATACGACCCGCTCGTCGACATGCTCGGGCCGCTGACCGCGAACGGCAACTGGGCGGGAAGTCTGCTCTCGCACGTCTACGACAACGACAACACCGACAACACGATTCGTGTCAGTAACTCGATCAAGTTCGCCAGCAACAAGTACGCGGGTTTCTCGTTCGAAGGCATGTACGGCTTCAGCAACGAGGCCGGCGGTTTTGCGGACAATCGACTGTATGGTCTTGCAGCGCAGTATGAAGCCGGTTCGGTCACGCTTGTCGGCGCCTATTTGCAGGTCAACGGTGGGGCCGACACGAATCCGAACGGCGCGGTTTCATCGGCTGACACCGATTTCACCGCATCGCGCACGCAGATTTTCGGCGCGGGTATCAACTATGCACTCAGTTCTGCGGCCATCGTCGGCTTTATCTATACACACTCGTACTACAACAACGTTACGGGCAGCGCGTACTTTGGCAACCTGGCCAATCCGGCCAGTTCGCTGAAATTCGACAACTTCGAGGTGAACGCGAAATACCAGTTCACGCCGAACTTCTATGCGGGCCTGATGTACACGTACACGATCTCGCGCTTCGATAGCCCGGCCGGAAACGCTGAACCGCATTGGGGGCATATAGGCGGCATGCTCGACTATAACCTGACCAAACGAACCGACGTCTATATGCAGGTGGCGTGGCAGCACGCGTCCCATGGCGGTCCGGTTGCGGCGCCGCTCAACCAGGCGATGCTGGTGGGAGCGGATGCGCCGTCATCGAGCGTCAATCAAACGGCGGTGTTGGTATCGTTTCGGCATCTGTTCTGAGCGAATGTAGGCGAACCTCATGCTAAAGCCGAGTAATAATTGATCTCAGGCCTTGCTCTAGCATAAACACAGTACAACTGTGAAATCACCGACAAGCATACGTTTGTCGTTCAAAAGCCTCGCCGTTTCGGCGAGGCCCTTTTTTTGATACAACCGTCTTGCCATCGGTAATCCGATTTGCAGGCACCGTCGTCGCTCCGATTGATCTGTCGACCGAGAAGGCTCTACCCGGCTATAGGATATACACGACCGCTTCGCTCGAGGTCAGGCCTTTGACCAAGCGTTTTCCGATCTGGCGGCGCCGCTGCAGCGTCGGTTCGGCTCTCAACAAAAGACATTTGCAAGTATACGAACGAGGGCTCATATTTTGCTGGATTGGTTGTCCTCGCCACCTGATCGCAGCCAATCGACGAAAATCCTCATATGCACAGGCTTATCGGCATCGAGCGGTACCAATGCAAAGTAAGTCGCTCCCTTCGAAGTCAGATCGGGAAACGGTTTCTGTAAACGCCCCGCATTGCAGTCCGCATCGAGCGTTGGAAATGGTCCGATACCAAAACCGAGGCCGTCGACCACGGCCTGCAAGGTCACAAAAAAGTGATCGAATCTCAGGGTTCGACTGGCCCGAAGCGTGGGTTGACCGACGGCTTGGGTCCATCTCTCCCAATCGCTCGGACGCGATTCCGTAGTGAGCCATGTTTCTGCGGCAAGTTGTTCCACTGACGAGATCGCGGTTTGCTCGATCAGCGCCGGGCTCGCGATCACCGTGTTGCGTTCCTCAAATAATGGCCACGCCTGATATTGCCCGTCTACGGGCACTTCGCGACGAATCGCCAGATCGAAACTGCCGCGCAGTGCGGAATCGGTCGTCAGCGTCGTGGAGACGCGCACATCTACATCGGGGCAGATCGCCGTGAACAAGGGCAGACGAGGAATCAGCCAGCGCATTGCGACCGTCGCCGCCGCGCTGACCCGAATCACTTTACGGTGCTGGCTCCTGCCATAGCGTTCTGCTGCGTCCGCAATGTGGTCGAAAGCCGCGCTCACTTCTCGAGCAAAGGCTCGTGCGTGCCCAGACGCGACCATGCTTTGCCCATCGCGCACGAACAGAGGCTGGCCGAGCCAGTCTTCAAGGATGGTGATATGACGGCTCACGGCGCCGTGCGTGAGGTTGAGCTCACGCGCGGCTGCTGAGTAACTGCCCGCGCGCGCGGCGACTTCGAACACGCGCAGGGCGTTGAGTGGGGGTAGCTTCGATCGCATGTGTGAGTTTAGTTAACGCAATCCGGCTAATTTTGTCGATTGTGTGAGTAGATTGATCATCATACGCTGACGTCATTCCACTCAGAAAAGGTGTCCCCATGACGCAGCCGATCACCGTCAACTCCCGAACTTATCAATTGCCCTCTGCGCCGACGATCGTGGTGTGTGTCGACGGCTGCGAGCAGGAATACATCAATCAGGCGATCCTGGCCGGCAAAGCGCCGTTTCTGGCCAGCTTGAGTTCGTTCGGCACTGTGCTGGCCGGGGACTGCGTCGTGCCGTCGTTCACCAACCCGAACAATCTGTCGATCGTCACGGGCGCGCCGCCGTCGGTACATGGCATTTGCGGCAATTTCTTCTTCGACGAAGATACGCAGATGGAAGTCCTGATGAACGACGCCAAATACCTGCGCGCGCCCACCATTCTTGCGGAGATGGCTTGCGCGGGTCAGCGCGTCGCCGTCGTTACCGCGAAGGACAAGCTGCGCAGTTTGCTCGGACACCGGCTGGAAGGGATCTGTTTTTCGGCTGAAAAGGCCGACCAGGTGAACCTCGATGAACACGGCATCGAGAACATCGTAGCGAGAGTCGGCATGCCTGTGCCGTCCGTGTACAGCGCGGAGCTTTCGAAGTTCGTGTTTGCCGCTGGGCTTTCCATCTTGCGCGAAGAGCGCCCTGATCTGATGTATCTCTCTACAACGGATTACGTCCAGCATAAGCACGCGCCCGGCACGCCAGAAGCCAACGGCTTCTACGCGATGATGGACGATTACCTGGCGAGCTATCACGCAGAGGGCGCGGTGTTGGCCATCACGGCTGACCATGGCATGAATGCGAAGACCGATGCAATCGGCCGGCCAAATATCGTGTTTCTGCAAGATAGGCTCGATGCGCGATACGGCGCGTATACGACGCGTGTGCTCCTGCCAATCACTGATCCGTATGTCGTGCATCACGGGGCGCTCGGCTCCTACGCTACGGTGTACCTGCGCGGTCAAGACGAACAGAAACAGCGCGACGTCGCAGCGTACCTTGCGGCTATCGATGGCGTCGAGGCGGTATTGACCCGTGCACAGGCTAGCGAGCGATTCGAGTTGCCGTCCGACAGAATCGGTGAACTCGTGGTGCTCGGCGAAAGGCTCACGGTGCTCGGCAGCGCAGCCGACAAACATGACCTGTCCGGGCTCACCGTGCCGCTGCGCTCCCACGGCGGTATGTCCGAACAGAAAGTGCCGCTCATTTTCAATCGCAAGCTCGGTGGCAAAGACGGCACGCGGCGCTTGCGCAATTTCGATGTCATCGATCTCGCGCTCAATCACCTCGTCTGATAACGAAAAACGGTTAGCGCGGCAAAGACCGTGCGCCCCATGGAGACAGTAATGCCCACAGATACGCCTGATGCGTTGCAATACACGTCCATCAAAAGAAGCACGACGTTCGCGCAATATAAGTGGCGTGCGTTGATCGGCGTGACCTTTTGCTACCTGTTCTACTACACCGGCCGGCAGACGCTGGGTTTTGCCGTTGCCGGTATTCAGCACGACTACGGTCTATCGAAGTACGAGATTGGCTGGATCAGCGCGACCATGCTCTGGTGCTATGCCGGCGGCCAGTTCATCAACGGTAATCTGGGCGACAAACTGGGTGGCAAGACGATGATGATCGCCGGGACTGTCCTGTCACTTGCGGCGAACTGGCTATTTAGTTTCGGTCATACGTTCCTGTTCTTTCTGCTGGCGTGGGGGCTCAACGGTTATTTCCAGTCGATGGGTTTCGCGCCTGGCAGCCGCCTGCTATCCAACTGGTGGGGTCACAAACATCGCGGTTTTGTCTATGGCGTTTACGTGGGCTTCTCCGGTTTCTCTTCGGTGCTCGCCTACGTTTTTCCGGTCATCATTCTGGGGACGATGCAGCTCGGCTGGGTCTGGATCTTCCGTCTCGCGCCGCTTTCCATGCTGCTGGGCGCACTGGTGTTGTTGCTGTTTGTTTCTGAACGACCGGAGGCTCTGCATCTGCCCGCTGCTGAAAAATCGGAAGAGGCGGCCTCTCCAGCGGAGTCGGACGATGAGCTGACGAGCGCGCAGCGATACGCGCTCGTGATGAAGAACTGGAGGCTCTACGTCACGGGTCTCGCAATCGGTTTCCAGAACGCCGCACGATACGCGTTGGTGGTCTGGGTGCCGGTCCATTTTCTCGGCATGGACTGGAAGACTTCATCGGCGCTAATCGACCCGAAGTGGATCACGGTCGCGTTACCGGTAGGCATGGCGCTCGGCTCGCTGTCGAATAGCTGGATATCCGATGTATTGTTTCAAGGGCGCCGCTATATGGCGATCGTCTGGTACATGGTGCTGGCCTGCGCGACGGCGATCTTCATGATGTTCGTGCCGCACGGTAGTATGTTTGCGATCGTGCTTCTGTTTTCGTGCGGCTTTTTTGTCTTCGGGCCGGCGTCCTCTTTCTGGGCCTTGTGTCCTGATATTTTCGGGCGCCGCGCTGCCGGGACAGCAACAGGTGTGCTCAACACCATGTCGTATATGTTCGCTGGCATCGGCGAACCGGTTATCGGCCACATCATCGATGCCACCGGCCATACGTCGATCATCTTTCCGATTGTCGCGGGACTTTGCGCAGCAAGCGCAGTACTTTCGATGCTGATCAAGCGCTGAGGAATCGCGTCGCGCTATCGTGCGAATGCATAGGACTGCGACTGGGCATAAACGGTCACTCGACGTCAGTATCTGAATCGGTGACAATCCGGCCGGGTGCTTACGCTATGCAGGAGCTCAATCGCTTCGTGCAGCAGTACGCGCGCAAGGCCCTGGCCTCAGAGCCAAACGACCGTTAGTACGACCGCAAGTTCGAAAGGAAGATGAAGCGACTTTCCCCGTCCGAACTATCCGATCTTCTTTCTCAAGACGAGCAAGAGCCGGCTGAGTCGAGCCGTGATAAGGGGGTGAAAGCGGCCAGATTCGGTCATTCGAGGTCGATATGAGATTGCCCAATTCGCTCGATCTGTAGTACGGCCGGTGTCATTTCCATTGGAACGATGCCGCTCGCACGAACTGGGCACCTGCCTCCTCGGGCAGCCATGAAAACTCACACTTGAGCCGGCTATCGCAAGCATCGCAGCACCTCGAAATATCAGCTTGCTGCCAGTTGTCAGAACGACATGCCTCGGCCCAGATCTGCATGAAAATTGCACGGTCGTCGGAATCATCAGAGAGTTGATTCAATACAACCGAATCGAACGACCATGGCTTTCCCCATTCCTGAAACGCAATCGCCGCCCTGACGAGGTCAGATTTAGCCATGGTGTGTCTGTTCGAACTATGGAGGACCGACAATATCAGACGGGATGTCTGCTTTCGGGCGATCTGAAGGACCGCTGTGGGTCGGTTTCGGGCGACCTCGTCGGGCAGTGACCGGCCAATGCGCGTCGTTCGACGCTGCGCGAGTCTGGTTCCGCCCGCATCCCTAAGCGGTCACTCACGGATCGACGCCGGCCAAATCGAAGCAGATGCCCTCCACGATTTCCGAAGGCGAATCACCGCGAGCGGATATGACAGATTCACCCACTCCGCACCGGGAACGCGTCGCTGACCCGACAGGCGTCGCTTAACGTGGCTATGCGACAGACCATCTGCGGATAGCGAAGGGATTGAGCGGGCGAGTGCAGCATGGCGAATTGGCCCGCTCGCCGTCCCGACTCTGCTACAAGCATTCCTGCATTCCTGCGCTTGCTCAGGTAACGGGCACGGACTCTCCTTCGGCGAAGAACCACGCCGCCATCGTGCGAGCCAGTTCGAGCACGACCTCCGCGTCGGTCCGGCCGGATGACGCGCGCACGTGGAACGAATGATCTGCGTCATCCACCACATGCAGCGTGGCGCGCGGCCCCAGCGTCTCGACGACCGACCTCAGCAGGTGAAGCTCCGCCAGCTTGTCGCGCGTGCCCTGCAGAAAGAGAATGGGCACCGTGACGTCCGCCAGGTGCCGTGCCCGCTCGACGCCGGGCGCGCCCGCCGGGTGCAACGGGAACGCGACGAAAGCGAGGCCACGCACGCCCTCGAGTGGGGAGATGGCTTGGGCCTGGGACGTCATGCGGCCGCCGTACGACCTGCCGCCGGCGAAGAGCGGCAGGGCTGGCAGCCGCCGCCGGGCCTCTGCGACGGCTGCCAGCACGGCAGCATGTGCCACGGCCGGCGAGTCCACACGCCTGGAGCCCCGCTCCATGTACGGAAACTGGTAGCGCAATGTGGCGACATTGACCGCCGCAAGCGCGTCGGCCAATGACGACATGCCGGCGTGCTGCATGCCCGCGCCGGCACCGTGCGCGAAGACATACAGGGCTCGCGCGCCCTCCGGCACCCGGAGGAGCGCAGAGACCTTAGTGCCGTCGGGCAGTGCCATGGAAAGCGATTCAGGGGCGTCCATCGTATTCAGGTCGTGTCGTTGCGGCCTTAGCGCATTGTCAGCCAGATGTTACGACGCTGCAATCAGCGTCAAAGGAAGTTCTCGAAGGGCAGTTCATTTATCTGGCTCTCTGGAAGAGTATGTCCGCCGCAGAAAGTTCTGGATTCGGCCAGAAACGGCCTCCGCACCGTCTCGATCATGAGGCGCTCGCTCAGCGGCTCAATCGCTCGCGCAGCGTGTGCCTTATCGAGCATTTGCATCGTGACGGCGCTCTATAGATCTGGCTTCCGTTGTTGCAGCCTGGAAGCGGCGATGTCGATGGCGCAGCGAATGCGCGGGTAGGTGCCGCATCGGCAAATATTGCCTCGCATAGCGGCATTTACATCGGCCGCCGCTGGATGACGGTTGAACCTAAGCAATGCCCATGCGGACATTAGTTGTCCGCTCTGGCAATAGCCGCATTGAACGACATCGACCTCGGTCCATGCCGCACGCAGCGCGTCCGCTTCGACGCCATGCAATCCTTCGATGGTTGTGATGCGCTGACCGCTACCAATTTCGGAAAGCGGCAGGACGCAGGAGCGTACGGCCTTATCGTCCAGATGAATGGTGCATGCGCCGCACAGTCCCCGGCCACAGCCAAATTTCGTGCCGGTGAGTTTCAATTCGCCGCGCAAGACCCAAAGTAGCGGCGTATCCGCCTCGGTATCGACCGGCACGTCGGCACCGTTGATGTTCAGTATGATCGTCATGGGCAGTGATTTCGTGGGGTATCAAGCGAGGCGCAGCGGCAGATTGCGGAGCCGCTGACCAGTCAGGGCGAATAATGCGTTGGCCACAGCGGGAGCGACAGGTGGCGTGCCCGGTTCGCCGACGCCACCCGGCGCAAGCGTGCTGGGCACGATGTCGACGTCGATTTGCGGGCAGTCGTCCATGCGCACCGGCGCGTAACCATCGAAATTGCGCTGTTGTACTGTGCCGTTTTCGACAGTGATCTCGCCGTATAGCGCAGCCGAGAGTCCGAACACAATTGCCCCCTCCATTTGCTGGCGTATCAGATTGGGATTCACCGGCATCCCGCAGTCGACCACGCACACGATACGATGCACGCGAATCTGCTGATTCGATGTGACCGATACCTCGGCCACCTGCGCGACGATCGTGCCGAAGCTACGGTGTATTGCAACGCCACGCGCGCGCGGTGCGCCATCGGACGCTGCTGCAAGCGGAGCGTTCCATTGCGAAAGTTCGGCGACTCGTCGCAGCACATGCAGATGTCGCTCGTCGTCACGCAACAGATCGGCTCGGAAGGCAATCGGGTCGCGCCGCGCCGCGGCAGCACATTCGTCGACGAAGCTCTCGGTGAAGAAGCCGTTTTGCGAGTGGTTGACAGAGCGCCAGATGCCGAGCGGAATTCCCGGCTCGACGGTCTGGTGCGCAACGCGCGCGTTCGGAAATGCGTAAGCAGTGTCAAACGCACCTTCGGTCGACGCATCGAGAAATGACGGCGCTCCCATGCTCGATCCCGCCGATGTGACGTGCCATGCGATAAGCCGCCCTGTGGAATCGAAGCCCGCCGTGCAACGCGACAGATACGCGGGCCGATAGTAGTCGTGCGTCATGTCCTGCTCACGCGTCCAGAGCAACTGGACCGGCGCGCCGTCAGTCAGACGCGCGAGCCAGGCGGCCTGTACTATCACATCGGAGATGTGGCGGCGGCCGAATCCCCCGCCGATGAACGGCACGCGAAGGTCGACACGGTCGGTGTCGATTCCGAGAGCCTTGGCGGCGGCCCGACGCGCGAATCCCTGTGTCTGCGTTCCGGCCCACACCGTCGCGCGGCCATCCTTGAACTGGACCGTGCAGTTCATCGGCTCCATCGCGGCATGCGCGAGCAGCGGCACGAAATATTCGGCGCGAATGGTTTGTGTAGCCGATGCCAGCGCGTTCTTCACGTCGCCGGCTTCGAAATGGGTTTTACCATCGCCGTTGTCGAGCGCGTGAGTCAGCGCGACGTCGATCGCACGGCTGGACTGCGCGTGCGCCGCGCCATGATCCCATTCGACTGAGATGTGGTCGAGCGCCTGTATCGCGTGATAGGGCGTATCTGCAATAACAGCAACGCCCCCGGACGTGGCTCCGGTGCTGCCGAGACCACCGGGTACCGGTTCGAGCGCGACGATATGCCTGACGCCGCGCAGCGCCTTTGCCGCGCTCCCGTCGAAGCGCGCCACACGTCCGCCGAGCGTCGGGCACATGAGGATGCTTGCATAGAGGAGGCCTGACGGCACAGAGTCGATGCCGAATCGCGCCGAGCCGTCGAGCTTGGCCGCATTGTCGAGTCGCCGCGCCGGCTGACCGATCAGACGGAAATCGGTGACGCTTTTCAGCTTGACGTTGTGGGGCACCGGCATATGCGCTGCAGAGGCCGCAAGTTCGCCAAACGACGCATGCCTGCCGGATGGATGCCGTACTACGCCAAGCGCGACCGTACAGCTGTCTGCTGGCACCTGCCAGCGGGATGCGGCAGCGGCCACCAGCATCGCGCGTGCGGCCGCGCCAGCTTCGCGCATCGGCAGCCACTGGTCCGCGATGCTTGATGAGCCGCCAGTGCACTGCAGACCGGGGATTTCGCGCAAGATCCGCCGTGCGAGGTGGCCGGAAACGCGTTTGACGATGCCGTGATCATCGGGTCTGAAAGGCAGTTCGTCGACGATGGCGGCCTGGTTGTTGTAGATGCGGTCGTATGTGGACGGCTCGAGCTTCACGCGCGCCCAGTCAGCATCCATCTCGTCGGCGAGCAGCATGGCGAGTCCGGTTTGCGCGCCCTGGCCCATTTCAACCTGCGCCATCACGACGGTGATCGTGCCGTCGTCCGAAATCTTGACCCAGCCATTCAGAGCATATTGCCCAGCCGCGGTAGGGAGTGGACTGTCCGGATTAAGCCGTTGCCGAGCCGGTAACGCAGCCCAACCAATGACCAGTGCACCGGCGGCAACCGCCGCCCCAAAGACGAAATGGCGGCGTTTCAGTTTAGACATGGGACGCGTCCCCGGTTACGCTTGTCACAGCGGCGCTGCACGCCCGTCCTGATCGCGTCGCTAAAGTTGCCGCATGGTAGTCAGTGACTCGCCGAAGCCTGACTATAGCCAATGTACGCAACGGGGCTAGATTGTCTTTGCGCAGTGTGTTGAGCAAAGAGAGGATCTGCGAAGCGTTGGAGCCGAAGATCAACCTGAACATCCTGGCATCGCCTTTGCCGAGGCCGAATAGCTCGTGCGGATCTGGCGAGACCCGAGCGCTGTCGATATTTGCCATTGATGTAACTCTGCTGTTTGCGCATCACCCGTTTCATCAACAAGATAAGCGCGCCCCTGCCGCTCCCGATGAGTGACCGTGGGCTCATGAACAGCAAAACACGCCGATCACGCTACGTATTCCAGTTCGACTTTGCGACGCTGGTCATCGTGCAGCAGGGATGGGGGGAATGGCGTCGGGCATGCGTTGCTGCTGGAGGCTGAAAGGTTTTGCAAAGAATCGGATTGCTCGAAGATGATGCTCCTTAGCTCGACGCATCGCATTCATGCGCACCATTTCTTTGAGCGGGCCGGATTCCGTGCTGACAGAAAGCGCGGCTTTGGCAAATATCGCAGCCAGTTTTTCTGGCTATTTGAAGTCTATCGTCGCTGGCCGGCCACTACCGGTCATTCGACGCCGGTGGCCAGATTCTCGACGATGCGGTTGGGACGGACGTCGCAACGACGACGGCAGTGCAAAAGCAGCCCTCGGCCGGATTGTCGAATTTTCTGAAAGGGCGCCACGACTTTGCTCGTGCTCGCGCATTGCAGGCAATAAGCTCGTTTCGCAAGGGTCAGAAATTGAATCTGCTGTTCCTGCAGAGTCCGGTTAGCGCATGGGCGGTTTCGACGACGACGCCAGCTTTGACGCACGGCTTCCGCACTGGTGCGAAAAACCTCACTAATTGAAGCGGGTGATCGCCCAAAGCGCTCGAACCCCAAAGTGAAGCGAGCGTTCCTGCGACGGCCAAAACATGGTGCAGTTCAGCCATGAACTCGTGGGTCGAGACTGCGGCTCGCTAGACTCCGGGCTCGTATCGGAGCTCGAGCACAAGCCAGTCTACAAATGAACGACACGACTTCTGAGCGATCCGCTGGACATCGCCGTCCGCATCAGAAACACGCGTTCGGACGACGAAAACGGATCGACGAGGAGCTGCATATTGCAGTTCTGGTCTTTCCAGGATTCTCGTCGCTGGACGTCGCCATCATCGATCAGATATTTCATTACGCGAACCGACTCAACGGCATGAACGAGTGCCGTTATCTGGTCCGGGTGCTGTCCGTAAGCGGCGGCCTCGTCAGGGGAACGGCGATGATGAAAGTGTGGAGCGAGGTCATCGGATCATCGCCGGTAGACATCGCATTCGTCGCGGGGGGAGACGGCGTAAGCGCCGCAACGTGCGACGCGCGCCTGCTCGGCTCGATCCGGGAAGCGCATCGCAAAGGTTCGCTCGTCATCGGCGTTGCCGACGGGCGCTCGCTCATCGAGGCGGCGGGTGTACCGCCTGCGGACGTAACAGGCGGGCTCAGATCGCTATTCCGGCCGGGCCATCGCGCAAGCGGGCATACGGATGTCGCCGCGCAACTGCATGACATCTACGATCCTGGTGGCGCGCTGTTCAGTGCGTTATCGATCGTGAGTCGCGACCTTGGAATGCCAAGAGCCCAGGAAGTGGGTGAACGAGTCATACCCGATTCGAGTCGCCGGCTGTTCGCGTTTCCCGGTGAGCCAAGCGAAGACATGCGGCGCGACAAGATGCGTGAAGCGGCAGAGTGGATCGAACAGAACTGCAGCAGACCGATTACGGTCGCAGACATTTCCCAATTCGCGCTGGTGAGCAAGCGGACCCTGCTGCGGCACTTCACGCAGGTAATGGGCATGACTCCGTCCGACTATCTACTCAAGGCCCGTTTCGAGCTCGCGTGCCGGTTGCTGATCTCCACTGCACTGCCGATCGACAAGGTGGCGAGGCGTTGCGGCTTCAGCAGCGGCATGGCGCTGGCGAAACTGTTCCGGCGGCGCCTGGGCGTGTCCGCAAGCGAATATCGTGCGGCTGCACGCTCGCAACAGGACAGCGCCGCGCGCGAGTAGCCGTAGGGTTCCTGAGATACATCGGATAGCGAAATACATTTCGTTCGGGGATCGTGCCGCCAACATATGGTTTTTTTCGGTCATGTCGATTTTGACAAGAAGGGTGCTTAGTATGATTCGAGCCGGTCAATTCGCATGACGCAACAGTCACGAGGAGTATCGAAGTGAGTCGGCTCAGCGCGGATCCGGCCGCCGCGGTCCACGGCGTGGTCATCCAGCCCATCAGAAGAAGGCGCGTGTGCGCTTTTACTTGCAATCACATCAACGCGCGGATGGCGCGACGCTCGAGCGGCGCGCACGTGCGGACTTAGGAGCGCGCCATGCAGGCCGATATTCTCCAGCGCGGCGTAACGGTACGCAACGACCTGAATGGCGTCGTCGCGAGACTTGCCGATGTCGCGACAATTGCAGGGATCGCCGAGCTGACGGCACAGTCGCGCTTCGGCAGCCTTCTCACGCAAGGGACGCTCGATGCACTGTTTGTGGCGTTTTCGATTGCGTGCGCGCTAGCGTTGATGCCGGCGTTCGGCGTGTATCAATCATGGCGCGGGCGCCCAACGATACAGCTTGTAAAGCGTGTTCTGCTCGCATGGACATGCGTGCAGGCTTGCTGCGTCCTGCTGATCTTCTCGCTTCACTATGCAAGCGATGTGTCGCGCCAGTGGTTCGGGTGCTGGACCGTGGCCGGCGCCGCCGCGCTCGTCGGCACACGTATGGTCGCGTATACGATATTGAGCCGGCTGCGTCATGCGGGCCTCAACCAGCGCCTTGTGGCGCTGGTCGGTGAAAGCGCGCATTGCCAGGATGTGCTGCGCAGGATCGATGCCTTGCCGGGCAGTGGCTTTCGATCTGCGGCGGTGTTCGACTCGCGAGGACACGCGCATGGTATGCCACCGAGGTTGCGCGTTTTCGCCGAGTTCGACGCGTTCGTCGACTATGTACGGGAGGCCGGCATCCAGGAATTGTGGCTCGCGCTGCCGCTCTCCGAGCAGGCAACGATCCTGCGCTTTCTCGACACCTTCCGCGACGAGCTGATCAATATCCGTCTCGTCCCGGATGTGCGCGGCTTGACGTTGTTCGAGGGCGGACTCGTCGAACTAGCCGGCTCGCCGGCAATCAACCTCGCTGCTTCGCCGCTCTCGCCAGCCGCACTCGCTCAGAAAGCACTATTCGATCGCGTGTTCGCATGCGGTGTGCTGCTTGCACTCGCGCCGCTTTTTGCAGTGATCGCGGTGGCCGTCAAGTGTTCGTCCCCGGGCCCCGTGTTCTTCCGGCAAAACCGCAAGGGCGCGGACGGCCGCGTATTTCGCATCTACAAATTCCGCTCGATGCGGCTTCATCAACAGACGCATGGTGTCGTGCAGCAGGCGACGCGCTCCGATCCGCGCATTACGCGGGTCGGAGCATTCCTGCGCCGTACCAGTCTCGACGAGTTGCCGCAGTTCATCAATGTGCTGCGCGGCGAGATGTCCGTGGTAGGTCCGCGGCCACACGCGATCGAACACGACGAACTTTACGGCAAGCTGATCGACCGCTATATCCACCGCTACCGGATCAAGCCGGGTATCACAGGTTGGGCACAGGTGAACGGGTATCGCGGCGAAACCGACCGGATCGAAAAGATGCAACGCCGCGTCGAATACGACCTCTACTACCTGTGCAACTGGTCGCTGGTGCTGGATATGAGAATTGTGGCAGCAACCGTAGTCAAAGGCTTCATTCACCGTAACGCGTATTGACTGGCGACGCCGGGCAATGCAGCGCCTGATGCCCCGAAGAGGGGCCGCAAGGCGCTGCGACGGTAGGCGGCCGGCAGCGTCGTGCGCTCCTCGGCCGAGCGACATTCAATGCAGGATGCTCGCGAAGATCGAGGCCGGCCCCGTATGCAGCCGGCAAACCAGTTCCACCGATGTCGCGAGCGCATCGATCTGGGATGGCGTCAATTCGCCGACCAACCTCGTCATCTCGTCCGGGAAGCCGAATATGCGCGCGCCGTTGCGGCGGTCTTCGAGAATCAGCCGCTGCGCAAGGCGGAGATAAGTGCGATTCCAGTCGCTGATTTCATCCAGCAGGTCTTCGTCGTTCGACATGGAGGCAGCGTGTGAAAAGGTGGGCATTTGCAGCATCGGCAACAGCACAAAAGCGCGGTCGTACAGATATAGGCATCCTTAATAGTTTAAGGATTCAGATTGCATGCGGGCGCCAAAAGCATGTCGGATTCGGTCAATGTCGAAGCGGACAAAATGATCTGGACCCAAACCGTCAAGACCTGGCGTCAATCCGCCACCGTGTCGATGGCAAGCTTCGCCTTTCGTAACATTGTTGTTGCAAGGCGGACACAATGTCTTGTTGCGATGCGCTTTATCGCGCGGCGCGGCGCATACGTGGTTGATTGAGGAGACGCGGCAAGAGCGCGGATGCAGCCTACCCGGCACGACAAATTGAAAACTATAGGCATTACCGTATTCGACGGCTTTTCACTGCCTGGAATTGCGCGGATCGTGGAATCGTTCGAGCGTGCGAACGACCTGAGCGAGTGCGGCCGGCACACTCCGGACCGCTACAGGGTCCGCTTGCTGTCGAGCCTCGGAGGACGTATCGCCAGTTCATCCGCGGTGCTCGTCTGGACCGAAAGCATCGAGACCGGGCGCCAGCTCGATGATTTGCATGCGCTTTTCATCGCCGGCGGCCCGGGCGTCAGTCATGCGTTGCGCGACGACGTTTTGCTCGCGTGGTTGCGTCGCGCGTGCGCGCTAACTGGCTATGTGTTTCCGGTCGACGAGGGGCACCTGCTTCTCGATGCAGCCGGATTCGCGCCTTATACCGGCTCGACGCCCAGAATGAGCACACTGCTCGCGCAGTTCGTTCCCAACCCGTTTGCCGAGATTATCCGCCGCAACGAGACGAACAACGTGAGCGAGAAGATCCAGTCGTCGGCACGCTGGCTCGAAGCGAACGGCCATCGGCAGGTGGGCGTCGACGAAGCGGCTCGCATGGCCCAGATGAGCGAGCGCAATTTCCTGCGGCGATTTAAGGCGGAACTCGGCGTGACGCCTTCGGATTATCTGCTTTACGTGAGGCTCGACATGTCATGCCGGATGCTTGCGGAGACAACTTTGCCGGTCGGCAGCATCGCGCGCCGCTGCGGCATCGGCAGCGGAGGGCGGCTCGCGAAGCTGTTCCGCAAGCACCTTGGCAAGACGCCGACCGCCTACCGGGCCAATCATCGGCGGCCCGGTGCCTAGCTGAGAGGCCGTGACGCTCGCCGGGAAGGCGCGCGGCCGGCGCTCAGCTGGAGGTCCTCGATGCTTCCCGGCCCATCCGGTAGTCGGTCGGCGTAGTGGAAAGATATTTCCTGAATAGCTTGGCCAACTGGCCGCCGCTGCCGATGCCGCAGCGGCGCGCGATCTTGTCCACCGGAAGACGCGATTCCACGAGCAATCTGCAGCTCATGTTCAGACGCGCGCGCAGCAGGTAATCGGAAGGCGTGATGCCCATTTCGCTCTTGAAGCGTCGCAGGAAGTTGCGCTCGCTCATCGCGGCGACCTGAGCGGCGTCGTCGATCGAGATCGGCTGGTCGACATTTGCTTCGAGCCAGCGCGCGGATTCCATGATCTTCTCGCTTATCTGCGGCACCGCTCTACCGGTGATCGGCGAGGCGAACGGCCTCTTGTGATCGGGTACGACCGATTCGGAAACAAGTTGGGCGAGCTCCGCACCGAGATCGTGCTTCACGATTCTCAACGCAGTATCGACTGCCCCTGGCGGTTCGCCAAACGGCCTTCGCGGATAGACGTCGCGCCATTCATGTGCGGCGTCGAATAGCGGCTGGTCGCGACTCGTGAAGCCCGCTGCCTCGAGGAGCTGCTGGCCTTCCTGAATCGAATGAACGATTTCGCTGGACGGATGCCTGCGGCGCAGCCAATCACGCAGCCGCTCGTCCCGGCATGCCTGCTGCGCGCCCGTGCCACCGGCGACGAACAGCATATGCACGTCATTGGTGTCCCGGTAACTCTCGACGCTCTCGGTCCAGACAAAGACGGAAGACGAACTGGCAATGCGGCCGCCGGCTGCCGACCATAGCGAAACGTCGTAACGCGAGCGCCCGATCGGTCTCGGCGACACGAGCGCGTTGGCTTTCTGGAAAACTTCGATGATTGCGGCGATCCCCGGCAACGCAAAGCCGTTAAAGAGGGCAATGTCGATGCGCGTGGTTCGATCTACGTTGAGCTTCGAGATGCTTTGCCGCAAAGCATGTGGCACGGTCCGATTCAACTCCATTTGTTTTCCCCGAGTGATCACGACTCCCAGAGCTCTTTGGTGCGCTCTGTGTTTAATTGTGTCGACGCATCCTATACAAACGGTTCTACCGCCGTTATTGCGTGGCCGATTAGGTCAAGACATTGGCTGCTCGAGACACAGTAGGAAATATGTACACCGAAATTCCATGCATTGTGAATTCGATTTATTTCGATATTCTGCAGGGAGTGATCGAGTCATAAAAATGTCGCGCCCTGAAGCAGATACAAGGTCATGAAATTATTTCGAACTCTACTGCGACGATATTGATTTAAGTTAAACTGAGTTGCGCAAACGATTGCGCACTAAAAAAAATAATCCCGCGTGCATAGAGTTCTTTTATTGACCTTCTCTATTGAGACAACGTGCATAAAGGCGGTATCGATCGGATGCCCGCATGCCGCAAGTCGGGTCGCCATATTGATCATTTGGACAATATGTTGCCGTTGTCCGCCAAACCGATGTACACGGGAGTCGCGATCAATAGAATGGCGCCTGGTCACTCGAAGCGGACAGCCGCGAGCGCGTCTTCTTCGGGATTCTTGCCCGCCGTGCCCCCCGCCGGCGGGCCTTTTTCATGCTCGCCTGTAGCTGCGGCAAAAAGGAAGCTTCGCGCAACGCTAAAGAAGATGGATAGCGCGAAGCTGCGGCAAAAAGGAAGCTTCGCGCAACGCTAAAGAAGATGGATAGCGCGCCGATAACGATTTCATGCACCAACAAGACATCCGGAGAATCGTCGAGGCAGCGAACGAAACCGCCGATGCTATCGTCGGCGCCCGCGAGTGGAGGACGGCCGACGATGCGGGCGATATGCGGGACGTGATCTTTTGGGAACTGCTCGCGAAACAGTTGCCGCAGTTGACGGTGGCGGAAATCGTGTCACAACTCGACCGCAGTCGCGCATGATGCGGCGTAGGTGCGGCGCAGGTGCGGTCAAGTCGTCGCACGAAACGCGTCGTCACGAAGCACGTTCACAGAGCACGGCCTGGTGTTCGGCTCGCATGGCGTTGTCCAGCATGCGGCCAATTCAGCGCAAAGCCAATTGGGATTCCGAACAGAAGCACCCAGCGAATCATGTAATAAACAAGCACGTTCGAGTCGAACAGGAAGTAAAGGAACGGCATCGGCCACAAGACGGCTGCAAGCGCGGTCCAACGCCTCGACGCATTGGCGACCGCGTTGACAATGACCAGCAGCGAGGCCGGAATCAGGAACGACAACACAAAACCTGCGAAACCGAAGTTCACCAGAAACTCTCCGGGCATTCCGAACAGCAGTGTCGTTTTTTCGAGCACGCCGCGCTCGACCGCTTTTACGATGTCGGTCTTTTCCTCGGCGAATGTGTCGGGCTTGTCTTGCCAGACAGCGGTGGGAATGATCGACGCAAGTGCGCCGACGAAACTTCGACCCATCGCAAGCCTATAGGCCGGCTTGCTGATCTCGTTGATCGCGACCGTTTGCACGTCGAAGCGCGACAGATCCCGGAACAGAAACGAACTCAGAGGCCCCATGCTCAGCTCCAGATCGCGTTGCTCCGCGAAACGTTCGGGCAATTTTCCAAGCTCGGAATAACCAAGGCCTAGCTTCAGTGGTATGAGCAGGATGCCCGCCAGCAGAACACCGAGCCCGAACAGGCGAGCCTTTGCGGCGCTGATTGGCTGAACGAAGCCATGATAGAGAAACAGCGCGAAGACGAGCACGAAAACGATGCCTTGGCGGCTGCCTGCAATACCGGCAGAAAGCCACCCCAGAATGCCGAGCTGCACGAAGGCGAGTAGTGTCAAAGGCCAGTTCCGGCGCCGGCGTACGGTCAGGCAGACGAACACCCACAGCGGAGACGTATTGGCAAATGCCTGGATGACACCGAGTCCGCGGAACGGGTCATATTCGGTGCCGTTGCTTTCGAGACGGGTGTCGTACAACTGGGCGATGCGTGAATATCCGCCGAGCTTCACATAGATAAATGCCAGTGCGCATAGCGACAGCGCTGCAAACAGGTAAGCAAGAATGCCTGCTTGCGCAGTGCGGTCGGTATTTACCGGACGTGCGACGAGCGCACGGCTCTTTGCGTCAAGCACGAGTTTGACTAGCGTGATGCCGAAAATGCAAAGCAGATACCAAACGATGACGGGTGCGCTGTCTTGTGGATACAGCTTCAGGTAAATCTCGTCACCGGCCAGCAATTGCCACAGCGGAAAGATGCCGAAAAAGAAAAAGAGAAAAAACCGGAACCAGCGAACCGTTTGATTGCGTGGCCTGATCGCCAGGATTGCGACGATCAGCATCGCGTTCAATACGATCGTCAATGCATGAGCGCGCTCGGTATAAAGGACGAAGAACGCGACTGCGCATAGCACGCCGGTGGCAAGCGTCGCTGTCAGCGGGTGAGCGCCCTGCTGCCGCGTGACAATGCGTTGGAGGGTGGTCATAGGCTCGGCCTGGAGCGGCTGCTAGAAGTGTTGATCGGCTGGCTGGGCGACGCGCCTCAGTCGTCGCAGCGCGGCCTTTGCATGCCGGTTGAGATTGACCTCCACAACCGAATAGCATGCATAGCCCACGATCAATGCAACCAGACAAAGGAAGGCGACTGACACGGCGGCATTACGCTGGATGCCGAAATGCCGGATGGCGAATCCCGCAGCAGCGAGGGCGAACGGATGCGAAAGATACAGCGAATAAGATGCATCGCCGAGGGCGCAGCACGCTCGCACGATTACGCTGCGCGAAATGGACCGGATCGCCGATTCGCCGCCGACGACGGCGCAGAAGATCAGCATGAACGGTATGCCGTAGATCAGCACGCGGTTCACGGGCAGATCGAACGCACTCAAGCCAACCAGGGCAAGCAGTCCCACCGTCAGAAGAAGCAGATTGCAGAGGGGGCGGCAAAAGGTGCTACGCAGATACAGGTAGGCGCCGATCCCCATGACGAACTCGAGCAGCAACGGATCGGTCAGAAACTGGGCCGTGAAATCGGCGGGTCGGGCGACCATGCCCAACACGACCAGCGCAAGCATGACGGCACTGACGAAGAACAGTCTGCCCCGAAGCGCAAAGCGCAGTGAAGCGGCGAACACGATGTAGAACCAGAATTCGTAGCTGAGCGTCCACCCGGTCTGGATCAGAAACTTGGCGCCGGTCGGAACGAGCACGAACGAACCGAACACGTCGGTCACTCCGCCACTACTGTTGACGAGCGCCGGATCGGCAACATAGGCCGCCAGCGCGACCAGTGTGAGTGTCCAGTAGAGAGGAACGATCCGCAGAAATCTTGCCGAAAGAAACTCGCGAGCCGTGGTCGGTCTGCCCGCGGTAACGTGGCACATGATGAACCCGGAGATGATGAAGAACAGGTCCACGCCTGATCCGCCGAACTCCCATATGCTGCCGTCGCCGGACAGTTGACCCTGTTTGTGAACCGCATGACAAACCACGACCAGCACGGCCGCGATCGCCCGCAATATCTGAACGGAAAGCAACATCTGTGAGCCCGAAGAGGTTCTTGTTGAGCGATTTTCGACGCGGCCTTAACGCACGGCGCAGCCGGATATTACGCATGCGAAGTCAAAACACGGTTTTGCGGCGCTTTTCGACCAGACGTTGTCGGCTCCGAACCAATCTGTTTGCAGCGGGCTGACCCGAAGGTCGGGATGGCCGTTGAATCGTCTTCCTGACTATTTTGAATCCGCCGCGAAAGGTCGCGTTACCAAAAATGCCAAAACGTGGTGCGCTTCGGCCAGGCCGCGGCGGCCTAACCATGCTTCAACTACTCTACGCGCCAGTCGTGCGGAAGCTGACGATAGCCCCGGTCATCGTGTACGGAACGGGACGACGAATTCACAGGATGCAATGGATTACTCATGCTCAACGTTACCAAAGCGGTCTTTCCGGTAGCAGGCCTCGGCACACGGTTTCTCCCGGCCACCAAGGCAAGCCCGAAGGAAATGCTGCCGATCGT
>NZ_JAVHZD010000048.1:0-41659 GCF_031119615.1 Paraburkholderia sp. SARCC-3016 | reverse complement strand
GGGCATGAAGGACTCGAAGGTGATCGTCGCGATCAACAAGGATCCCGAAGCGCCGATCTTCAGCGTCGCCGATTACGCGCTCGAAGCCGATCTGTTCAACGCGGTGCCCGAACTGGTCGGCGCGCTCGGCTAATCCGAACAACCGCACGCACGCCTCGAAGGTCGGGTACGCGTCCTGATCGTCGGGGCATTTCTGCGCCGCCTTGGCTTATCACACGCGAGTTCGCCGCTGCCACGACAACGCGTTAACACTTTCTGAACGTCTCCCGAACTGCCCTGCGATTTTTTTCATTTTGCTTTCTATAATCGTTCGTACCTGAACCCGGACGCATCGAGAATTGATCGTTATCTAGATATTTAGGCATCCATATTTGATCAATGGGACCGATGCCCTACAGGTGCAGGTACGCAATCACACGATGTTCCTGGAGGCATTATGAAAATCGAATGCGATGTAGTCGTCGCTCAGGGTGCTGGGCAGTGGTACGGTCAGATGGTCGTGTCCAATCTTCGCTATGAAGATGGGAGCCCGGTGCAGGTCAACCAGTATCTGTCGATGTCGTTCAGTTCGCCGGCTGCAATCGGCGACACCGATGTTTACCCAAGTTTTGCGGGTTCATGGGTTGCCACGACCGTCAACGCCGAATCGACACAGCTCGATGCGAACCTGTTCTCTATCTTGTTGAAACTCGATTTCGACGAACCGCATCTGATGAACGCCGGCGACCAGATCAATATCGGCGTGAACGGCGATCTGACGCAGAACACCGATGCCTGGCTCGATTCGTTCGTCATTGCAGCAGACCAGTCGCCGGATATAAACGGCAGCGCGTCGATCTCGTGCGCGGCGGCACCGGACCCGGCCCTCGCCGTTGTCGCGCCGGTCATCCAGTTCAGGCGCGGCAGCGCAACCACCTCCACCGCACTGCAGTACGGCGGTACGGTCGATCAGACGCTCGGGCAAGGCGACTACACGATTCAGGCAGACAGTGTCGCCACCGCGGATCAGACCGTGATTGCACCGCTGGTTGTTTCGCCGGACCAGATGTCGATCGTTGCGAACGCAACCGTACCCGTGAGCGTGTCGTTCGGTGAGCTGCAACGCTCGGGCGCGCTCGATATCGCCATCGGCGCAATAAGCGGCCTCGAGACTGAAACGTTGAACGTCACCGTCGTCGAGGCCACCAGCGGGAAAACGCTTGCCGCATTTTCGAGCCAAACCAGTTCGACCACACAGGTGCGCTTGCTTCCGCCTTCCGGCACCGCACGCGTAACAATCGACGATGTGTCGCTGAACAACGTCCGCTACAGCTTCACCGACGTCGAAGTCGTGCTCGCAAACCAGTTGCAGACAGTGCAGATAAGCGATTCGCTGGTCCAGCGAACGCCCGTCGACACGAGCGGATTCGTCGTCGTATCGATCGATGTGACCGCCGACGCGACCTTGCCCGAGCAAATCACCTTGCGGCTGTCCGGCGCCGGCATGGCTTATACGCAGACGGTCGCCGTCGAAACGCAGCTCACGCGATTCAGCGTACCCGTGAAACCCGACACCTATACTGCTTCGTCGACGGACTTTCTGTCCGGCAGCATCGTCTATGCAGTCGAGACACCACCCGAGCTGGCCGTCGGCGGCGCGAGCCCGGCGACGCTCGAAGTGTCGATCGAAGCATCGGCCAATCTCCTCGTCCCGGGGTTTCCATCCTATCTGTCGTTCGGCGGCTGTGCGGACCTCACGCCGTCCAATCAGGCCGATTTCGCGAGCGCGCGCGCGTGCTCCGTCTTCAAGTACGCCGGCAACGACGGCGCCGGCGACGCTAACACCTATCTCACCGAAGACACTGCAACAAGCACGACGATCAAACTCGCGCGTGCCGTCGAAACGCAGCTGGGCGGCCAGCCCGTTCTGCCGGTCATGATTTCGTATACGTGCAATCTGTCGCTCGGCAACACCTCGGGCATGCTTGCCAATGCCGACCAACATGCGCACAGCTTCGCGAATCTGATCCTTTCGCTGAATACGGCGAACCTGACGATCGACAGCGCGCATCCGGTGCCGGCGGGCTTTATCGTCAACCCCGATTTTCTGGGCGCCTGCCAGCAGGGCGGGTTCGAACCGGAATACAACATGCCGGTGCGCGCGCCGTTGCAGACCGCGCTCGATCACTGGTCGGTCAGCGCGACGATTCCATCGGGCATAACCGAAGACATCAAAGGCTATATCGCCGCCGTGAACTGGCTCGTGTACACGGTCGCGCCGAAGATCGTGTTCGGCTGGCAGATCAACCTGTGGGGCGTCGGCAGGTCCGAATGGATCTACGACGAAAGCGATCCGCTTACCTATGCGCAGCAGACCGCGACTTACGTCGATAACCTTGGCGTTTACAGCAACGACTGGAAGCCGCATTTCCTCGCTATCGACCGCTACGAAGCCGACGATTTCACACAGCGTGCTTACGTGAACGGCTATTGCTACGGCCCTCGCGAATGGAACCGCTACTTCGATTTCTGCAAAGGAATCAGCCGCGCACTCAAGCTGCCGGTGATGCCGTGGCAGATTCCCGCGAGCCGCACGCCGAATACGAACGACGCCGTCGCTGCCGATTTCGACAGCCAGCATTGGGGCACCGGCGGCAGCTGCCTGATGGGCGATCCGGAAATTGGCTCGGACTACCGCAATGTGCATCCGACCATCCTCGCGCTGCAGTTTCCGTCGGCCTTTCAGGCGGAAATGGGTGCGACGGCGCAAGATATGTTCATTCGTTCCGAGCCGTTCGACATCAGCCTCCCGGCGTACACCGATTTTCCGCTACGCGGCATCTTCGCGGTATTGCTCGGCGGCGGCTCGACCACGGGAATCATCTCGACGGTCGGTAATCCCGAATCATGGACACGCGACAAGCTGAACGCGTACATGAATAACCCGGTCCGATTCGGCAGCGACAGCGACAGTGCCGAATGCAGCGCGCCGCGCCGCAAATACAGGCGCAAAACCGTCGGCGCTTATTGAGTTGGGCCGCGGGTCCACGTCGCGCACTCCAGATTCCCGATGCCGATCGGCTTTGGAGTGCGCCTTGGGCTTGCCGCTGCGCATTGCATCCTTGAAGGACGGGCCGCGCTAGGCCTGCGTCGAGCGGTTGACCACCGCATCGATGCGACTTCCCGTCGCGCCCCCGTTCGGCACGATCTCCGGCGCGATTGCTTCGAGCGTCTGCTGGCTCGTTTCGACACGCAGCACGAGAATCGCGACGCTCATGAGTACGAGCACCGCGCTGACCATCGACACCACACCGGTCACGCCGAAATGCGTGTACAGCACGATCGCGACATACGGCGTGCTCATCGACGCAGCGCGCCCGCATGTTCCCGCCACACCGGTGCCGCGCAGCCGGTGCGTGGTTGGGAACAGCTCCGGGATGTAACCGAAAAGCCCCAGCGTGCAGACCGTATAGATCGCCGTCACGAGCGCGAAGCCGACCACCGAAATCGCCGCCGGGTCGCGCATCTGCACGTACACGTAGCCGAGCACGACCGTCAGCACGGAAAACAGCACGAGCCCGTTACGCCGCCCAAGACGGTCCGCGATAAAGTAGCCGACCACCGCACCGGCGGGCGCGCCGAACGACATCAGCAACACAAAGCCGAGCGACTGCACGATGGTCAGGCCTTCCTTCACGAAGAAGGTCGGCAGCCACGCAACGAAGCCGTACAGCGACATATTGATCGCCATACACGTGAGCGCCGCGACCAGCGTGCGGCCGATCACGCCGCGCTCGAACAGCGCCGAAAACGGTGCGCGCGTTGCTTCATGATTGAACACATGCGCGACCGGCGGCAGTTGCCCGACCTTCGCCGCGACTTCGCGCTCGATTGCGGCGACCGTCGCCTCCGCTTCGTCGAGACGCCCAACCGTCTCGAGCCAGCGCGGCGATTCGGGCATGCGGTGACGCAGCACCCAGACGATCACCGCGCCGACGCCCGCGATCGCAAACATATAGCGCCAGCCGAGATGCGGAATCACCCAGTAGCCGATCGCGGTCGCGCCGAGCAGTCCCGAGTTCGTGATCAGCGCGAGCAACGAAATCCAGCGGCCGCGCGTACCGGGCGGCACGAATTCGCTGAGCGTGCCCGCCGCCACGACGAGTTCGGCACCGAGGCCGATGCCCATCAGAAGCCGCAGGAAAATAAGCCAGTAGATATTCGGCGCAAACGCAGCCGCAATCGACGCGAGCCCGAAAATCGCCAGATTCGCCTGATACGAATAGCGCCGGCCGAAGCGGTCGCCGAGGTAACCGGACAAGCCGGCGCCGATCATCATGCCGAGAAAAGTCGCCGAAATAAAAAACGAGCCGACGTGCAGATCGGTAAACCCGCTCTTCACCATCGCGGCCAATGCGCCGTTCGCGAGGTAGATATCGAAAGCGTCGAGGAAGGCGCCCGCTCCGATCAGGAACAGGATCTTCCAGTGAAACGACGTAATGGGCAGGCGATCGAGGCGAGCGCCCGAATTGACGATAGCCAAATCCGTCTCCGTTATGGTTGTGGTCGAAATCGTTCGCCGTGCTTCTCAACGAGCACTTGCATGCATCGGGCGAACGACGATGCGTTTTGCGCTACATGGAAAGATTGCCGCCTGAGCAGCAGCCACGCAATTTGCTTTTTTCAAAGGCCGCGTTCAGCAAAACCGAATGCATTATTCGGCGCGGCGCGGGGTGGCCGCGATCCGTTGCGCCTTCAGAATGACAGGCATGTCGACCATCCGGCCATCGACTGCGACCGCGGCGCCGCCGCTCGCTTCGACGGCACGCAGCACGCGCTTCGCCCAGTCGTACTCGGCTTCGCTCCATGCGTAGGCGCGGTGCACCGCGGCAAGCTGCTTCGGGTGAATGCACAGCTTGCCGCCGAAACCGAGACGCCGGCCGCGGCGCGCGTCGGCTTCGACCGACTCCGCATCGTCGATGGCCGTCGACACGCCGTCGACCGGAGCCGCCAGACCCGCCACGCGCGACGCGAGCACGATGCCCGAGCGGAATGCGGCGAGCTCGTCTTCGTTCGCTTCCATACCGAGGTCAAGCTGAAAATCGAGCGTGCCGAACATCAGCCGGTCGACCGCGACGCCGCCGCACACTTCATCGAGCCGCGCATAACCGCGCGCCGATTCGATGATCGGCGACACGGTCAGCGTCCGATGCGCGCACTTGCGGATCGCCGCAATCGGCTCGCGATCCTCGGCCTTCGGCAAAATCAGGCCCGCCACGGCCGGGTGCGCGGCGAGCGCCGCGATGTCGTCGGCGAACCATTCGGTTTGCGCACCGTTGATGCGCACATAGTGCGGTACGTCAGCCGGCGCTGCCGCATCGAGTCCGTTCACGACCGCATCGCGCGCCAGGGCTTTTTCGGCGGGCTGCACCGCATCTTCGAGATCGAAGATCACCGCATCGGCGCCCGCATTGCGCGCCTTGATGAACCGTTCGGGCCGGTTGCCCGGCACGAACAGATACGAACACGGCGCGCTCATGCTGCGGCCGCCGTCGGGTTGGCGCGGTTCGTCCGGCCGCTTTCGATAGCATGCGCGACGAGATTCCCGACGCGCTTTTCGTCGACTATTCGCCACGCGTCGTCAAGCAGCGTGTCGACATCCGCCTCAGCCAGCGCACCGGAAAACTTCACCAGTTGCCTGAGCTTCGTCGCAATCTCATCGCGCGACAGCGTATTGCCGGGGTCGCCTTTCGGCTCGTCGACGCGCCCGTGCAGCACGCGCCCATCGGTCAGGTACACGCTGACCTTGCCGATCCAGCGTTCCGGGTAGGCGCCGTCCACCTCTTCGTCGTAGACCATCTCGACCTTGCCGCGAAAGGCAACGACCGGGTCCGCCAGAAAGTATTGTTCGAACTCGTTGACGCCCGCATAACCGTAATGGCTGACGATCGCGAGCACGGTACCCATATTGAACTTCGCCTGATGCACGGTCTGCGGCTTGACGACCGCGCCGAGCACATCGATCGCGCCCTGGTGCACATGCGCGACGACGCGTTCGATCTGTTGCGGCTCGAGCCTGTTGCTGACAACGACGTCGAGCAACGCATCCGCGGCCGGATGCGTATGGCGGCACGCGGCGTGATATTTGAACGACGTTTCGACGGTCGCCCAGCGTTCGCCGAGGCGGTCGACTAGCTTCGCCGGATCGGCATCGGTCGACATGCCCGCCGCCATGCCTTTTGCGCCTTCGAGAATCTGCCTCGCGCCTTTGAAGCCGTCTGCTGCGAGCTGCGCGGCCATCAGACCGTTCGCGGCGGCCATCGCGGTATGCAACTGCTTCGAATCGGCGGCATCGCGCAGGAATTCCCACAGGCCCGCGGCCTGCGTGCCCGCGGAACCGAACGCGTCGAGCATCGCAGCCGGCGACAGTTTGAGCAGACGCCCCGCGGTTGCCGCGGCCGCCACCGTGCCCGCCGTGCCCGTCGTATGAAACACCTTGTAGTGCGAGCGGCCGAGAAATTCGCCGATGCGGATGCCGACCTCGTAACCGGCCACCGCGGCCGTGATCATCTCGCGGCCCGATGCGCCAAGCTGCTGCGCCAGCGCGAGCGCGACCGGAAACACGACCGCGGCCGGGTGAAACACGGAGCCGTTATGCACATCGTCCTGTTCGACGAAATGCGAGGCCGCGCCGTTGACCATCGCCGCAAAGAACGGCGACGTGCGGCTGCCGTCGATCAGCACTTCGGCGGGACCGTCCGACGGCCCCGTCGCGCGGGCAAACTTCGCGATGCTTTCGACGGGTCGCGCGCCCTTGCCGGCCAGTGCGGAGCCGAGCCAGTCGACGTAAAGATTGACGGTGCGCTCGATCACGTCGCGCGGAATGCGCTCGAATGCGAGCGTCGCGGCGAAGCTCGCGAGCGCTTCGCTCTGGTTGGTCGGGCCGCCGGCCGCGGCGGTGGACGAAGTGGCAGTCATGGTGTGTCTCCGGTACCCAGTGTCTGATGTGCGACGTTCAGTGTTCGCGGGCAACGCGCCCGGCGAGAATCAAACCGCTTTCGCGCTGCGCAGCATGGCGATGCGCGCCGCGTCGTAACCGAGCTCGCGCAAGATTGCATCGGTGTGCTCGCCGAGCGCGGGCACCGCGTCCATGCGCGGCGCGAAGTTTTCACCGAGTCCCGGCGGCAGCAGCGCCGACACGACGCCCGCGGGCGTGCGCACCGAGGTCCAGCGTTCGCGCGCCTTCAATTGCGGATGCGCCCACACGTCATGCATCGAGTTCATCTGCGCGTTCGCAATGCCGGCCTTGTCGAGCCGCTCCATGACCTGTGCCGCACTCATGCCCGAAAACGCCTGCACGATGATGTCGCGCAGCACATCGCGCGCCGCGCTGCGTTTCGAGTTCGACGAAAAGCGCTCGTCGGTGGCGAGTTCCGGCTGGCCGAGCACGTCGTCGCAAAAGAGCCGCCATTCGCGTTCGTTTTGCAGGCCCATCATCACCGTGCGTCCATCGCCGGCCACGAAAGGCCCGTACGGATAGATCGTCGCGTGCGAGGCGCCCGACAAGGCCGGCGGCGTTTGCCCCTCGAACGCGTAATACATCGGGTAACCCATCCACTCGACCATGCTTTCGAGCATCGACACGTCGATGCGGCAGCCTTTGCCGATACGGCCGCGCAACAGCAGCGCGCTCAGAATATTCGTGTACGCGTACATGCCGGCCGCGATATCGGCGATCGAGCAGCCCGCTTTCGCGGGCGCGTCGGGCGAGCCCGTCACCGACAGAAAGCCGGCTTCGCTTTGGATCAGCAGGTCGTATGCCTTCTTGTCGCGATACGGACCATCGTCGCCGTACCCCGAGATATTGCAGACGATGAGCCGCGGATGTTCGGCCGACAGCGTCTCGTAGCCGAGGCCCAGGCGCTCGGCCGCGCCCGGCGCGAGGTTTTGCACGAGCACGTCCGCATCGGCGAGCAAGGCAGCGAGAATCGCTGCCGCTTCCGGATTCTTCACGTCGAGCGTGAGGCTTTCCTTCGAGCGGTTGGTCCACACGAAATGCGACGACATGCCGTTCACGCGCTCGTCGTAGCCGCGCGCGAAATCGCCGGCGCCGGGACGCTCCACCTTGATCACGCGCGCGCCGAGATCCGCGAGCTGGCGCGTGCAGAACGGCGCGGCAATCGCATGTTCGAGCGTCACCACCTTGATGCCGTCGAGAGGTCGCATGATAGGTTCCTTAGAACGAGCGAGGCAGGCCGAGAATATGCTCGGCCACGTACGACAGGATCAGGTTCGTCGAAATCGGCGCGACCTGATACAGGCGCGTCTCGCGGAATTTGCGCTCGACGTCGTACTCCGATGCGAAACCGAATCCGCCGTGGAATTGCAGGCATGCGTTCGCCGCTTCCCACGATGCATCGGCGGCCAGCAGCTTCGCCATATTCGCCTGCGCGCCGCAAGGCTCGTTTGCATCGAAGCGGCGCGCCGCCTCGAAACGCATGAGACTCGCCGCTTCGACATTGACGAACGAACGCGCGATCGGAAACTGCACGCCCTGGTTCTGCCCGATCGGGCGGCCGAACACGATGCGTTCTTTCGCGTACTGCGAAACCTTGTCGACGAACCAGTAGCCGTCGCCGATACATTCGGCCGCGATCAGCGTGCGCTCCGCATTGAGCCCGTCGAGGATGTACCTGAAGCCCTTGCCTTCCTCGCCGATCAGGTTTTCCGCGGGAATTTCGAGGTTGTCGAAAAACAGTTCGTTGGTCTCGTGATTGACCATATTCATGATCGGCTGCACGGACAGCCCATGACCAATCGCTTCGCGCAGATCGACGATAAAGATCGACATCCCTTCCGATTTGCGCTGCACATCCGCTAGCGGCGTCGTGCGCGCGAGCAGGATCATCAGGTCCGAATGCTGCACGCGCGAAATCCACACTTTCTGGCCGTTCACCACGTAACGGTCGCCGCGACGGACCGCGGTCGTCTTGATCTTCGTCGTATCGGTGCCGGTGGTCGGCTCGGTCACGCCCATCGATTGCAGCCGCAGTTCGCCGTTGGCGATCTTCGGCAGATAGCGTTCCTTCTGTTCCTGCGATCCGTGCCGCAGCAGCGTGCCCATGTTGTACATCTGGCCATGACACGCACCGGAATTGCCGCCCGCGCGGTTGATCTCTTCCATGATCACCGAGGCTTCCGTAAGGCCGAGACCCGAGCCGCCGTACTCCTGCGGAATCAGCGCGGCGAGCCAGCCGGCTTTCGTCAGCGCGTCGACGAAGGCTTCGGGGTAGCCGCGCACTTCGTCGATCTTGCGAAAGTATTCGGCCGGGAATTGCGCGCACAGGTCGCGGACCGCTTCGCGGATGTCGGTGAAAGAATCTGAATGAGTGGTCTGCATGATGGATCGGGTCGATCGGTTTTTTGCGTGGAACGTCGATGGGTCGATGGGTCGATGGGTCGGCGGGTCGGAAAAGCCGCGCGCTCAGGCAAGCTGCGCGGTCGCGCGCATCGTCAGGTAGCCTTCGTGATCCTTCGCCCAGAGCTCGACGGTCTTGCCGTCCGCGGACGGCACGCCGCACACCTTGAACGGACGGTTCGCGAAGGTCGGACGCTGCGCGCGGAATTCGAAGCGGCGCACCACGGCGCCGGGCGCTTCGCGATGCACGAGGTCGATCAGAAAAGTGGCGATCAGCGGACCATGCACGATGAGGTCCGGATACCCCTCTTCCTGGGTGACATACGGGTAGTCGTAGTGAATGCGATGGCCATTGAACGTCAGCGCCGAGTAGCGGAACAGCATGACGGGGTCGGGCCGGATCTCGCGGCTCCAGAGTTCGCCGCCGGGCGCCCGCTCGGGTTCCTTGCCGGCTTCGGACGGCGACGGCGGATCGCGATAGACGATGTCGTGCTGTTCCTCGATTGCAAGGCGCCCCGCCTGCGTGATGCGATGCGCAACGGTCACGAATACGAGCCGGCCGGTGCGGCCGGTTTTTTCATGCACTTTTTCGATCGTCGAGGTGCGCGTCGCGGTGCCGCCGACTTCGAGCGGCGCGTGGAACGTCAGGCGCCCGCCGGCCCACATGCGCCGCGGCAGCGCCACCGGCGGCAGAAACCCGCCGCGCTTCGGATGGCCGTCGGGGCCGACTTCCGAAAGCGGCGCGACCGGCAGAAAGTACAGCCAGTGCCATAGCGGCGGCACGGTGCTGGAAGCCACGTCGCGCTCGAGCGTCGCTGCAAGCGCGGTGACAGGAAACGCGGACACATGGTCGTCGTGGGATTCGCTGCGGCCCACCCAGGCGTCCAACGAGGGGGTCGATTCTGGCATCGAGGTGTCTCCGGCCGATATGCTGGTTTGGCGACCACTATGCACCGCGCGGCCGGCTTTACGAAGTTGTTATTTCTTAAGGTCGCGTTCGGATTTTGTTAATACGGGCTGCACGGGTGACAGCTGGTTCGTGCGCTTACGTCATCCGGTCGACATCGACGCGGCCCGGGGCGGCAACGATCGCGAAGTTCGTCCGCATCGACATCGCTCCGCAGCGGCTCGATCGACCTGTTCAGCTTACGCGCGCCAGCGGTGTTTCGCCTAAAATCGGCATACCCGAATAAATCGATCCAACCCGGATCGCCCACCAACGATCATGCCGCGCACGTCTGCTACGCCCGCCTCCGCCTCGCTCACGCAAGCCGAAGCCCGGCGCGTCTGGCTGCGCGCGCAGAGGCTCGATACGGCGGAACCGTTCGGCGCCGACGCAAGCGCCACGCTCGCGGCAATCGAACATCTGGGCTATGTGCAGATCGATACGATCAACGTGATCGAGCGCTGCCATCATCACATCCTGTGGAGCCGCATTCCCGCCTATCGGCGCGAGCATCTGCGGCAGGCGCAAAGCGTCGACAAGACCGTGTTCGAATACTGGACGCACGCGCTTTCGTATGTGCCGACGCGCGACCTCAAGTACTATCTCGCGGACATGAAGCTGCATCAGATCGCGCCGAAATCCTGGTTCGATTCGGTCACGCCCTCCGACCTGCGCAAGGTCATCGCGCGCATCCGCAAGAAAGGCGCGTTGTCGATCCGCGATATCGACGACGACATCCCGGTCGAAAAAGATCACCCGTGGGCCAGCCGCAAGCCCTCGAAGCGCGCGCTGCAACTCGCGTTCTATACGGGCAAGCTGACCATCAGCGAGCGCTCGGGCATGCTGAAAACCTACGAGCTGATGGAGCGGCATTTCAATTGGGAACGGCCGCCGAGGCGCGCGACGGAAAAGGAGACCACCGATTATCTGCTCGAGCGCGCGCTGCGCTCGCAAGGCGTCGTGAGCCTCGACTCCGTCTGTCATCTGAACGCGAAGCGCAAGCCGCTCGTGCGCGCGGCCATTGATTTGCGCGTGCGCGACGGGCTGCTCGTGCCCGTCGCGATAGAAGGCGCAGGCAAGCTCGAGCATTGGGCGACGCCGCAAACGCTGGCCGGGATTCCCGCGCACGTGGAAGGCGTGCATATCCTGTCGCCGTTCGATCCGCTGATCATCCAGCGCAAGCGGCTCAATCTGTTATTTGGCTACGACCACCGCTTCGAAGCGTATGTGCCGAAAGAAAAGCGCGTGTACGGCTACTTTGCGCTGCCCGTGCTCGTCGACGACGAGATCGTCGCGGCGATCGACCTGAAAGCCGACCGCGAGCGCCGCGCGCTGCAGATCCAGCAATGGAACTGGATCGGCGCGCGCAGGCGGCAGCCGCTGAAGGCCGCGATCGAAAGCAGGCTGCACGCGTTCGAGCAATTCCAGTTTGCGTCGTGAGCCGGGTGGCCGCGCGTCAACGCATCGGCTCGATCCGCGGCCATCGGCGCAATGCACGATATCGTCGACGCAGCACGGTGTCCGGCCGACGCGCGATTCACGACTGGCGCGGCGTTCGCGGCCGCCAGCGGCGCGACGGCGGGCAAGTGGTAAGCTCGGCTACCCGGTGTGCAAAGCGTCCTCGTCCCACAGCCCACTCTTCATGCAACGACAATTCGACGACCTCCTGCTGGGCAGCATCGAACTCTTTTGCCTTGCCGCCGAACTGGGCAGCTTCACGCTCGCCGCGACGGCCGCGAGCGTCACGCCGGCGGCTGTCAGCCGTTCGATCGCACGGCTCGAGGAACGGCTCGGCGTGCGGCTTTTCGTGCGCACGACGCGGCAGATCCGCTTGACCGACGCAGGCCGCCACTACTTCGAACAGTGCCGGTCCGCGCTGAGTCAGCTCGTCGACGCCGAGCGCGAAGTGACCGGCCAGCAGACGACCCCGAGCGGCCTGTTGCGCATCAGCATGCCGACGCCGTATGGCCATTACCGCGTACTGCCGATCCTCGCCGAGTTTCGCGAGCGCTTTCCGGATGTGCAGGTCGAATCGCACCTGTCCAATCGCAACATCGACTTCGCCGACGAAGCGTTCGACCTCGCGATTCGCGGCCGCGCGCCCGTCGATTCGAGCCTGATCGCGCGCAAGCTCGAAGACGCGGAACTCGTGATCGTCGCTTCGCCCGCATATCTGAAACGCGCAGGCACGCCGCAATCGATCGACGAACTGCAGAGGCACGACTGCATCGCGTTCGAGCTGCCGAGCAGCGGCCGCCCGGTGCCGTGGATTTTCAACGACAACGGCGAAGAGCTCGAACTCGTACCGCACGGCGGCTACGGCGCATCGGGCGATGTGCTGGCCGGCACGACACTCGCGCGCCACGATGCGGGGCTGTTTCAGACGTACCGGTTCGTCGTCGAAGACGATTTGCGCGCGGGACGGCTCGTCGAAGTGCTCAAAGATAAGGGCGGGCGCTCGCGGCCGTTCATCCTGCTGTACCCGCACGCGCGGCATCTGTCCTCGCGCGTGCGCGCGCTCGTCGACTTTCTCGTCGAGAAGCTCGCGGTGCGTTAGCCCCCTTCTACTTCGTCAGACTAAGCTTCGTGGTGAGCACGGTGCCGTCGCTGACGTCGATCAGCCACACTTCATCGACCTCTGCATGCAAGGTCGAGATGCGCGTGGTGATGTCGGTCGGTTCCTCGTCGGTCGGATCCTGATGCGCGTGCACGTCGGTCATATACGGCGGCACGAGGTGGCACCGTATAGCCACGGCGAAATCGCCGTTCGCCGCATTGAACGCCGTTTGCGAAAGTCGCAGCCGGCCGTGCGCGGTGGTCCGCTTGCCCGACGTCGCCAGGTCGATGCGGTCGATGTGCTGCACGTAGCCTTTTGCTTTCGCGTCGGGCGCGATGACGAGGCGCCGACCGCTTTTCCCCGTGACTGTTTTCTTCAGCACAATGTAGCCGGGCCGGTCGTCGTCGGCGAGCGGTACGTCCACCGTCAGCAAACGCGTCTTCGCCCGGTAAAGAATGCCGAGCGGCGCGTCCACGACGAATACGAAACGGCGCTGTGCGGGGTCGGCGCTCGACGCGGCCGCGCCATGCGCCGCCGCGCCGTGCGGAATCGCGGCAACGAGATCGTGCAGACGGCTGCGCAGCGTACGCTTGCCGCCGTCTTCCGGCTTGTCGGCGAGCGCCGCGCGCACGGCCGCCGGGTCGTCGCTATGGAACGGCATGGCGGACGTGTCCGGCGTCTGTTGCGCAACCGCGCTGCTCGCATGCAGAAACAGCGTCAGCGCAAGCACCGCGACGCCGGCCGATAGCCGGAAATGGATCACCGTTTGCAATGCGTCCCCCGCTTTGATTGGATAGTTATGACAGAAAAGGCGCCAGGCACGTTTGATCGGCCATGCGATGCGCGGCGCCATATGCCGCAGGCCCCTCGCGCAGCGCACAGTCTATTGGAAGCGTAGCGCATTTGCAGCCGGGAGTGAGGCGGCTCGACGCCGCGACGCCGCACCAGCCAGCGATCGCAATCGACGAGCTCCGGCAGCCCCGCGTGCGCTGCGCGCCATGCGCAAGCGCCGGCAAACCCGCCGTCACCGCTTTACTGAATGCAGATCTCGCTTAGCGCGACGGTGCGCCGGTAGACATTCTTGTTGAGCCACGGCACGAACGTGTACTCGTCATACGCGTTGCTTCCGACATAAATCCAATGATGCAAGACATTCATGACAGCTCCCGAATCCGGCGGGCCTATAAACGGACCGATCGGCACGCCCGATGAACCAAGCTTAGACATCCTCTGCGAAGTCGACCATTGTCGGTGAGTCTCGTGCAGTCGTTCATCTGCATACGCAACGCATACTCGCGTATAGGCTGTTCATGCGATGGTTGCGCGTTCCGCGGCATGCGGTCGGGTAGGAATAAACCTGCGGGTACGGGTGTTCAACGAAGTCGAACGCGCAGTTCGACCCCACAGTTCGACCCCACAGTTCGACTCTACAGTTCGACTCACTTCACTCTCTCGCGAGGACGTAACGATGAACGGTCGTCAAACGGCTGCACGACGAAATCTGAACAACAATCGATCCGCAGCACGCGCACGCATCGCAGGTACTGCGCTGATCGTGGCGCTGGCCGCGGCATTCGGCCAGAACGCCAGCGCCGCCCCCGCCGACGGCGCGCTCGCCAATTACGCGGCGCTCGAGCAGACGCTGATGGACGGCCACAGTGTCGTGAACGTGCGGCTCGATATGAGCCGCTGCACGTCGACCGAAGGCGGCAAGCCCGGCCCGGCGATTCGCGGCGGCGTAAGCATCAATTCGTTTCTGATTCCGGACGGACGGTTTATCGCGTTTATCGACGAACACCGAACGCTCGACCCGAAAAATCATCCGGCCACCGAATACGTGCGCTACCACGTGACGCCGGACAACACCGTCACCATCGATACCGCGTTTGCCGCAAACGGCGCCGACACCGCAACCTCGCGCGGCTCGTATCGATGCACGATCAACGAAGGAATCCGCTTCATCGCGACGGCAACGCGTTGATCCGGCGCATACCGGTTACGCCGCTTCGTTGCATATGCAACGAAGCGGGAATTGAATATGACAGGCGCGTTACTGCCCAAAGCCTTCGAGCACGATCTTGCCCTTTGCACGATGGCTTTCGAGCAATTGATGCGCACGCCGCAGATTCTCGGCGTTGATCTTGCCGAAATGCTCGCCGGTGGTCGTTTTCAGCATGCCGCTATCGACCATCTCGGCCACCTTGTTCAGAATCTCGTGCTGGCGGATTACGTCGGGCGTGTCGAAGATCGACCGCGTGTACATGAGCTCCCAATGCAGCGACGCACTCTTGCGCTTGAGCAGCCGCACGTCGATCATCTCCGGATCGTCGATCAGGCCGAAATGGCCTTGCGGGGCGAGCGCCTCGACGATCTGCGCGAAGTGCTGGTCCGTATGCGTGAGCGACGCGACGTATTTCGCCTCGTGCACGCCGACGCGGGCCAGCTCGGCGGCAAGCGGCTTCGCATGATCGATTACGTGATGCGCGCCGAGGTCCTTCACCCATCGCTGCGTTTCGGGGCGCGAAGCAGTGCCGATGACGGTAAGGCCCGTGAGTTTGCGCGCGAGCTGCACCATGATCGAGCCCACGCCGCCCGCCGCGCCGATAATCAGCAGCGCGCCGCCGGCACCCGCGTCGGCAAGCGTCGGCACGCGCAACCGGTCGAACAGCATTTCCCAGGCGGTAACCGCGGTCAGCGGCAGCGATGCGGCGGCCGCGAAATCGATACTGTCCGGCATGCGCCCGACAATACGCTCGTCGACCGCATGCAGTTCGCTGTTCGTGCCCGGCCGCATGAGCGTACCCGCGTACCAGACGCGATCGCCGGGCTTGAACAGCGTCACCTTCGAACCGACACTGCGCACGACGCCTGCCGCATCCCAGCCGAGCACGACCGGCACGTTGCCTTCGGCCTTGCGGCTCTTGCGCACTTTCGTGTCGACCGGATTCACCGATACCGCGCGTACCTCGACGATCAGATCGCGCTCGCCCGCTTTCGGCTCGGGCAAGTCGATATCGATCAGCGCCTTCGGATCCGAAATCGCGAGGGGGTCGTAGTAACCGACAGCTTTCATCTTCTGTTTCTCCGGAATTCAGGGGGATTTCGCCGAACGCGCATGCCTTTCCAGCCGCGCAGGCTCGGGCGCCCGGCACGCGCGTGAGGATTGTTGCACGGCTTGAGAAATGCCGCCGGTCAGCGCCCGGCCGAGGGCGGTTGGGGATTGTTGGCCGGATTCGTGTCGAACCGCGCGATGCTTCTGATTGCTTCGCGATCGACGAGCCCCGATAGTTGCGCCTCCAGCGAATCGGCAACCTGCTGGTCGTAGATCGCTTCGTCGCCGACATAGACGGTAAAAGTTTCGAGGTATTTCGCTTTCTTTTCCGGATTTTCGATCGTGTCGCGCGTCCACTCGTAGAGCGGGTACTTTTCGGGACCGAAACGCTGCGCTTCCTCGACATATTCGGCAAATGCGTCGTACTGACACATCATCGACGCACCGTGCCGCTTCAGCACATCATGAAGCGCGGCATGCGCCGCGCACGAAGGGTCGCCGCGCAGCGCCGCGGCAAGGGACGCCGAAACGCTCACCCTCAGTTGAAACTTCCAGATACCTTCCATTTTCGCTCGTGCTCCTACCCGACCCCAACGGCATCACAATCACGATGTAAGGAAACCATTCTATCCGAGCTATCGGATCGTCATCGACGGCAACCGTTCACCGGCTCATGCAAAGGTGCGGCCGCCAATATATAGGATGGCGTACCGTATACCGTTAAACGCGCCGCGGAATAAGCGCCTCGCGCCAGGTGTTACTGGTTCGGCAGATCGGTCCATCGTACCGCCGGTCGGCTATTCAATGACGGAGCCTGCATGAACAAACGCTTTGCAGAACAACGCGCGATCGTGATCGGCGCCGGTATCGGCGGCCTCGCCGCCGCCGCCGCGCTGGCCAACCACTTCGGCCAGGTCGTCGTGCTCGAGCGCGACGAGTTGCCCGCCGACGCGCGCCCGAGGCCTGGCGCCGCCCAGACCCGGCATCTACATGTTCTGTTGTCGGGTGGCGCAGCGGCGCTTGCCGAACTGTTTCCGGGGTTTCTTACGCAGCTTGTCGCCGTTGGCGCGCAAAGGGCGGATGTGGGCGCCGATGCGCACTTCGAACTGGCCGGCGCGCCGAAATTGCCGCGCCGCGAACTGAACATTTACACCTGGCAATTGTCGAGGCCGCTGCTCGAAGCGGTGCTTCGCGAACAGTTGCGCAAACGCGAAAACGTCCAGCTGCGCGAACTGAGCCGCGTCATCGGCATCGTTGCGGACGAGAACAATCGGGCGGCCGGCGTACGCTTCGAATCGCGCGAAGGCAAACACGACGAACTGAACTCGACACTCGTTATCGATGCAAGCGGCCGCGGCGTGCCGACGCTCGATTTCCTCAAGGCGACGGGCCGCCCGACGCCCGCGGAAACCGCGGTCAGCGCCGATCTGACTTACGGCACGACGGTCTACTCGTTTCCGGCCGGCGCGGAACCGGACTTCAAACAGGCGTGGGTGCACGGCGAGGCGCCGGAACACGGCCGCGCCGGCTTCCTCGTGAAACGCGAGAACGGTCTATGGGACGCGGTGCTGGCCGGCCGCCTCGGCGACGTGCCGCCCACCGAAGACAACGCCTACCTCGCATTCGCCGACAGCCTGCCCAGCGAGGCCATCGGCACCGCTTTGCGCCGAGGCCGTCGCGAAGCGCCGATCGTGCGCTTCGGCTATGCGCAGAGCCGCTGGCGGCATTTCGCCGATGTCGCCGGCTTTCCGGCCGGCTTGCTGCCGCTCGGCGATGCCGTCTGCAGTACGAATCCCGTGTTCGGCCAGGGCATGACGGTTGCCGCAACAGAGGCGGTCATACTGCATCGCCTGCTCGCCAAGGCAGAGGGCAATTCCGACTCGCTCGAATCGATCGGACCGGCATATCTGAAAGAGATGGAAGAACTCGTGAAAGCGCCGTGGTCGGGAACGACCGCGCTCGATCTCGCTTATCCGCAAACAAAGGGCGAACGGCCGGCCGACATGCAGCAACGAAGCGAATATCAGGTGGGGGTCATGAAGCTTGCCGCGGTCGACCCTGACGTTCACCGGCTGATGGTCGAAGTCCGGCATCTGGTGAAACCGGCGCATCTGCTGCATGCGCCCAATCTCCAGCAACGCGTGCGGGCGCTGTTGCAGCACCCGGCGGCTCCTTCCTCATAGGCCGGCCGCCCCGGCAGGCGGGCCTGCCCTGCCCTGGCAACCCCGATTTGAAAGCAGTCTTGCGCCCGTTGGCCGAATCAGCCGGAATCGGCCGACAGGCGCGCGCGGCGCCCGCTTTTGCCCCGCTTCACGTCCCTCTGGGCGCCTTTCTCCGCTTCAAATGCGTTTCGCCGAAAAAAAGTTGGAATAAAGAAAGGTTTGGTCCTGTTCGTCACTATGTAGCACGCAGTCAAGCTCGCGAACACAGTCGGGAATAAATTCAGACGATACGGTGTTTTGCAACTCGTAGCATCCAGCGACAAACACGGCGGGTGCACGGGAATAACCGGAATAAAACGCGAAGCAGCAATGTTTGCCCAGATGAACCGGAAACTTCTTTTCACTCTATTTAGGATATCCAAATGAACACGAAAACGCTTATCGGCCTTTCCCTCGTAGCTCTTACGTCGTTCGGCATTGTCAACAGCGCATCGGCCGGCGAAAAGACGCGTGCTGAAGTGCGCGCCGAACTGATCCAGGCCGAGAACAACGGTTCGCGCTTCGTTACCGAGGCGTCGTATCCGGACGTGAGCCCGATCTTCGCGCAACAGGTCGCGCAAATGCAGCAACGCAACGGTAGCGTTGGCGGCGTCGCCGCGGGCACGAGCCAGTCGGGTCAGCGCGTCGCCATGACGCCGATGGGTTCGTCGAACTGCGTTGGCCCGAACAGCTTCTGCAATGTGTACGCCGGCAGCTGATCGAATCGCGCCCGCACCGGCTTGAATCTGCGGCACGACACCCGCGCCGCGCCTTAACGACTCGCTTGACACTGGACACCATCATGAAAACGATCGCCACTCTTCTGGTCACGGCTGCTGCGCTTACCGCTCCTGTACTGAGCTTTGCGCAAAGCGCCGATCACGGGCTGACCCGCGCGCAGGTGCGCGCCGAACTCGTGCAGCTCGAACAGGCCGGCTACAATCCGCAAACCGCGGCCGACGCGACCTACCCGCAGGACATTCAGCTTGCCGAAGCAAAGATCGCGGCCCGGAACGGCGCAACGAATGCGGCACGTGCGGCCGATTCCGCGCAAATGACGAATGACGCTGTCGGCGGCACGCCCAGCTACGGTTCGTCGCAATCCGGCAAGCCGATGATGCACTCAGGGGCGACGACCTCGTGTGTCGGTCCGACCAGCTTCTGCAATATCTACTTCGGCAGTTGATGAGCGCCGCTCGCCCGGTGTGAGCCGCATGGCACGGCCACACTGAAGCCATCGCAGTCAGGGCTTACGGCTCGACCCCGCCACAGGACAATCGCTTCTAGAAGGGCTTTTCGAGCACCAGCCGCGCTTCGAGCCCGCCGCCTGCACGGTTCTTCAATTCCAGCGTCGCATTCATTGCCAGTGCGAGTTGTTTCGCAATGGCGAGCCCGAGTCCGCTGCCGCCGGTGCGCCGATGCCCCGACGCGTCGCCGCGGTAAAACGGCTGGAACACCGCTTCGAGTTGATCGTGCGAGATACCGGGTCCGCGATCGAGCACGCTGATCGAAATCTGCCTGTCGTTCGACATATCGGTTCTCAACTCCCCCGCGCCAGAAAACTTGACCGCGTTATCGAGCAGGTTCGCGAGAATACGGCGCAACGCAACCGGACGCGTCACGATCGGCACGCCGATCGAGCCCGACAGCGTCACTTTCGCCCCCGCATCTTCATAGTCGGACACGAGGCTTTCGAGCAGCGCATCGGGGTCGATACGGCGCGGCACTTCGGCCGCGCCGTGCAGCGTCCGACCATAAGCGACGCCTTCGCGCACGAGCGTCTCCATTTCCTCGAGATCCTGCTGGAATTTGATCCGCTCCGCTTCGTCGTCGAGCAGATCGGTGCGGATACGCATGCGCGTAATCGGCGTCTGCAAGTCGTGCGAAATCGCCGCGAGAATCTGAATGCGCTCTTTCATGTACCGGCGGATCCGTTCCTGCATCGCATTGAACGCCTTGGCGGCGCGCGCGACTTCGGCCGGTCCGTCTTCCGCAAGACGCGTGGCGGTCATGTCCGGGCCCAGCGTCTCGGCCGCCCTCGCGAGCTGGTCGAGCGGGCGCGTCGCGAGACTCAGCGCGAACCACGCGCAAATGCCGATCACAAGAAGCTCGAGCGCGAGCACGACGAGCAGCCAGTACGACAACGGCATCCACGCGACAGGACGGATATCGATGGTCAGCGGCGCACCGTCGCTCAATTGCAGATGCGCCTGCAGGTGTTCCTTCGTGTCGGGCACCTCGTTGACCGCGATCGTAAAGCGCCGCCCGATGCCGCGTTCGATTGCCGCGCCGATCTCTTCGGAAAGCTTCGCATTGGGCGGCGCGCCGCCGACGCCAGGCCCGAGCACGAAGCTGTAGTTACGGCGCGCAAGCCGCGGCAACCATTCCGGGCGCTCGGCAGCGGGCACGCGATCGAGCAACGCGACCGCGGTCGACACTTCTCGCTCGAAGTTGTCGATCATCAACGAGGTCTGCGCGTCATTGCGCTCGGACACCGTTGCCCAGAACGCAAGAAGCTGGGCGACGACAAGGCCCGCGAAAAAGATCAGCGTCAGGCGCACGAACAGCGTGCGCGGCCCTCTGAACAGACTCGACAGGTTCACTGATTGCCTTCCTGCGGCGTCACCGCAGCCGAGAACACATAGCCTTCATTGCGCAGTGTCTTGATGTAGCGCGGGTCTTTCGCCCCGTCCTTGAGCCGCTGACGAAGGCGGCTCACGAGCAGGTCGATCGACCTGTCGAACGGCTCGGTCTGCCGGCCCTGTGTGAACGTGAGCAACTGATCGCGCGTCAGTACGCGCTGCGGATGGTCGACGAACACGCGCAACAATCGATATTCAGCACCGCTTAGCGCGACCATCGTGCCTTCGCTATCGAGCAGATGGCGGCCGATCGTATCGAGCTTCCAGTCGCCGAACACAAGGAACTGCGGCGACTCTCTATGCTCGAAGCCCGGCGGGGCCATCCGTGTGCGGCGCAAAATGGCCCGAATACGCGCGAGCAGTTCGCGAACCGCAAACGGCTTCACGAGATAATCGTCCGCACCGACTTCGAGACCGACCACGCGATCCGTTTCATCGCCGAGCGCGGTCAGCATCAGGATCGGGATCGTGCGCCACTGCCCGGCCCGCAGGCTGCGGCACAGATCAAGCCCGTTTTCTCCGGGCAACGTCACATCCAGCACGATGATGTCCGGCGGCTCGTCCGCGAGCGCGACCCACATTTCGCGGCCGCCCGAAGCCCGCGTGGTCCTGACGCCGTTTTTCTGCAAATAGCTGCCAATCAGTTCGCGAATCTCACGGTCATCGTCGACGATCAGCACGTGCTCGACTTTTTCCATCTAGCCGCCCCTTTCCGGTTGCGCCGCGTCGTCTCCGTTTCGGAGCAGGCACACGCGCAGTTCAAAGGGCGAGCCAGTTCGGCCAGCGTCAAGCTGAAGATAAGGCACAGCGACGCGGAAAACCGCAACAGGCGTTTCATGCGTCACCGGCCACGCTGAAACTGGCACTGTCACTGACGGTCGCATCACGCGCATAAGAATCTACTCCGTACAGACAGGCGATATTGGCGCGCCATAAACCCTGGCCCATCCGCGTTCGATGAAACGGATCGACGCCGCAATGACGGCGGAAAAAACGCTCCGCCACGCGCGGATTGAAAGGGCGGAGCGCAAGGTCGTCGCCACCGCTGATTATACGGAGATCGCCTTGTTTGAAAGCCGGCGTCATTAATGCGCCGCTACGCTGGCGCGGGCTGCAATTGCAGCGGTAAGCAGCTGTCGTCATTTCGGACTCCATGGGTCGATCGCAGTTTCGCATGGCGCGCGCGCCATCGGATGTCGCCAGGTGTCGCAACATAGCCGATTTGTATCCGAATGTATCGGCCCCGTGCCGGACCGCTGTTCACCGCAGCGATGTCCGCCGCTCTTCGATTCGCCTCGCCGCACGGCCAGTTCGCACACGCGCACGCTCCGGCTGGACATGGCAGCTACAGTCTTTCGGATCAAATAATCCGAAGCGACTCTGTGGAGACACGCGATGCCCAATCCCCTCCCCTTCTCGGTCCTCGATTTTGCGCCGATCCGCTCGGGCGAGACGGCGGCTCACGCGCTGCGGCAGACAGTCGATATGGCGCGCCTCGCAGAAACGCTCGGCTTTGCGCGCTATTGGGTGGCCGAGCATCACGGTGTTCAAACGGTGGCGAGCGCGGCGACTTCGGTGGTGATCGGACATATCGCCGGGCTTACATCGACGATACGCGTCGGCTCGGGCGGCATCATGCTGCCCAATCACACGCCGTTTGTGATCGCCGAACAGTTCGGCACGCTCGAATCGCTGTACCCTGGCCGCATCGACCTCGGTGTCGGCCGCGCATCGGGCAGCGCCGACGAAGTTGCAAAGGTGTTGCGCTCGACTCAGGAAGCACGCGATCGCTTTCCCGACGATCTGCGCGAGCTGCAATCGTTCTTTCGCGAGCCCGAGCCGGGAAGCAAGGTACGCGCCGTTCCCGGCGCCGGACTCGACGTGCCGATCTGGGTGCTCGCGTCGTCGCCGTATTCCGCGCAGCAAGGCGCGCGACTGGGTCTGCCGCTTGCGTTCGCCACGCATATCGGCCCCGATGCACGCGACGCGGCGATTGCGGCATACCGGTCCGCGTTCGAGCCGTCAGCCGTGCTCGACAAACCGTATGTGATCGTGGCCGGCGTCGTAACCGCGGCGCCAACCGACGAGGAAGCGCGGTATCTGTTTTCTTCGATGCAGCAACTTTCGCTGCGCCGCATGCGCGGCACGCCGTTCGTGCAGTTGCAACCGCCCATATCCGATTTCGACGCGCTGCCGACCGGCGACGAGCGTTCGCGACTCGATGCCGCCCTGCGCGCGGCCATCACGGGCGGCCCTCGGCAAGTCGAGCAGAAACTGCTCGCCCTGATCGAAGAGACCGGCGCAGATGAAGTCATGGCGCTTTCGTTTATCTACGATCTCGACGCGCGCCGGCGCTCGCTTGAAATTCTCGGCAAGGCACGCGACGAGATAAACACGCGCCGGCGCTCCCTTCAATAAATTACACTCGACATTTATTGTATAAATTATGTTCGTAATCTATGATGTGAACCGCAGCCTGTGTCTTGCGGGTGCAAGGCGCCACTCACATCAAGGAATTCATCATGCCGCTCGTACGCATCGACCTTGCCGAAGGGCAATCTCCGGAATATCGCAGCGCCATTACCGAAGAAGTCTACAAAGCGATGACTACCACGCTGAACGTGCCGGCCAACGACCGCTTCATGGTGGTCAGCGAACACAAGCCGGGCGATTTCGTGGCCGACCCGACCTATCTGGGCATCGAACGGTCCGCCCAATGCGTGATCGTGCAGATCACGCTCAACGCGGGGCGCGACGTCGACAAGAAGCGTACGTTCTACAAAGCGCTCGCGGACGGGTTGCATGCGCGTATCGGCCTCAGGCGCGAAGACCTGTTTGTCAGTCTTGTCGAAGTTGCGAAGGAAAACTGGTCGTTCGGTAACGGTCTCGCTCAATATACGTAGTTGTCGCATACGCGCCCGCACAGTCTGAGTTATGCTCTGCGCACCCTTTCTGGAGAAATCCCCATGCCGCGCGTATCCCGCGAACAAGCCGATAAGAACCGTGCCGTCATCGAAGCGGCATCCGCGCGTCTGTTCAAGGAGCATGGACTCAACGGCGTGTCGGTGGCCGACATCATGGGGGCCGCGGGCCTCACGCACGGCGGGTTCTATGGCCATTTCGAATCGAAGGACGAACTGGCTGCCATCGCCTGCGCGCATGCGTTCGAAGAATCGGTTTCGCGGTGGCGTTCGTTAACCAGGGCCGATGCCGACGAACAGGCGCTTGTCGATGCGCTTGCGAAGCATTATCTGAGCCCTGCGCAACGCGATCGGCCGGGGCTCTCCTGCGCGGCCGCGGGGCTCGCGGCCGACGTCGGCCGCGAGAGCGTCGACAAGCCGATTCGCAGCGTCTACCTTCGCGGTCTGCGCTCGATGATCGACGTGCTGATTTCGTTCTCGAGCATGCGCCGCTCGAAGAAGGTCCGGCAGCGCGCGATCGCACGGCTGTCGATGCTGATCGGCGCGCTGACGCTCGCACGCGCGGTCAGCGACGATCCGCTGTCCGACGAAATTCTCGCGTCGGCACGCGAAGCGCTGCACGGCAACCTCGTGTGAATCGCGATGCGTCCGCGGTGCGCAATTACGCGGCCGGCGATTCGCGCTTCACGAAGTGTTCACGATCGGTCACGAAATAGACTAGCGCCGCCACCGGAAAAACAAGGCCGACGAGCGACGTCAGCGGCCAGCCGCCCTGTGCATACGACCAGCCGCCCAACGCGGAACCGAGCGCACTGCCCGCAAAAAACGTCGTCATATAGATGCCGTTGACCCGCGATCTGAATTGCGGCCCCAACGAAAAAATCGCGCGCTGCCCAAGCGACATATTCGACGACACGCCGAAGTCGAGCACGATACCGGCGACGACGAGCCACGTCAGCGACAGCGGCGCGCCCGGCGGCACCATACGCGCAAGCAGCAAGGCGACGATCACGGCCAGCAATGCAATCGCGGTGGCAGGCCGTGTCCAGCCACGATCTGCGAGACTGCCCGATACAGTCGCGGCAATCGCGCCCGACACGCCCACCAGCGCGAACCACGCGATACCGCCTTGCGAAAGCCTGAACGCAGGCCCCGCGAGCAGCAACGGCGTGGTTGTCCAGAAAAGGCTGAACGCCGCCCCGAGGCAACCGGTATAGAACGAGCGGCGCCTGACGACCCGTTGCGTCAGCAACAAATGCCACATCGACGCCAGCAGTTCGACATAGCGCAGCTTCGACAGCGGCTCGCGCGGCGGCAGCACGATCGCAAGCAGCACCATCAGGGCGGCCATCAGCGCCGCCGACAGAAAGAAAATGGCATGCCACGACGACGAGACCTGCGTAACGAAGCTTGACGCGGGGCGCGCCAGCATGATGCCGAGCAGCACCCCGCTCGTCACATTGCCGACCACGCGCCCGCGTATGCGCTCGGGCGCAAGATGCGCCGCATAGGGCACAAGCACGTGGACCGCGACACTGCCCAATCCAACCAGGCACGCAGCAACCAGAAACACTGCAGCATGCTGCGACAACGCGGCGCCGAGAAGCCCGAGCGCCGCAAAGCCCAACAACGTCAGCGCAAGGCGCCGGCTTTCGATCAGATCGCCGAGCGGAACGACGAACAACATGCCGACACCGGTGCCGATCTGGGTCATCGTCACGATAAAACCGGTCGCGCCCTTTGCGACGTCGAGCGAGGTGCCGATCAATCCGGCGAGAGGCTGTGCATAGTAGATATTGCCGGCGGTCAGGCCGCATGCAAAAGCGAGCAGCAGTACGAGCCCCGGCGATACGCGCTCGCTTGCGGCAGGCAGCCCTGGCCGGTCGATGTTGTTGGTCATGGACGGATCTTTAATAGGAAGTTCGCGTTTCCGAAATAGACGGAATGCGATGCACAAGCAAAGAGCGACGCATTCGACGCAGCCGCATCGACAACAAAACAATCCCGCGCCGGCAGTTATTCCCGCTAGCCATGCCACGGTCGCGCGCTGGCGGCGCCCTTTGCATCGCGCTAGACTGACAAGCAGCGTGCAACGAATACGACACGTTTCATGAACGTGACCGCACATTCGATGGAGATTGACCGATGGATCACACGAAGCTGACCGCGCACTTTCCGACGATCGATGTGGAACTGACCCGGCGCGACCTGCCCGAAAAAAACGGCGAGGTCGTGACGATTCATATCACCGCCACCCCGTCGTTCGACGCTGCCGCACGATCGCTGCTGCAGCCGGGTCTATTTGCATTCGCCGGTCCACTGATGTTCTGGACGGAGATGATGCGCGTCTGGCAGCCGTGGTTGCCGGCCGCGTTCGCGCGAGCGCTACCGTCGCCCAAGCCGGACTGAAGCGCTTGATGAAGTACTGAAAAGGTGCCTGTCGTCAACGCCTAGCGGTCGCGGCCGCGAATCCTCTTCGCCGCGGTAATCACCGCGATGCCTGCCATGATCACCGCAACGATCGCGACCGTGTGCTGCGACACATGCAGGGTGACGAGCGCCCATGCGATGCCGGCAATCAGAATCAGCCATCCCACGAGATAAACGACCAGCGTCATCGAAGGCTCCGTTCGGGTATCGGAAAGCGGACATTGAGCTTATAAGGCAGTTGCCCTAAGCGCCCAGCCAAGCTTTCTTTTCGAAAGCAAATTCGATACCCGCCCGGAAACACCGCACGTACGGCGCGCGATCACGCGCCTTTGAAGACCTTAAGCGGACGCTCGCCGAAATGCCGGAAGATCAGCCCGGCTGGATCTGTATCGCGTCGACACGGTCCGGATAGAACGCGAGATGACCTTTGATCGCGCTCACCGCGTCGTAAGGATTTTCGTATGTCCAGACCGCATTGAGCGACCGGTCGCCGCCGGCGGTAATACTGTAGTAAGTGCATTCGCCCTTGTACGGGCAATAGGTTGCATGCGAAGTGCGCTCGAGTTGCGCCATATCCGCATCTTCGCGCGGAATATAGAGCACTTCCGGATACGACGCCTCGCGCAGCACGAGTGCGTTTCTCGTATCGGCAATCACCTTGCCGGCCACCACAACCACGATATGCGACGGGCTTTTCGTTACCGTGATCGGATGATCGGGCCCGGGAATTTTCACCGTCTTCACCGTATTCTGCATATGCGACCTCATCGAATGGCGGAGCATAACGCGATGGCCTGATACGGCCAGGCCGCGACCAGCGGCCATCATATGCCGATCCGAAAACCTGCGTCCGTGTAAGGTCTTCCCGCCATGTGCAGCGCGGTAACCGCCTTGCGAGGTCACCCTTTCGTTTCATCGCGCCCGGCCAGCAGCGGGCGCGTGCTGCGATCGGCGATCAGTTGCACGAGCACCGATGCGAACGAGAACGCGAGCCCTGTCGCGCAGACACCGGCCCAGCCCCAGACACTCCAGGCGAACGTGCCCACTGCGGTACCCAGTGCGCCGCCCGCAAAACGAATCGTCATATAAAGCGTATTGATTCGGTTCATCGCACCCGCGCTGATGCCCATATTGCGCGACATGTTCGCGACGTGTCCGATCTGCACGCCGAAGTCGAGCACGATCACACCGGCAACGAGCCCCGTAATCGACCCGCCGACCAGCGCGAACACGCCATACGCGATAACCATCGCCATGCTGCCGGCGAGCACGACGCCGCGCGCATCGCCACGATCGGTCCATTTTCCCGACACTGTCGACGCACTCGCCCCGACCACGCCGACAAGGCCGAACAGACCGGCCGTCGCGCTGCCGTAGCGCGCATCGATCGCATGCAGGTGAAACGCAAGCGTGGTCCAGAACGCGCTGAAGGCGGCGAATTGCAGCGCGGCGATGGCCGAGGTATGGCGGATCAGCGGCGCTTCGCGCAGCAGCGTCCAGAGCGAGCCCATCAGGCTTTTCCAACTGCCCGGGAAAGCCGGCTCGGTGCGCGGCACGATCGCGAGCAGCATGAGGACGACGCCGACCATCGCCGCCGCGGCGATGCCGTATACCGCACGCCAGCCGTACGATTCGGCCAGCAAGCCGGACACGGTGCGCGACAGCAGAATGCCGCACAGCAAACCGAACATCACCGTGCCGACAGCCCTGCCGCGCTGCTGTGGTCCGGCCAGTTGCGCAGCCAGCGGCGTCAGCAGTTGCGGCGTCACGCTCGTCAGGCTCGTCACGAAGCTCGCCACGACGAGCCATGCGAGCGTCGGCGCAAAAGCGGTAGCAACCAGCGCCAGCGCCGCGGCGAGCAGCGTGACCGTGAACAGCGTCGTGCGCCGCATCATGTCGCCAAGCGGAACGAAGAGCAGCAGGCCAAGCGCATAGCCCGTCTGTGCGGCGACCGACGCGGAACCGGCCGCGCGCTCGGTCACATTGAACGTATGCGCGAAATCGACGAGCAAGGGCTGGTTGTAATAGTTGTTTGCGACGACGACGCCTGCGGCCAGCGCCATCGCCCAATAAACCGATCGATTCATTCGTGGAAGTCCCTCTACGTGTCGGAATGTGCGCTGATGGCCGAATGCCGGATAGCGGACCGCTGACGGCGTCGCGCAACATGATCTGTTCGCAAGAACGTTACGCAATGTGCCGCGATTCGTCTGATTACGCAATCGGCAGTGCAAACACCGCACAAAGCGAGCCGGACTCGCGGCACGCTCGTGGTGCAAGATGCAAAACCCGTCCTACCATGGATCATGTGGCACGCACGGGTGGTTATTGGAGATTGGGGTGACTGCGGACAATCCATTCACGCAGGGGGTCACGAGCATGGAACCTCAGCTTCTCGACGATCCGGTCCTCGACCCGTTCGATGCGGCGCAACTGGTGCCGGGATTTCGTCCACCGCGCCAAAGCGGCGCGCTCGACGCGGCGGCACTCGAGGCCGCGACGCACAGGTCCGTTCAATGGCGAAGCGCAATCGATGGCCCGCTCGTGCCCGGCGGCAACACACACAAGCGCGAGATGTGCCGCATGTTTCGCGAGACCTTCAATCCGTACCGCCCTGCCGTACTCGATTGGCCGCGACTCGATGCGGCCACGCTCGAACGCCTGACGTCGCTGCCGACCTGGGACATCGCCGTGCAGACCGAAGGCAAGGCACGGCTGCGCATGGCCGCTTACGCGAGTACCGTCGAAGATGCCGAGGTGCGCGCGGCGCTCGCGCTCAACGCATGGGAAGAAAGCCGCCATAAGGAAGTGCTGTCGCGCATGGTAAGCGCATACGGTATTGAGCTCGCCCGCGAAATACCGTACGCATACCCGAGCGACCCCGAATGGGCGTATCTGGTCACGGGCTACAGCGAATGCATCGACAGCTTTTTCGCATTTGGACTGTTCGAGGTGGCGCGGCGCTCCGGTTTTTTCCCGCCCGAACTGATCGATACGTTCGAACCCGTGATGCAGGAAGAATGCAGACATATCCTGCTGTTCGCGAACTGGGTCGCGTGGCACCGGGCCAATCTGAATGTGCGGCAACGCATTTGCTTCGAGCTGAAAGTGGCTGCGGCCTGGGTGTTTCTCGGCTGGGAACGTATCGGCCTCGCACGCTCGCTCGATGCGGACGGTAACGAACAGAGCGTCGATAACAACTTCACGGTCACGGGTGCACAATCGATGTCGGCGGAGCATATCAGCGCGCGCGAACTGATGCTGCTGTGCCTGAAAGAAAACGATCGTCGCTTTTCCGGCTACGACGAACGCCTGCTGCGCCCGCGGACCATGCCGGCACTCACGCGCTTTGCATTGCGTTTCATCCGCAAGCGCAAGTCGTAAAACGCGCGAGCGGATGCGCGCGTCTCACCCACCACACGAGGCGAACGATGCGATTACCCCGCCTGGTGCGCACCGATTCAGATGGCCGTGCGTCGCCGCGGCCGCGCGGTCCGCTGCACCGCCGCTTTCGCATCGCGATGCCGGGCGGCCGCGCGATGCGATACTTTGGCCGCATCGCCGCCGCAGCGGGATTACTGATTGCCTTGTGGCTCGTATCGAATGACGACCCCGAGGCGGTGATGTCGCTTGTGCGCACGGCGGCGGCCGGCCTTGTCGTCGCCGCACTCGCGCACGTGCTGCATATGCTCGCGAACGCGCGCGCATGGCAAACGCTGATGCTCGATCCACCGGTGCCGCGTTACCGCACATTGCTGGGTCTGATCTGGATTCGCGAATCGATCAATGGCCTGTTGCCCGTGGCGCGAATCGGCGGCGATCTGATCGCGTTCCGGCTGCTTCTTAAGAGCGGCTTTCCAACGTCGGCATGCGCAGCCAGTCTGATCGTCGACATGCAACTGACCGTCATCAGCCAGCTGCTATTTGCCGCAGTCGGCATCGCCTATCTGTTCGAGCACGTGCACTCCGACGCGTTGCGCACTGTCGGCAACCTTGCGTGGGGCATCGTGCTGATCGCGCCCGCGTTCGCGATATTTGCTGCGATCCAGCACGCGCGTCCGTTCGAACGGATGATGCGCGCGCTCGATCGCATTGCGAGCGGCAAGCTCGCGCAGTTAGTCGGCAAATCCGCCGATATCGACGAAACGATCAAGGGCATCTGGCGTCGACGCGCCATCATCTTGCGCTATCTGTTTGTCTGGCAGCCGCTGCAGGCAATCGGCACATCGCTTCAGATCTGGCTTGCGCTTTACTTCTTCGACACGCCTGTTAGCTTTGCAGAGGCGTTCGTCATCGATTCGCTGGTTCAGGTGGCCGCCAGCGCCGCGTTCTTCGTGCCGGCCGCACTCGGCGTGCAGGAAGGCGGCTTTCTGCTGATCGGCGGCATGCTCGGCCTTGAACCGGCGACCTGTCTCGCGCTTGCCGGTGCGCGACGGGTGCGCGATTTCGTGATCTTCGTGCCCGGCATGCTTGCATGGCAAATCGCGGAATCGCGCATCGCAGGCTCGGGTTCAACCGCAAGCACGCGTCACGCCGGTAACGCCGTTTCAATCGCCGCTAAAGCAGGCGCCGATGCAAGCACCGATGCAGACGGCCTGGAACCTTGACAGGGCTGACATTGATGGCTCATGGACTTTGCATTGCCGCACCGAAGAAAAGACTCCTGCGCCTTCGCAGCAGCTTTCGCTTCCAGCCTTATCGCGCGTACGTTTGCGACAACGCTTTAGCCGAGCGAATCAGATCGTCGAGCATTGCGGCACGCTTGGCCGCGTCCGTGTCGCGTCCGGTCATGAAGCAGAGCGCGGCCACCGCATGGCCCATGCGGTCGCGAATCGGCGCGGCCATGCAGCAGCGGAACGTCTGCGACAAGCCTTCGGTGCAACAGTAGCCCAGTTGAGCTGCGCGCTCGACATCATGCAGAAAATCGTCGAAGACGATGCGCGTGCCGTTGTCGAGTACGAAATCTTCGTCCGGAATCAGTGCACGAATTTCCGCGGCGCTCAGATGCGCGAGCAGCAGCCGGCCGGTTGCGGTCCACGGAATCGGCACCCTGACGCCAATATCGGAGCTGATATTGAACGGGCGCGCGCTGTTTTCCGACAGCACCACCGTGTACTTGTTGCCTTCGAGCATGCAGAGCTGCGCGGTCTCGTCGTGAACTTTCACGAGCGAAAGAATGGTTTGATGCGCGCGGCTGATCAGATCGTTATGCACCGCATAGTCGGCGCCGTAGTAATGCATCTCGCGGCCGAAAAACACGCTGCCGTCCGGCCGCGTTTCAAGCCAGCCCGCCTCGGTCAGGATCGTCACGAGTTCGTAGACGCTCGAGCGCGGTGCGCCGGTCGATTCGATCAGTTCACGCATCGTGAGCGGACGCCTCGCGTCATGCAACTGCCTCAGCAACGCAACCACGCGATCGACACCTCGCGCCCGTGTCGATTCGCTGGAAGATGCGCTCACGGCAGCACCGGACGATGCGGGCGCCGCGTGTGCGCCGCCATCGCGGCGTCCGGACTTCGAGTTCAGATTTGCTCTCAATGGTCGAGCACCCGATGCAGGAACTGGCGCGTGCGCTCGTTGGCCGGGTTGACGAACATCTGCTCGGGCACGCCCTGCTCCGCGATCACGCCTTTGTCCATGAACACGACGCGGTCCGCGGTCTTGCGCGCAAAGCCCATTTCATGCGTGACGACGACCATCGTCATGCCGTCGCGCGCGAGGCCGCGCATCACTTCCGTGACCTCGCCGACAAGTTCGGGATCGAGCGCGGAGGTCGCTTCGTCGAAGAACATGATGCCGGGCTCGACCGCCAGCGCGCGCGCGATTGCGACGCGCTGTTGCTGGCCACCCGACAACTGGCTCGGATAATGCTCCGCCCGATCGGCAAGGCCCACGCGATCGAGCGTTTCCATCGCGCGCCTGCGCGCATCGGCCGGACTCATTTTGCGCGCCTTGATCAGCGCGAGCGTAACGTTGCCGAGCGCACTCTTATGCGGAAACAGATTGAACTGCTGAAACACCATGCCGACATGTCCACGAATTTCCCTCGCGCGCCGCGCATCGTGCAACGGCACGTTGTTGACCCACACTTCACCGGCATCGGCTGTTTCGAGCCCGCTCATGATGCGCAGCACCGTGCTCTTGCCGGAACCCGATGCGCCGATCAGCACGAGTACCTCACCGGCTTTCACGTCGAGATTCACATCGCGCAGCACCTGCGTGGCGCCAAACGACTTGCTGACGCCGGACAGATTGATCGCCGGCCTGCCCTGCGCGTTCGTGGTCATGACAGCACGCTCCTTCTCCGATCGTGACGGCGCACCCACTGCGACAGCGGAAAGCACACGATGAAATACAGCACGGCGACCAGCCCGTAAATCTCGACGGGCTTGCCTACGCGGTCGACAATCGCCTGACCGCCATGCATCAGTTCCGACATGCCGATCATGCTGACAATCGACGTATCCTTGATCAGCGACAGATACTGACCGATCAGCGGCGGCAGCACGATGCGGCCGGTTTGCGGCAGCACCACCGAAAAAAACGTCTGCAGCTTGCTCAGGCCGAGAATTTGCGAGACTTCCCATTGCCCCTTCGGCACCGCCTCGATACCGGAGCGAAATACCTCGGCAATATAGGCGCCCTGGTACACGCTCAAGCCGACCGCGCCCGCCGCGAAGACGTCGATCGCGTAACCGAAGTACGACACGCCGAAATAGATGAAAAGCAGCGTGATCAGCACCGGCGAGCCGCGAAAGAGCTCGGTATAGAGCTTTGCGATATAGCGCGTGCCGGGCGGCCCGAAGGTGCGCAACACGGCGGCGAACAGCCCGATCAGCGTTCCGCCGATAATCGACGCCACCGATAGCAGCAAGGTGGCCCACAATCCTTGCAGCAGGATCGACAGGCTGTTCAATAGCAGTTCGCTCGACATGGTCGGTCTCTTGCGCCTGAATGCTCAAATACGCGATTGCACGGGTGCTCAGGTGCGGTCCACCTGGCGCGCGAAGAAAAACGCCCGCCGCGTGCGCTTTTTCATTTCGAGCGGCGGATGAAACACGCGTGCACCGATCTGCGCCGCAATCCACGAAAGCGCATTGCTAAGGATCAGATAAATGACAAGCGCAATGGTGAACGTCTGCACATAGAGCAACGTGCGCGAATTGATCACCGTCGCGGTGCCGCTTAGCTCCGGCAGAGCGATCGCCGACAGCAGCGATGTGCCGAGCAGCAGCTGGATCAGGTTGTTGACGATCGCCGGATAGACGGCACGCGCCGCTTGCGGCAACACGACGTCGACGAAGATTTGCGAGCGCTGCATGCCAAGAATCGATGCCGCTTCGAGTTGCCCGCGCGGCACCGACTGAATGCCCGCACGAAACACTTCCGCAAGATAGGCACCGACATTCACACCGAGCGCGATCACGCCCGCCGTGTACGCATCGAGCCGGATGCCCAGCGTTGGCAAACCGAAGAACACGATAAAAATCTGCAGCAGCACCGGCGTATTGCGGATCGCCTCGATATAGATGCTCGCGATCCAGCGCAGCACCATCACGCGCGCCGAACCCGCAAGCGCGGTCAGAAGGCCGAGCGCGATCGAAAGCACAAACGCAAGCAGCGTGACCTGCAGCGTCAGCCACGCCGCGCGAACGAAATCGTTCGCGTAACCGGCGAGGGTCATCCATTGGTAGCTCATCGCTTCTCCGTGCGCCGCAGCGGCAAAAGGCCTAGAACTGCGGGTTCAGCGGATAGTGCGGATTGACGCCGAACCATTTCTTGTACAACTGCTGGTTCAGCTTCGACGCGTTGATCTGGAACAGGAACAGGTTCAGATAATCGAGCCACACCTGATCGCCTTGCTTGACACCGAAGCCGTTGTATTCGAGCGGCACGAGTGCTTCGTCGGTTACCGTCAGCTCGGGGTCGAGCTTCGCCTGATACGCGAGGAAGTTGTTGTCCTCGATCATCGCGTCGGCCTGGCCTTGCTTGACTGCGAGAATCGCCGCCTGCGAGCTGTCGTATTCCTGAATCTTGACCTGTATGTTCAGAGAACGTACTTCGTCGCCGTTCGTCGAGCCTTTGACGGTGGCAATCGTGCGATTCGACATGTCCTTGATCGACTTGATGCCGCTGCTTTTCTTCACGAGCAGCGCTTCGCTCGCCACCACATACGGATTGGTGAACGAGATTTCCTTCGCGCGTTCGAGGTTTCGCGTGAAATTGCAGAACACGACGTCGACCTTGCTGGTCTGCAGGTTCGGAATGCGGTTCGCGCTGGTCGTATTGACCATTTCGAGCTTCACGCCCATCTGCTTGGCGAGTTCTTTCGCGAGATCGACGTCATAGCCGTCGGGCGCGCCGGACTGATCGTAGAAACCGAACGGCGCAAAGCTCAGGCAGTCGCCGACGCGTAGCGATCCGCGCTGCAAAACCTGTTTGAGCGTCGAGTCGCCCGCGCCCGCGCTCTGCGCGGGTGTGTCGACTTTCGTGCAGGCGGCGAGCGCCAGCACTGCGGCAACAGCGGACAGGCAGAGAAATCTTGCGCTGGCTTGGGCGAGTCTCATTGTTGGCGTCCCCGATCGGAAGATGGAAATATTCAACGATGCGCAGTCCGATATATCGGAATCGAGTCCGATACGACAGATGGCAGCGAGTGTTTCATGGACAGAAATTCCGCGCAACCGGGAAAACGCGGGGTTCGGCGGCCGGCACCTCGTCGGGCATTCATTTCATTTCAATTCTTTCTTCTTCAAATCGAAATGGCTTTCTTCGATATATCCGTATGCAAGTGAAACGTTTGAAATAGCAGCATTGAAAATCAGATTATTTATTGCATATATTCGCGCGCTTGAATTACCGGGTATTCACGGCAGGCTATAAGCCGTTTCAGAGACACGCTGTGATAGGATCAAAAGCAATCATTTGTCGTTTGGGGACGGTGCGTGTCTCACACCATTGCGGTCATCGCATTCCACGGAGTCAGTGCATTTCACCTGTCCGTACCTTCTATCGTATTCGGCGACAACCTGCTCAAGCTTGGCGTGCCCCGCTACGAAGTCGTTCTCTGCGCCGAAAAACCCGGCCCGATACCGACGATGTCCGGCTTCGATATTGACGTCCGGCAAGATCTCACCGTGCTCGCAAGCGCGGACACGGTCATCATGCCGGCCTGGCGCAATACGGAAGAGCGTCCCTCGGGCGCGTTGCTCGACGCACTGCGCGCGGCGCACGCGCGAGGCAGCCGGATGGTCGGGTTGTGCCTCGGCTCATTCGTGCTCGCACACGCCGGTTTACTCGACGGACGTAAAGCGTCCACGCATTGGGCGTGGGCCGAAGAATTCGAAGCAGCGTTCGCACAGGTGCAACTCGATCGGGATGCGCTTTATATCGAGGACGGCAACATTCTGACCTCCGCCGGAACTGCGGCGGCAATCGACTGCTGCCTGCACCTCGTGCGTCGCGATCACGGCGCCGACATCGCGAATCAGGTCGCACGGCGGCTCGTGGTCGCGCCTCATCGACACGGCGGCCAGGCGCAATATATCGAAAAGCCGCTACCGGAATCCGACGACCGCGATCCGTTGTCATCGACCCTCACGTGGGCGCTCACCCATCTCGACGCGCCTCACAACCTCGAGAGTCTCGCAGCCCATGCCAGCATGAGCGTGCGCACTTTCACCCGGCACTTTCGCAAGAAGACCGGCACGACATTGACTCGATGGCTGCTTAATCATCGTCTCCAGCGGGCCCAGCGCCTGCTCGAAACCGGCAACTGTTCGATCGACGTCGTTGCCGAAACCGCGGGCTTCAAGTCGACTGTCACGTTCCGCCAACACTTTACGCAGGCGTTCTCCATTCCGCCCGCGGCATACCGGAAACAGTTCCAGTCCCAGCAGCTTCTGTCCTGAAAGCGGCGCGAGATCGATTCGCAACAATGGTGGATTGGCCGAATTTCATCGCATCGTGTCGCGGGAGCCACTTTTCGTCTGGGCGGATTTTCCGAACAATGACCATCTATTCCGACGACAGGAGATGACACCATGCGAAATCCGACCATTCGAACGCTCGCCGGATCCGCCGCGCCCCGCACGCTCGATGCGGCACGAACGGCACTGCTCGTAATCGACTTCCAGAACGAATACTTCCACGGCAAGCTGCCGATCCCCGACGGCCCGAAGGCGCTCGCGAATACGCTGCGTCTGATCGAACGCGCGGACGCCGACGGCATCGAAGTGTTCCACGTTCAGCATGTGGCGCCCGCGGCCAATCCGGTGTTCGCCGACGGTAGCGCGAGTTCGCAGATTCACGCCGGGATCCGGCCCGCGGCTCACCATCAGCTCGTCAGAAAAACGTCGGTCAGCGTATTTCCGACCACCGACATCGACACGCGCCTCAAACGGAAGCAAATCGACACGCTGATTATCACCGGCCTGATGACGCATGCGTGCGTCGCGGGTGCCGCGCGTGACGCCGTGCCGCTCGGCTACAAGGTGATCGTGGTCGACGACGCATCGGCCACGCGCGATATCGACGCCGGCAACGGAGAAACGATCTCGCATCGTGCGTTGCATCGCGCGGCGCTTACGTCGATCGAGGATACGTTTGGCGATGTCATGACGACGGATGCGATATTGGGGTTGCTTGCCAAGTGAGCTGATCTAGACGCGCCCTGCAACCGGAATCAACGCCCCGGTCACGCATTGCGCGTCCTGCGACAACAGAAACGCAATCACGCCCGCGATCTGCTCGGGCGTGACCCACCGTGCGAAATCGGCCTCGGGCATATCGGCGCGGTTTTGCGGCGTGTCGATAATCGAAGGCAGGATCGCATTGACGGTGACGCCCTTGTCCTTCAACTCGTCGGCGAGCGCTTCGGTCAAGCGCATCACCGCGGATTTCGACGCTGTATACGCGCCCATACCGGTGCCGGCCTTCAACGCGGCCAAAGCGCCGAGGTTGACGATGCGTCCAGCGCCGCCGGCAGTCAGCTGCGCAAGCGCTGCTTTCGATGCGTTGAGCGCCGTTTTTACATTCACATCGAACAGCTGCTCCCAACTGTGCGCGCTGCCGTCGGCAATCGTCTCCCAGCGGAATCCGCCGGCCACATTGACAAGCGCATTAAGCGCACCGAAGCGCCCAACGATCGTTGCAACCGCAACTTCCGCTGCTTGCGGATCGGTGAGGTCGAGGTGCTCGACGACACATGCGTGCGCCAGTTCGGCCGGCAGCGTAGCCGGCGCCGCGCCGCGGCCGATCAGCGCGACTTGCGCGCCGCGCTGCGCCAGCACACGCGCCGTGACGAGGCCAAGCGCTCCGAATGCGCCCGTCACGGCAACAATGGTTCCTTGCAGGGTGTTCATAAGCGTAACCTCCTTAGCGAAGCGCTGCGACGCGCAATCGGCCCACCGTGGTATCCGTCAAGGCAAGCGACTGAGCATCATAACGCCGTGCAAGGAGCGCGCGTCGCAAAGCGGGCGCCTTGCACCTATCGCAGTTGCCGCTGCAGTGATTACTATACGAAGCGACATCGGCGAAACGGACCCGCGCCGATCGCCCCCGTCCGCCAGAACAACTGTCGAAGAACGGAGACTCGCAATGAGCACCGCCCTCCCGTCATCCCATACACAGCCCGAACCTGAACGGAGTCACACGTTTGTGCTGATCCACGGCGCATCGCATGGCGGCTGGTGCTGGCGATTCATCGCCGACGCACTGCGCGCGAAAGGGCATCGGGTCTTTACCCCGACGCTGACAGGCCAGGGCGAACATCGCCATCTGCTGAGCGCGGTGACTTCGCTCGACGTGCCGATCACCGACATCGAAAACCTGCTCGAAGCGGAAGAACTGGAAGACGTCGTGCTCGTCGGCCACAGTTACGGCGGGCTCGTCGCTTCGGGTGTAGCCGACCGCCGCCCCGGCGCCCTGCGCTCACTCGTGTTTCTCGACAGTCTGCTGGTCGAAAGCGGCAGGACCCCGATGGATATCCTGCCGCGCCATATCGTCGAAGAACGGATGGCCAGGATCAAGGAGAGCGGCCGGCCGCTCGAAATGCAGCCGCCGACGCTTAGCGCAATGGGCATACCCGACGATCATCCACGCGCCGCGTGGGTTCGCCGCCGCGTGACACCGCATCCGCTCGCCACCTACCGCACGCCGCTTACGCTGCGCAACCCGATCGGCAACGGCCTGCCTTGCACCTATGTGCATTGCACGCAGCCCTCGTACGACGCGCTCGCCCCGGTCCGCGAATGGGTCCGTTCGCTGGAGGGCTGGCGTTGGGAAGAGCTTGCGTCCGGCCATGACGCGATGGTGCTGGACCCCGATCTGCTTGCCGGTCTGCTCGCAAGACTGGCCTTGCGCACCGCGTAGCCTGACAGGCTCGGCCTTGCCTCGCGCCCGTCACATGCTTTGCAAAGGATGACCAAATCAGATCGATCCATTCGACAGCGCATTAAAGCAAGGAGAATTCAGATGGCCGAAACTTCCAGTCGTGTAGCAATCGTGACAGGCGCATCGGGCGGCATCGGCGGCGCGACCGCCGTACGCCTCGCACGTGACGGTTTCGATATCGCCGTCACCTAGCGGGCAAACGGCGGCTTCGCCTAAACAACGGTGCCGTCGGCGCGGTGCGCCGTCGCATGCACGAAAACGCAACGTTCGGGCGCTTCGCGAAACTTGCCGCTGCGCCGCAGTATGGAAACGCGGCAACTGGCGCGGTTACGGTTTGAAACCATACAACGAGTGCGCGTTGGTTGTGAGTATCTGTTCGCGCAGCGTCGCATCGGGCACCCATAGCGCGAGGGTATCGAGCAACTGGCTAACCGTAGGCATCGTGTTCCACTGCGCAACGTGCGGCCAGTCAGAGCCCCACACGCAACGCTTCGGCGCTGCATCGGCAAGCGCCTGTGCATACGCGATCGTGTCGCGATACGGCGGCTCCTGCGCGCTTAACCGGTACGCGCCCGACAGCTTGACCCATGCGCCATCGCGCACGAGCCCGACAAGTCGCTGAAATCCATCGGACCGCACACCGGTCGAAGTCGGCAAATGACCCATATGGTCGACGACGATCGGCGAGCGCATTCTGGCGAGCCGCGGCCCGAGTTCGGTCAGATCGCGCGCATCGAGCAGAAACTGGATGTGCCACCCCCAATCGCGGGCAAGCGCATCGTATTCATCGAGTTGCGCGAACGAAATACCGCCGCCGCCGAATAGTACATTGATCCGCATGCCAACTGCGCCGGCGTCGACCATCGCCTGATAATCGGCATCCGCAAGTCCGAGTGTGGGTACGACCACGCCTTTTAGCCGCTCGCGATTCGCACACATGGTCTCGAGCATGAGCGTGTTGTCCTGACCGTGCACGCTGACCTGAATCAACACGCCATAGGTCGAACCGGTCTCGTCGAGCATGCGCAAATACGCGTCGGCCGGCGCAGGTGAGGGCGTGTAGGCACGATCGGGCATCCACGGATAGCGTGGCGGCTCGCCGATCACATGCGCATGCGTGTCCACCGCGTGTGCAGGCATCGTAAAGGCGGTCGGCCCGCTTTGCTGCGCGGGCGGCGCCGGGCATAGCGGCGCGCGGCCGTCGGTATCGGCTGCAGTCACTTAGATATCCTCCAGGGCAATGCCGCGAGTTTCAGGCAGGAACATGATGCTCGCGAGCATCAGCGCATAAGCGAACACCGCGAGGGTCGCAATCGCGGTTGCGAGCCCAAAATGCTTCGAGAACACCCCGACGAGCGTCGGAAAAATTGCTCCCATGCCGCGGCCGAAGTTGTAGCAGAACCCCTGCCCCGAGCCGCGCAAACGCGTCGGGTAGAGTTCGGTGAGAAACGGACCGACGCCGGCGAGATATCCGCTGGCGAAAAAGCCGAGCGGAAAGCCGAGCCATAGCATCACGTTGTTGCCGATCGCGAGCTGCGTATAAGCAAGCACCGAGACGATCGCGACAATCGCGAACGACACAAACAACGTCTTGCGACCGAAGCGGTCGGAAATCCACGCGCCGGTCAGATAGCCTGCGATACTTCCCGCGATCAGAAAGCCCAGATAGCCCGTCGAATTGATCACGCTCAAATGACGCTCGGTTTTCAGGAACGTCGGTATCCACGTCGAGATCGCGTAATAGCCGCCCTGGCAGCCCATCACGAAGATCGCCCCGAGCACCGTCGTGCGCAATTGCGGCCCACGGAAGATTTCGAATAACGAAGGCGCCCTGGCGCTTTTCGCCGCGGCGGTTGCGATAGTTTCCTCGCCGCGCGCCCGCGCAGCGATGCGCGGTTCCTGCACATAGCGCCGCGCAAAGAGCAGCAGCACGGCGGGCACGGCGCCTGCGGCAAACATCGCGCGCCACGCGAAATGCGGCGGCAGCAGCGAAAACATGATTGCCTGCAACAACGCAGCAGCACCCCAACCGACACCCCACGCGGATTGCACCGAACCGACCGCGCGGCCGCGATAGGCCGGACGAATCGTTTCGCCTATCAGCACCGCGCCAGCGGCCCATTCGCCGCCGAAGCCAAAACCGAGCAGTCCCCGCGCGATCATCAACTGATCGAAGTTCTGTGCCAGCGCACAAAGCAAACTGAAAAGACAGAACCAGCCAACCGTAAGCTGCAGTGTCAGCACGCGGCCGATCCGATCGGCCAGATACCCGGCAAGCCATCCGCCGATTGCCGATGTCAGCAGCGTGACCGTTACGGCAAGCCCCGCGATGCTCGCTTCGACGTGCCACAACGTCGTGATCGTGCCGATAACCAGCGGATACACCATGAAATCGAGCGCGTCGAGGCCCCAACCGAAGAAGCAGGTCCAGAATGTGCGCCGCTCGGGCGGGGTCATCTGGCGGTAAAAGGCGGCAAGACCGGTGTCGTCGCCGGTGAGCGTTGCGCGCTGGGCGCGACCGTTTTCGGCGGCCGCATCGTGCCGTCTGCTTTGAAACTGCGCCATCCGCTTGTCTCCTTTGTTCCCCGCTTGGGAAAGCGCGACGCTCATCACCGCTTCATCGCTGCAGCAGCAATTCGCTCTCCAAGGGCCGAGTTGCGTATGTCCATCAGCTGTCTTATTGTATGACGACCCGAGTCTGCGGACGTATATCGATCTTGTCAATTATTTTTGCCGGCAACTCATGGCCGCAACCCAGGCCGCAACCCAGGCCGCAACCAAGCCGCAACTTAGGCGCAATCCGGGCGCAATGAAACGCAGCACAGCATGCGCCAATCGCACCCGTCGCGCTCATTCAACCAGGAGCCGATCCAATGACCACCGCTTCGGTCAATATCGCCGTACTCGACGACTATCAACAGGTCGCCCCCGCCCTCGCCGATTGGGCAAGCCTGCAACCTCGCGCAAACACTGTGTTCTTTCACGATCACATTGCCGATCGCGACGCGCTCGCCGCACGCCTCGCTCCGTTCGATGCAGTCGTAGTCGGATCGTAGCCATGTCGTTCTGTGAGCCAAGGAGTTGGTAGAATGTTTTGTCTTCCTAAGACCGCTTGGCTTC
>NZ_JAVHZD010000047.1:0-44210 GCF_031119615.1 Paraburkholderia sp. SARCC-3016 | reverse complement strand
CAAGCGGTCTTAGGAAGACAAAACATTCTACCAACTCCTTGGCTCACAGAACGACATGGCTACGATCCGACTTTCAGGGACAGCGCCGGCCGCACGGGCGTCGGAGAAGTACCGGGCGGCGAAAAAATCCGCGCGGCGCTCGAGCAATCGCGCGCACTCGTCGTCGGCCAGCCGCTCGGCGCTTACAGCACCGTGCTCGAATCGGTGCGCGCGCAACTGTCGGCGGTCGACGACGGCGGCCGCGGCCTGCAAACCTTCGATTTACGCATCGGCGTGCATGCGGTGACCGCCATCGAAGCGGCACTGCTCGATCTGCTCGGTCAATATCTCGGCGTGCCCGTGGCCGCGTTGCTCGGTGAAGGCATCCAGCGCCGGTCGATTCCCGTGCTCGGCTATCTGTTCTATATCGCCGACCCCGGCAAAACCGACTTGCCGTATCTGCGCGAAACGGACCCGCGCGATGCATGGGAAGCGGTGCGCCGCAACGTGGCGCTGACGCCCGAGGCGATCGTACGGCTCGCCGAAGCCGCGCACGAACGCTACGGCTTCAACGACTTCAAGCTGAAGGGCGGCGTACTGCACGGCGACGCCGAAATCGAAGCGGTCACGGCGCTTGCCGAACGCTTCCCGCAAGCGCGTATCACGCTCGACCCGAATGGCGCCTGGTCGCTTGCCGAAGCGATCCGCCTGTGCCGCGACCGGCACGACGTGCTCGCCTATGCGGAAGACCCGTGCGGCGCCGAAAACGGCTTCTCGGGCCGCGAGGTGATGGCCGAATTCCGCCGCGCAACGAATCTGCCGACCGCGACGAACATGATCGCGACCGACTGGCGGCAGTTCACGCATGCGCTGCGTCTGAATGCGGTCGACATTCCGCTCGCCGACCCGCATTTCTGGACGATGCGCGGCTCGGTGCGCGTCGCGCAGACATGCGCGGACTGGGATCTCACATGGGGCTCGCACTCGAACAATCACTTCGATATTTCGCTTGCGATGTTCACGCACGTCGCGGCGGCCGCGCCGGGTCGCATCACCGCGATCGACACGCACTGGATCTGGCAGGACGGGCAGCGCCTCACGCGCGAACCGCTGCCGATCGAAGGCGGCCAGATTGCGTTGCCGCAGAAGCCCGGGCTTGGCATCGAGGTCGATCATGCGCGTCTGGAAGAAGCGCATCAGCTGTATCTGAAGCACGGACTCGGTGCGCGCGACGACGCGATCGCAATGCAGTATCTGATTCCAGGGTGGAAATTCGATAACAGGCGGCCGGCGCTGGTGCGCTGAGTCCCGGCAGTCTTCCGGGCGGAGGGGCGGATCTCGCCCGGTGCCCGGGGTCGGCGAAACGTTTTCTGGTTGCCTCCAGCTGGCGCGTGTTCCGCATGTCTGCGGCGCGCGCCTTTTTTTGTCCGGAAGCAGGCCCAGCGTTGGGCATCATGGCGACAGCGCCGGATAAGAACAAGCGACCCGCAGCCTTGCGCTGCGGGTCATCGCGATGATGTACCGCGCAACGGCCTCAGTGTTTGTAGCCTTGGCGCGCGAGCAGTTGCCACGCGCCATCGCTTTGCTTCTGCCACACCGTCAGCACATCGAAGTCGACGTCGGCGAGCTTGCCGCCCGAATCCGTCGTGCCGTTCAAATGATCGCGAATCACGGCATCGTTGCCGGTCACGGTCGTCACCGTCTTCGTCAGATCGATCCGCTTGTAGCGCGTCTTCCCGCTCGCGATCGTATCGATGAACTCGGCCTGGCTTTGCACCTTGCCGTTCGAATGACCGTAGGTCAGCGTGTCCGCCGTCAGTGCCTTCATTTGCTGTGCATTGCCGGCGATCATCGCCGCGCAAAGGCGGTTCATCGCATCGTTCACCGCGGTTTCGTCCGCGGTGTTTGCCCATGCGCCCGAACAGGCGAGTCCTGCCGTCAGCAGCATCAACAGCTTTTTCATGATTATCGAGTCCTTATGTCGTTGTGTCGTTGGTTTGCGATTGAGCGCAAAGCGCAGCGCACCGCGCCCGCCGGTTAGCGCGCAGCCACCGAGCGCGTGAGCACCATCCGCCTGATATCGCCGACTACGAACAGGTAGCAGAGCACCGCGACCACTGCGTTCGCCCCGATAAACACGAGCGCCGAATTGAACGAGCCGGAACCCTGCACCAGGTAGCCGATGACGATCGGCGTCGTAATGCCGGCCACATTGCCGAACGCGTTGAAAAGCGACGCGCACACGCCGCCCGCTTCGACAGGCGCGGTATCCGACACCACTGCCCAGCCCAGCGCGCCGATGCCCTTGCCGAAGAACGCGGCTGCCATGATCGCGACGACGAGAAACTCCGAATCGACGTAGTTGCACGCGATCATGCAAGTGGACAACAGCATGCCGAACACGATCGGCGTCTTGCGCGCGAAGCTCGCGCTATGCCCGCGCTTGAGCAGCGCATCGGAAATCACGCCGCCGAGGAACCCGCAGACGGCCGGAATCGACGCAACGAAGCCCGCCTTCAGAATCGACATATGGCGCTGCTGGACCAGATAGATCGGGAACCACGTCAGAAAGAAGTAGGTGAGGGCGTTGATGCAGTACTGCGCGATAAAGATGCCGAGCAGCATGCGGCTCGCGAGCATCTCGCGAATCGACGCGCCCATCGGCACCTCGGCGGGCTGGTTCGCGTGCGCGGCGAGGCTCGCCGCGCCTTGCGTTTCGCGCGTTTCGAGATCGACGAGCGCGCCGCCCGCTTCGATGTAGTCAAGCTCGGCGCGATTCACGCGCGGATGATCCTTCGGCGCATGAACGGCCTTGAACCAGACGCCGGTCATCGCGATGCCGAGCACGCCCATGGCGATGAACACGTACGGCCAGCCGAACTTGTGAACGATCCAGCCCATGATCGGCGTGAACAGCACGGCGGCGAAATACTGCGCCGCGTTGAAAATCGCCGCCGCGGTGCCGCGTTCCGCACGCGGAAACCATGACGATGTCATGCGGCTGTTGCCCGGAAACGCGGGCGCTTCCGCAAGGCCCATTGCGAAGCGCAGCGCGAACATGACGGTGACCGCCGACGCCGCGGCGAGGCCCGCGACAAGCCCCTGCGACAACGTGAAGATCGACCACGCGAGCAGGCTCAATGCATAGATGCGCCTTGTGCCGAAGCGGTCGAGCAGGCGTCCGCCCGGCAACTGGCCGATCACGTACGCCCACGCAAACGCGGAAAAGATATAGCCCATCGAGACCGGCGTGAGACCGAGCGCGTGCTGCATCGAGTTACCGGCGATCGACAGGCTTGCGCGGTCCGCGTAGTTGATCGTCGTGATGAAGAACAGCATGAACAGGATGAACCAGCGCACGCGGGTACGGCGGTCGTTGCCGGCTAACGCGTTGACCGCCGCCACGCGATTCGATGCGGCGATGGCGGCAGTCGACCTCGTGGCAGGCGAGTCTGACGGGTGGCCCAGCGGCGTGTCGGTATGCAAGCGCCTGGCTTGATCGATGTCCACTCATGTCTCCTTCAGATTTGTTCTTTGTGATAAGTCATCGTACAACAAATGCAATTATCATGCGTCACCATACGAAATTAATCATCGGGTTTACCCGTGAAATTTAGTGATTTCGCGCCGTTACATCGTCTATGTTGCTTCTCAGGTCGACGGACAAATCGATGCGTATATATGTCATCGTACAAGATCCATTGATCTGCAAAGCACGCGACGCGCGGCAAAATCGCGGCGACGCCTATCGGTTCCGCATGACAGCCGTCCCTTCTTCACGCGTGCTTTGCTCGTACGGCAGACGCTGCGTCCGTTCGCTGAACAACGCGCGTCAGCGTGAACCCGGAGCAGCGATTCGCGACGAGCGCTTCGTCAATCGCGAATGCCTTGACGTGCTTTGCCTGCACTCGAGGTATCGTCTAAAGCACGCGGAATATCCCCCACGGTCAAGCGTTAAACGGGATGAGGGCCGCGCGACACCACGTCGCAAGCGTCGCTCATTACCCCCGTTTGCACCATTCCGGTGGTCTGGATATCGCTATGTATTTCATTGCGTTCACCGCGCTGGCGGTGCTGTTCGTGATCGTCTGCTTCTGGCGCGAGCTTGCACCGGGGCTTGCCTGGCTCGCGCTGCAATATCACACGTCGCCGGAAGTGCTATCGACCTTGTACACGGGAGGGGACACGCATGTCGACGAAGCACGGCAGCGGGCCGCCATAAGGGCCGAGCAGGAGCTGCGTGTCGCGCAGGCGCCGCTCGTCGAAGAAGAAATCCGTGCAGGAGTCGAGAAAGACCTGCAGGCGAAGCAGCACGCTGCGCGAAAGAGGGAAACCGAACCCGTCTAATCGTTGCATGTGCAACGAACCGCGCGTGTAACGCAATCCGCAAGCCGAAGTTCAGCGTTTTCGACCGGCTCGCGTTTGCCGTGGCGGCGCAAGATTTTTGCGGCCCCGTTCGGCAAGCGCCGGCGCCAGCATCTCAAGACAGAAATCGATAAATGCGCTGACCTTCGCCGCCTGATGGCGACGCGACGGATAAAGCGCATACAGCGGAAAACGCTCGTCCTGCCATTCGCGCAGGATTTCCTTGAGCGCGCCTGCCGCCATCAGATGTTCGACACCGAGGTCCATGATCTGCGCGATGCCGGCGCCGGCCGTGCAACTGCCTAGCATCGTATCCACATCGGAAACGAGCAGCCTGCCGTTTGCCGGTATTTCAATCATTTGCCGGTTACGATAAAAAACCCATTCGAAAGGCTTCGAGGTCACCGGGTTGTAGAACAGAATCCGCTCATGTCGCGCGACGTCTTCAGGCCGCTGCGGCACGCCGCGCTCGTCCAGATAGCGCGGCGCCGCGACCGTCAGCACACGCGTGTCGAGCAGTTTGCGCGCGACGAGTGTCCCTTCAGGCGGCGGGCCAAAGCGGACCGCGAGATCGAAGCCGTCCGCGACAAGATCGCCGACCGCGTCGCGCATGATCAATTCCAGCGTCAACTCGGGGTAGCGGCGCAGCAGCTCGGGCAACCGCGCGGCGAGTACTGTGCGCGAGAAGAACGGATCGATATTGACGCGCAGCTTGCCGCGCACCGCGTTCGCGGCGCCCGACGCGGCGATCGCGGCTTCCTCGATGCCGATCAGGTGCGGACCGGCCGCTTCGTAAAGGCGCCGGCCTTCGTCGGTCAAGGTCTGCGAGCGCGTCGTGCGGTCGAGTACGCGCACGCCGATGCGCTTCTCGAGCCGCGAAATGGCGCGGCTCACTCCGGAAGGCGACAGCCCGAGCGAATCGGCCGCGCGCACGAAGCTGCCGGTCTCCGCGACCGCGGCGAGCACGGTCACGCCTGACAGCAGTTTTCCATCGAGTCCCATATGCGGTGTGTCAGTTTTGAGCGAATTCGTGATTTTAATCATCGCTCATTTGAACCGCTCGTACTTTATTCAACGGTTCCGAAATGCGACAGTGGCGCAAGCCGTGGTCCGGCCCCGCACTGATGTGCTCGCATGCGAACCCGCATCGAAGCGAAACGCGCAGACCGCGCCGCCATTCAAACACGCGCTCTTCGTCACAATCTTCGCCACCAAGGGACAACGATGGAACCGATCGACACGATTGAAACTCAGGGCATCCGCATGCCTCGCCTCGGCTTCGGCACCTTCCGGATGCCGGGCGCCGACTGTCAGCCCGTCGTCGAAAGCGCGCTGGCGCTCGGCTACCGCCATATCGACACGGCGACGATGTACGAAAACGAGGACGCGGTGGGCGCCGCGCTCGCAAGCGCGAACCTCGAGCGCGACAACCTGCACATTACGACCAAGGCCTGGCACGACAGCCTGCAGCCGGACGCGCTGCGCCGCTCGCTCGATACGAGCTTGCAGCGCTTGCGGCTCGACTACGTCGACCTGTTCATGGTGCATTGGCCATCGCGCGACATGAACCTGCCGGCCGTGCTCGAAACGATGCAGGCGCTCAAGGAAGAAGGGCGCACGCGCGCGATCGGCGTCTGCAACTTCACGATGCCGATGCTGAAGACCGCACTCGACGACGTACGCGCGCCGCTCGCCTGCGTGCAGGTCGAATATCACCCGTTCCTGTCCCAGGCGCGCCTGCTCGACTACTTGTGTCCGAAGCAGATTCCGCTGGTTGCCTACGCGCCGCTCGCGCAGGGCCGCGCGGCAAGCGACCCGGTGTTGGCTCGCATCGGCGAAAAACATCAGGCAACGGCCGCGCAGATCGCGCTCGCCTGGCTGCTCGATCAGGATGGCGTCATTGCGATTCCGAAGGCGAAGCGCACGGAAAGCCAGCAGTCGAATCTTGGCGCGCTCAAGATACGACTCGACGACGAAGACCGTCGCGCGATCGCGGCTTTGCCGAAAGACCAGCGTTATGTGTCGCCGCCGTTCGCGCCGAAGTGGGATGCCTGACGCGCAGCCGATACGCGAGCGTTGACGGATTACAACAACCGGAAGCACGGTAAGACTTGCTTTCGGCGACGCGCTTCAAGTAACGTGCACGGTAATTTGAACCCTGCGTGGCATGCAGCGGTCATTAGACACAAGGCCCCGCGAGTCTTTAGAAAAATCAGCGCAACTCGCGGACTTCGTGAACCGTGTCTTGAGGAGGAAAGCGCGCATGCACCGTCGCCGATTTATCGCCGTTACCCCCGTGCTGGCCGCGTCGGGCGCGCTTGCGCTCGCCGCGTGCACGACCACGCCGCCATCGTCGGATGCTTCGCCGCAGGCTAATGCAGGCAGACGCCGCACCATCGATGCGGACGTCGACGCAACGATGACGCGCCTCTATGAAACCGTGAAAGGCTCGCGCGAACTCGTCGCGCTGTCGGTTGGAATGCTCGTGTTTCCGCGCGTGATTGCGGCCGGCTTCTGGTTCGGCGGCCAGTATGGGCAAGGCGCGTTGCGTGTCGGCTCGCAAACGAGCGGCTATTACAGCATCACGGCCGCTTCGTTCGGGCTGCAGATCGGTGCGCAGTCGAAAGCGGTGGTCCTGCTCTTCATGACGAAGAATGCGCTCGACGAATTCGTCCGCAGTCAGGGCTGGGCCGCCGGCGTCGACGCGACCGTCGCGCTCGTGAAGATCGGCGCGAACGGCAATATCGACACGTCGACGGCGACGAGCCCTGTCGAGGCAATCGTCATGACGAACGCCGGCCTGATGGCCGGCGTGTCGCTCGAAGGTTCGAAGATTTCACGGCTGATCATTTAAGCGCGACGCCGTTCAGGCGCACCACGTGGCGCCGATCGCATCCGCGACGGCGACGGCGCCCGATTGCACCGCGCGCACTTCTTCGAGGCCGAGCGCATTGCCGCCAATGCCCCAGTCGCCCGGTTTCACGTCCTCGATAATGACCCAAGTGATGGGCCGCAGTCGCTCGCCCTCGAATTCAACCATCACATCGGTCAGTTTTTTGATCAGCTGACGTTTCTGTTCGGGCGTAAATACGCCCTCGATTCCTTTGACCGTCACGAGCGGCATCGCAAACCTCCTTGTTTCGGGCGTAGTAGGGAGAACGGTGCGGGAGCCGGCGCCCGAAGCTTCCGCACACGGCGTTCGGTACGAAGCCGCTGCGAACGCCGCCGTCAGCCGAGTTCGTCGAGGAATTCGATCAAGGCCGCGTTCACTTCGCGCGGTCGCTCCTGCTGCGTCCAATGGCCACAACCGGACAGGATCAGCGAGCGACGCAGCAGCGGCACGCGTTGCGCGAGCGTCGCGAGCACTTCGCTCATGCCGTCGAAATGCAGGACAAGGTCGCGCTCGCCTGCGATGTAGAGGGCCGGCACCGTGATCTGCAGGCCGTCGAACGGCGCGAGCAGCTCCTGGTTGCGGTCGATGTTCCTGTACCAGTTCAGCCCGCCACGAAAGCCCGTATGCGCGAACTGCTCGGCGTAATAGTCGATGTCTTCGTCGGTGAGCCACGCGGGCAGCGCGGGCGCGTCGGGCAGCGCCGCCGCCATCCCGCCATTGCGCGGCACCATGCCGAAACGGTGCGAGCCGCCATCGTCGCGGGGCGTCGCCTGTCTGTCGCCGCTCAACGAGTAGAGCATATTGCGCACGAAGCGGCGCACGTCGCGTTCGAGGTCCGCTTCGGCGACGCCCGGCTGCTGGAAATAGAGCTGGTAGAACATCTCGTCATCGGTGCGCGGAAATCGCGTCGACGGATGAACCTTGGCGCGCGGCCGGAACGGCACGCTCAGCGCGACGACACCGGAGAAGCGGTCCGGACGCAGCAGCGCCGCGTGCCAGGCGACCGGCGCACCCCAGTCGTGCCCGACGATCACGGCCTTGCCGACATCGAGCGCATCGAGCACGCCGACCACATCGCCGACCAGATGCAGCATCGTGTATTGCTCGATCTCATGCGGGCGATCGGTGCGCCCGTAACCGCGCATATCGACCGCGATCGCGCGAAAGCCTTCTTCTGCAAGCACCGGAATCTGATGACGCCACGAGTACCAACTCTCGGGAAAGCCGTGGCAGAGCAGCACGGCCGGGCCGTCTCCCTGTTCAACCACGTGAATGTTGATGCCGTTCGCGTTGACCGTTCGATGAATGAGTTCCGACATGGCGTGTGCTCCTCCGAGACTGGATGGCGTACGCGTTCGAGTAGTCGTGTGCGTGCGCCTTACGCGAATGGACCGCGTGTGTCCAAAAAACACTGGAGTACGCTTGCTTATTCCGATCCGGTCTGGACTAAAGCTGCGAACGCGGCGCTCAGGCAAGCGTTCGGGCACGCGCAGGCAAGCATAGCGGCGCGAAATCGCCTGAATGCGTTCGAGCCGGTTTGAATCGGTTCGAATCAGTGTGGATTCGTTTGACAATGACGCAACCGTCATCGGGTGAACCGTATGCCGAATTTTTCGTTTTCGATCGATGGTGAGCATTTCCTGCTCGACGGCACGCCGCTGCAGATTCGCAGTGCCGAGATGCATCCCGCGCGCATTCCAGCCGAATACTGGTCGCATCGCATCCGGATGGCGAAAGCCATGGGCATGAACACGATCGCGCTTTATGTGATGTGGAATTATCACGAGACGAATTCCGGCGCGTTCGACTTCGAGAGCGGCAATCGCGATATCGCGGCGTTTATGCGCGCCTGTCACGCGGAAAACATGTGGGTGCTGCTGCGGCCTGGCCCGTATGTCTGCGCGGAATGGGATCTGGGCGGCTTGCCGTCCTCGTTGCTGCGCGAGCCCGGCATGCGCCTGCGCACCGATTCCGCGAGCGAGCCGCGCTATATGGCCGCCGTGGCCGGCTATATTCGCGCGCTTGCGGCGCGCATCGCGCCGCTGATGGTTGCGGCCGGCGGACCGATTCTGATGATTCAGATCGAAAACGAGTTCGGCTCGTATGTGAACGACCCGGTGAACGACCCGGTGAACAACCCAACGAGCAACCCAACGAGCAACCCGTCGGGCAACCGCGCTTATCTCGACGAGATCCGCGCGCTGTGGGTCGACTGCGGCATCGCAGGGCCGTTCTATACCGAAGATGGTCTGGCGCAGCTGCGGCAGAACCGCACGATAGTCAGCGGCGGCGCGATCGCGCTAAGCAATGGCGATGCGGCCCAGATCGACGCCGCGCGGCACGCTTTTCCGGGCGTGCCGGTGATGGCCGGCGAGGTTTATCCGGGCTGGCTCACGCACTGGGGCGACGCGGCGATGCAAGGCACGACCGTCGACCTGTCCGGCACGCTCGACACCTTCATGCGGCGCGGCCTGTCGTTCAACCTGTATGTCGCGCATGGGGGCACGAGCTTCGGCTTTTATGCCGGTGCGAATCTCGATCCGGCGAATGGCGAGTATCAGCCCGACATCACGAGCTACGACTACGCGGCGCCGATCAACGAGCAGGGCGTCGCGACGCCGAAGTTCGTCGCCTGGCGGAACATCGTCGCGCGTTACCTGAATGAAGCGTTGCCTGACATTCCACCGGCGCCTCCGACCATTGAACGCCGCGGGCGCGATGCGTTGCAGCCTTGCCTGTTCGCGTCTCTTTGGGACAACTTGCCCGACGTACAACAGGTTGAGCACGCGGTAGACGCGGCGGCGCATCGGAGCGTCGTTGAACCGCAGACGTTCGAGCAGGCAGGACAGGCCTTCGGCTTCGCGTTGTATCGGCATGTGCTGCGGCGTGCGGAAGTGGGTAATTTGCGCGCGACTGCGCTCGACACCGGTTGCATTCGCGACTATGCGACCGTGTTCGTCGATGGGCGCTACGCGGGCGCAGTGTCGCGAGCGCGCGTGCATGCGGCGCTTGCGAAACCGTTGAACGTCGCGCACGGCGGCGTGGCGCTGCCGATGTCGCTGCCGTTTGTGTCGAAACCGTTGGAACCACCGTCGCGCGGCCGCGATGAGAACCAGGCCGAAGCGGTACTGGACATCCTCGTAGAGGGCATGGGGCGCGTCAACTACGGTGGCGGCGACGCGATGCTGGACCGCAAGGGTATTGTCGGCGACGTCGTGCTGCGCGATGCAGCCGGCGTTGCGCACACGCTCGCGGGCTGGGAGATGTTCCCGCTGCCGATGGACGATGTCTATATCGCGAATCTGCGCGGTGTGTGCTCGAACCCGCGCCGAAGCGGTCTGTTCTTTCGCGCAAGCTTCGGACTCGACACGCCTGGCGACACGTATCTCGACATGAGCGCGTGGACCAAAGGCGTGGTCTGGGTCAACGGCCACAATCTCGGCCGCTATTGGCAAATCGGCCCGCAAACGAGACTGTTCTGCCCGGCGCCGTGGCTAAAGCGTGGCGAAAACGTCGTCACGATCTTCGATCTGCATCAGACCGATGCTCGACCGGTCGAATTGAGGCGCACGCTGAGCTAGCGGTCCGGCTCGCTGCCCGCTGCCAGGTGTACCCGCCGGCCGGAGCAAGCGGCTGTAACTCGAGCGTTAGCACTTCGAACGGCGCGAGATCGATGGTTGGCGGACAATCCGCATCGATCTGCGAAATTGCGGCCATGCGGCTGTTTTCGGACCACGGCGTGCACGCCGCGAAGCGCGCCGGCAGACCGGCCGGCAACTCCAGTTGCGCGCGCAAATCGAGCACCACTGGGCGTGGGCGGCTATCGGGATTGCGCAGCGTGACAATTGCCCTCGATGGCGTCCACGCGGCCCAGCCGTAGACATCGAGCTCGTCGGGCGCGCCGCCGATCCAATGATTGTCGCGCAGCACGACGGCCGCGCCGCGCGCCCATATTGCCGCGGCGGCAAGCGTGTCCCATGCGCGGCCGCCGAGCAGCGAGGGCGTGACGTAGAGTTCCTGCAACTGCGTGCCGCTGCCGAAAAACGACCGCACATCGTGCACGAAGTCTTCGCCGTCGCTTGCATCGAGCCGCCTGTTTTCCTGCGCGCAGATGATGCCGTGCAGCATCAGCGAATCAAGCGGAAAGAGCGGACTCGCGAGCACCACGTTGCGGTAGATCTGCGTATCGCGATAGGTGATCCACTGCTCGCGCTCGCTGCCCGTGCCTGCAAAGCCGAAGTCCTCACCGCCGCGCCAGATCGTATCGGCATGGCGCAACCAGAACGGCGACGGCAGGGTGCCCGTCGACAGGTTGATAAAAGCGTCCGGCGCTTCGCGGCGAATATCGCCGATCAGCTCGATCGCCGCGTCCCAGTCGCTGTCGAAGCGGCTCCCCGGGAACACGCGATTCGCGTTGCCGGTGCCGTCGAACTTGAAATGACGGATGCCATGCCGGCGTACCAGATCCATCGTCACCTGATGAAAGCGGCGATAGTAGCGTTCGCCCGATAGCGCGAAGCGATTACCCACGGTTTCGAACCCGGCCGCCGCGCCGCGTGCGACGCGTTCGTCGCGCGGCGGGCCGTAGCCGCCCCAAGGCGATAGCCAGACGCCCGGCGCCGCGCCATAGCGCGCGTCCGCGTCGCGCAGCGGCTCAAAGCCGTGAGGAAACGCGTTGCTGAATGCCCAGCTGCCGCTGTAGTCGTCCCAGCCATCGTCGAACATAAAGCCGTCGATCGTCACGCCACGCTCGTCGTGCAGCGCGTGCCCGATGGCGGCGATCCGTTCGAGCGCCTGCGCTTGCGTATAGCGTGTCAGGTAACCGATATCGAACCACGAGTTGTAGTGCAGAAACGCGCGCGACGGATGCGCGCGCTCGCGTTCGAGATAGCTGGCGAAATCGCGGCGCAATTGCCCGTCGCGAGCGATGCCGGCAACCGTTGAATACACAACGGTCTTGCCCGGCTCGATCGGCAGCGCGCGTGCGACGTAAAAGCGCAGGCCGGTGGTCTCGCGTGTCAGGTCGCTTTGCGAGAGCGGATTTTCGCAGCCGAGATAGAGGTTGCCGACGCAAACAGGCGATCCGTCCACAATTCCGGTCGCGCGGGCATCGGATGCTTCTGTTTCGAGCAGCGAAACCGCATGCACATGCAGTGGTTCGACCGTCGCGCCAATCGCCAGATGCATTCGCAAATAGGGCGAGCCTTCGTGCTGCTCGACGCTCCATTCAATGCGCAGCGTACCGGCTACGTCTCGTAGCATGGCGGTGACGCGGACACCCGCAATCCTGCCGGCAACGCGCGACGCAAGAGGGTCGACAGGAAGCGGCTCGCAGCGCAGCGGCGCGATCGGTAGCAGGTCGGCTAGCCGCAGCGCGCGGCGGTCGGCGAAGCTCAACGTAAACGGCTCGGCGATGCGCAATGTGCGTGCGTGAACGCGATCGGCGAGCTCGAATGCGTGAAAGCGCTCGTCGTCGATGCGCCATTGCAGCGCAAGCGCTGCGTTGCCGAATGTGTGCCGGGCGCCCTCGATTCGCAGGACTGGACATCCGGGATCGGAGAAGTCCGTGGGGTTCGTCTGCATCGGAGCGCCTCGCTGGTGTCGACGCGTCCATCTTGCCACGGCGCCTCGAGCCGCTGCGGTTTATGGGACGCGAACGAATCATGCCGCGCGGTCATCAATCAAATGACTGTCATGCTATCGCGTAATGGCCGGCATTTCACCAGAATGGGTTTCAACGCAGCTCGCTCTGCATAACCTGAGGAAAGTGAAATGTACGCGATCACCGGAATTACCGGGCAAGTGGGCGGCGTCACCGCCCGCGCATTGCTCGCTGCTGGAAAGGACGTTCGCGCGGTTGTGCGCAACCGCGATAAGGCACAGGAATGGCAACGCGCAGGCTGCGAAGTCGCCGTCGCCGCGATGGATGACGCGCTCGCGCTCGAGCGCGCATTCAGCGGCGCCGAAGCGGTGTTCGTCCTGCTGCCGCCAGTTTTCGATCCGTCGCCGGGTTTTCCCGAGTCTCGCCATACGATTGCCGCGCTGCGCGAGGCACTCGCAAGCGCGCGGCCACAGCGCGTGGTGTGCCTCTCGACCGTCGGTGCGCACGCGACCGAGGAAAACCTGCTGACGCAGCTTTCGATCATGGAGCGCGAATTCGGTCAGTTGCCGATGCCGGTTGCGTTCCTGCGCGCCGCATGGTTTATGGAAAACACCGCCTGGGACATTGGGCCGGCAATGGAAACGGGCGTGATCGCAAGTTATCTGCAACCGCTCGATCGCGCGATTCCGATGGTGGCGACCGCCGATATCGGGCGCGTGGCTGCGCAACTGCTGCAGCAAACCTGGAGCGGCCGCCGCGTCGTCGAACTCGAAGGTCCCGGGCGCGTGTCGCCGAACGATCTGGCTGCGACGCTCGACGCCTTGCTCGGACGGTCCGTGATTGCGCAAGCCGTGCCGCGCGACACGTGGGAAGCGGCATTTCGCGCGCAAGGCATGCGCAATCCGTTGCCGCGTATGCAGATGCTCGACGGCTTCAACGCGGGATGGATCGACTTCGAACATCAGACGATCAAAGGGCGCGTCGATCTGCGTCTCGTGTTGAGCGGCCTGATCGAGCGTGCCGGCGGACGCACGCGCTGAAGCCTGAAGGTTCATTGGCGATGCGCTATGCGTACTTGCTGCGAAGCGGGCATGCGGGGCATTTGCTCGCGCATGTCTCTCAATCGATATCGGGGAAGTGGCCGACCCGTCTGGTTTCCTGAACGTCGCGCATGTGGCAAGCGCTGAGCATTGCGCACGGCGGCTGAATCGGGATTCCACCCTTGCGAAAGGCAGGTTGTTGGGGAACTGTCGGGTGGTGCCCGATACACTGTCGCTTTGTACGCCATCTCCCTCGCACGCTTTCAATGAACCCACGATTCGGCGCGATATCGACTGCGCTTGCCGCCGCTGCATTATTCGGTGCCGCCACGCCCCTGGCGAAAGTGTTGCTCGGGGCGATGTCGCCATTCATGGTGGCCGGGCTCTTTTATCTCGGCAGCGGCGTCGGGCTCTCGGCGATCGGCGTCGCGCGATGGCTGATAAAGCCTTCCGATGCGCGCAACAGCCATCGCGAAACGCGTGCTCCGGCCGGCTCGATCAGTCCGGTTAGTCGTGCCGAATTGCCGTGGCTGCTCGGCGCGATCGCCGCGGGCGGCGTCGCGGGGCCCGCGCTGCTGATGCTCGGCCTCTCGAGCACGCCCGCTGCAACGACTGCGTTACTGCTTAACCTCGAAGGCGTATTGACAGCCGCGATCGCGTGGGTCGTGTTTCGCGAGAATGTCGATATTCCCGTGTTTCTCGGCATGGTTGCGATCGTCGCGGGCGGTGTGGTGCTGTCCTGGCAGCCGGGCGAGACGGCCGTCCCGTTCGGCGCGCTGCTGATTGTCGGTGCGTGCCTGTGCTGGGCGATCGACAACAACCTCACGCGCAAGGTTTCGACCAACGATGCGATGGCGATCGCCCGTGTAAAAGGGTTGATCGCGGGCCCGGTCAACCTTGCAATCGCATTCGCGACCGGCGCTTCGTGGCCGCCGGCAGCGACGATAGCCGCCGCGATGGTGACGGGCCTCGTCGGTTATGGCGTGAGTCTCGCGCTATTCGTCGTCGCGCTTCGGCATCTCGGTACGGCGCGCACGGGCGCCTATTTTTCCGTTGCGCCGCTTTTCGGTGTCGTGTTGTCGCTGCTGCTATGGCCCGAGTGGCCGCATGTCGCATTCTGGGTCGCCGCCGCGCTGATGACGATCGGCATTGTTTTGCATATGCGCGAGCGGCACGAGCACGAGCATACGCACGACTGGATCGAGCACACGCATCGGCACGTGCACGACGAGCATCATCAGCATGAGCACGCGTTTCCATACGAAGGCAACGAACCGCATTCGCACAGGCACGTGCACGCGCCGCTCACGCATTCACACGCGCATTTTCCCGACGTGCATCACAGGCATCGGCACTGAAGCGCGCGAACGTAGCAAGCGCTCGAGCATGACGGCGCCTTCGGCGCCGCCCGCTCAACTACGCTTCACCGCGCGCGACAGCAGATGATCGATCGAGATCGCACCGGGCCCCCATGCGGCAATGCCCAATGCCATCGCTGCCCACGTGATGTGAATGGGCCAGCCGTCGGGTACGGTCAGTTCGATAATGCAGGTCATGAGCAACAGGCCAAGCGCCGCGAAGCGGGTGCCGAAGCCGAGCACCAGCAGCACCGGAAAACCGACCTCGCCGCATGCGGACAGAAAGGCGAACACCGCGGGCGCAGGAAACGGATACGGGCCGCCGGGCAGATGCAACTGGAATTCATCGGTGAAGAGGTCGATCGCCGTATCGTTCAGTTGCAGGAATCCATGCCATTTGAGAATGCCCGAGCGCCAGAACGGCACGGACAACGCGAGCCGCATTACGAGTTGCGTGAGCCAGGGCCGCGCCAGTTGCCGCACGAGGCCGCTCGCCTGGCCGATCTTCGTTGCCACGCAAGCTGCAAACGCGGGCTTTGCGTTTTCCAGTTCGGACATCGTCCTCAATCTCCACGTTGAATGGCGCTCAATACGCCGGATGTGATCATCCCGTTCAGACTGGACGGGAGATCGAAAGAAGGCGCGGCATCGAAGGCCGCCGCGACCGCGGCGCCCAACGATTCGCCTGCGATAAGCGCGTTCAGGAACACCGCGCCGCCATCGGGCAGGCGCGACACGATCACGTCGTGTTCGGGCCGCGTCACGAGCGCATCCTCGCTTGTGCCCGCATCGAGTGGTTCAAGCGGTTGGTCGGGGCCGTCGCGCCGGTTCATCGCGAAGATCGCAACCGCCGCGTAAGCGGAACGCACGACGCGCGCGGCCGGATGCGGCGTGAACCGCAGTTCGCCCAATTGCGCGGGGTCGATGCCTTCGAAGATCCGCATCGGCAGAACCGGCAGGTCGGCCGCATGATAGGCATCGAGCCACGCGCGTTCGATGCGCGCGACGTCCGCGAGCCACGGCATCGCTTTCGCGTATTCGTACTGCTCGATAAAGCCGGGAAAGTCGCGGCCGTATTCGAACAGCAGAGGCGAAACCGGAGGCGTCGCGCGAATGTGAAACCGCGCCATTGCCCTGAAAAAATCGACACCGGTAATGCGCTGCACGGCCGGATAGATTGCCGCGAGCGCGTCGATCAGGCTGACCGTGACGTTGTTGCGATAGACGTTGTAACGCTTTACGACGCCTTTTTCTGCGTCTTTCCCTGTGTCTTTCTGCACGCAGCCCGTGACGTCCAGTGGCGCCTGCACGTCGGGGTTCGTCAGGCCGCGCGCGAAGTCCGCTGCAAACCCCGCTGTGCGCATGTTGCGGCACTCTTCAGACGTCATCGAAGCGATCCGGCGTAACCGGAATCCGAGGCGGTTCCATGAGCTCCCTTGCTGCGAGTGCCTGCGCTCGTAGCACGGGCCACGCGGGGAGCTTGCTGTCCCATTCGATAAGCGTGGCGGTCGGGCCGATGCGCTCGATGACGTTTTCATAGAGTGTCCACACGGGATCGGCGACAGGGCCGTCGTGACTGTCGATCAGCAGACGCTCGTCTTCGTCGTCGAGCTGCTCGGCGTGACCGGCCAGATGGATCTCGTCGACATGGTCGAGCGGAAATGCATCGAGGTAAGCCGACGCGGAGTGACCATGATTCGTTGCCGACACGAATACGTTGTTGACGTCGAGCAGCAGCCGGCAGCCGGTACGGCGCACGATTGCCGCGATGAATTCGGTTTCGCTCATCGTCGCCGATCGAAAGGCGACATAGGTCGATGGGTTTTCGAGCAGAATCGGCCGCGCGATCGCCTGCTGCACTTCATCGATATGCCGGCACACGCGCGCGAGCGTGTCCTCGGTGTACGGCAACGGAAGCAGGTCGTTGAAGAACGTGCCCGCATGCGTGGACCACGCGAGATGTTCGGACACGAGCGCGGGTTCATAGCGCGCGACGAGGCCGCGAAAGCGCGCAAGATGCTCGCGGTTCAACGGCTCGCCGCCGCCGATCGACATGCATACACCGTGAATCGAAAGCGGATAATGCTCGCGGATGGCCGCGAGCATGCGATGCGGAGGGCCGCCGGCGCCCATGTAATTCTCCGCGTGAACCTCGAAGAATCCATGTTTGACACCGTCGGCGAGAATAGCTGCGAGATGCTCGTGCTTGAAGCTCGTGCCGACCCATCCGGCAGTCTCCGACGTCAGGTGACGGGGCCGCATGTCTGCGCGCATGGCCTGGGTGCCAGTCGATCCGCTCATCACAGTCCCCGTTCCCGATGCTGTCGATCAGGACTTGATCGGCGTCAGCGAGCCGTGATTGCCGGCCGGCGTAACGATGTTCGTGCACGTGCCCGCCGGCGTGAACTTCCACGAATTGCCCTGGAAGTCCGTCGTCGACGTACCTTGACACGTCGTGCCGGGACCTGCCGCGCAGTCGTTCTGTCCTTTCAGTGCGACGCCAAAGCACTTCTCCTTGTGAGCAGCCGTTGCCGCGCTGACTTCAGCCTTGGTGAGCGGCTCCGCGTGAGCAGCCGTTGCGAGCAGGGTAGCGACTGCGCTTGCGAGCAGGGCGGAACTAACAGCGGTCTTCTTTGCAGACATTGACATCTCTCCATTGAGTTGGACTGGCGTACCGCAATGGGTACGGTCGCCGATATAAGCAGGAGCTCGTACGATTGCAGTGGACCTTGCTTGGTCCCCCGGATCGGGCGTTCTCCTGATGAGGCCTTTAGCGAACCGCCCGAACGCACGCGTTCATTACAGGTTCGCATCGCCACACCTTGCGCGCCGCCCGCTTTGAGCGGCGCAATGTTGTAACCGGTAATCGCCCCTTGCATGGATGGGCAATTGACCGTTTATTTTTGACATGCTTGTAAAAATTGATCGATAATATCCGGACGTATAGTCGGAGATAGCAACGAACGAGGCATCCCGCGCTCACGTTGAACGGGGTATGAAATTCATCGCAAGCCCGTTCATGCAATAGCGCAGCCCGGTCGGTTGTGGCCCGTCGTCGAACACATGGCCGAGGTGCCCGCCGCACCGGCTGCAATGAACTTCGGTGCGTGTCATGTGAAAAGAATGGTCGGTGTGAGTCGCTACGGCGTGATCGAGCGGTGCATAGAAGCTCGGCCAGCCGGTATGGCTATCGAACTTGGTGCGTGACGAAAACAGTTGTAAAGCACAACCGGCACAGGCAAAAACGCCTACCCGGTGTTCATCGTTGAGCGGGCTCGAATACGGTCGCTCGGTCGCCGCTTCGCGCAGCACCGCGAATTGCGCGGGCGTGAGCAGGTCGCGCCATTGCGCTTGCGTGTGCACGACGTCGAAGTGTTCGTCGGCGGCGGCTTCATCGGCTGCTGCAGGTTCGTTCGATTCGGCCGGCGTGCCGCCGGCCGCACCGGGCAGCACACCGGCCAGCGCCCGCCACTGCGTGAGCGCGGCGAGCGCCGCAAGCGCGGTGGTTCCCGCCAGAAGAACGCGTCTACGGTATTTCAAGGCAGCCTCCGTACAGATCGGGCCGTCGTCCGCGTGTGGAACGTCCGTGCCGTTTCGAACATGTGGTGAGACTAACGGCTGCCCGGTGTCGAAGTCCTCACGGAAAGTTAAATTTATCGTGATAACTGCGCATCCGAAAGCCTGCACAATATCGCCGGTCGTCACTGTTCCCGTTCACATCCATGGCTCAAGCAAAGCGCGTTCTGATCGTCGAAGACGATGTCGATATTGCCAACGTGCTGGGTCTGCATCTGCGCGACGAACTCTACGAGGTCGTGCACTGCGCGAACGGCGACGACGGTCTGCGCCTGTTGTCGCAGGGCGGCTGGGATGCGCTCGTGCTCGATCTGATGCTGCCGGGCGTGGACGGCCTCGAAATCTGCAAACGCGCGCGCGCGATGGCGAGCTATACGCCGATCATCATCATCAGCGCGCGTTCGAGCGAGGTGCATCGCATCATCGGTCTCGAACTCGGCGCTGACGATTACCTTGCAAAACCATTCTCGGTACTCGAACTGATCGCGCGGCTCAAAGCGCTACTGCGCCGTGTCGACGCGATGGCGAAAGACTTGCGCACCCAGGCCGGCATCCGTACGTCGTTCGGGCTGTCGATCGATCCGTTGACGCGCGACGTCAGCATCGATGGCAGGCGTGTCGAACTCACGCCGCGCGAATTCGATCTGCTTTACCACTTCGCGAGCCACCCGGGAAAGGTCTTTTCGCGCATGGATCTTCTCAATACGGTGTGGGGCTACTCGCATGAGGGCTACGAGCACACGGTCAACACGCATATCAACCGGTTGCGCGCGAAGATCGAAGCCGACCCGACCGAACCGGTGCGCATCGTAACTGTCTGGGGGCGTGGATACCGGTTCGACGCGAACCCTGCATCGCAGGCGGGCAGCGGCTCGACCGGCGCCTGAAAGCCTCAAACGTAGCGAGAAAGGACACGAACGTGAATCTGTCGCAGCGCCTGTCACTGGTGTTTTCCGCATTGCTGCTCGCGTGCTGTGCGGTATCGGCAGGGCTGCAGATTCGCGCGAGCGATCTGCACGACCAGCAGGTTATTCAGGGCGTGTCGCGCGATCTCGCGTCGCATATCGCGCAGAACGGTCCGTTGATCGACCGGAGCGGACCGCGGGCCGACATGCTGCGCGCGCTGTTCAGCCAGTTGATGGCGGTGAACCCGAGCGTCGAGGTGTATCTCCTCGATGCAAATGGCGCGATCAGGGGCGACGATGCGCCGCCTGGTCATGTGAAGCGCAATCATGTCGACGTGCGCCCGATACGGCGCTTTCTTGCCGGCGATGCGCTGCCGATTTTCGGCGACGATCCGCGTAGCGTTTCCGGCCGCAAGGTGTTCAGTGCTGCCGCATTGCCCGGTGCGAACGGCGCGACGGCCGGTTACATCTATGTGGTGCTGCTTGGCGAAGCGCATGACAAATGGGCGGCGCGCATCGCGAGAAATGCCGTTTTGCGCACCACGCTGTGGTCGATGACGCTCGTCGCGCTGGCCGGCCTGATCGCCGGCCTGATTGCGTTTCGCCTGATCACGCGGCCGTTAGGCCGCCTGACGGAGGCGGTGCGCGATTTCGATGCCGGCGATGAAAGCGGCGCCGCGGCCAAACTGTCGTCGCTCGGCCTGTTGTCCGCGCAGGGCCGTGCGCGCGGCGAGATCGCGATACTCGAACGCGCGTTCCAGCAGATGTCGAACCGGATTGCACAGCAATGGCGCGAGCTGACCTACCGCGACCAGGAGCGTCGCGAACTGATCGCGAATATCTCGCACGACCTGCGCACGCCGCTGACGTCGTTGCATGGTTATCTCGAAGCGCTGTCGTTGAAGTTCGATCAGTTGCCGCAGCTCGAGCGTCGGCGTTATCTGAGCATTGCGCTGCTGCAAAGCGCGAAAGTAGGGCGCCTCGCGCAATCGCTATTCGAGCTCGCGCGGCTCGAGCATGGCCAGATCCAGCCTGCGCCCGAAGCGTTTTCTCTTGCGGATCTGCTGCAGGACGTATTCGAGAAGTTCGGGCTTGCCGCCGAGGCCCGCCGCATCAGTCTGCGCGCGCAGATTTCGACGCGTTTGCCCGACGTTTACGCGGACCTCGGCATGATCGAGCGCGTGATGACGAATCTGCTCGACAACGCGATCCGTCATACACCGGAAGGTGGAACGATCGAAGTCGAACTCGCCTCCGCGAACGGCAAGGTCATGGTGACGGTCAGCGACACAGGCCGGGGCATCCCGCCGGAACTGCGCGACAGCCTGTTTCAGCGGCCCGTCAACGTGGGTGGCGCACAGCGTGTGGGCGGACTGGGCCTGCTGATCGTGCAGCAGATTCTGCACTTGCATCGCAGCGCCGTTGCGCTCGTCGATCGCGAGGGGAAGGGCGGCACGTTCGTGTTCACGCTCGATACGGCGGTGGCGACTGCGGAGCGCTAGCGCGATAGTCAGGTGTTCCAGGCGCCGCATGGATTCGGGTGTGCGGCCCTCAACGAGCGGAACATTGCCGGACTTCAGAAGAGCCGCTTCGATGCGGGTGCGCATTGCCATGTCGGCGCGGCAGCGGAATAGATCGCGGCTTCGTCGTAGAAACGGTAGTCGCCGGTCAATCGATCAAGCGTATGCGTTTCGCCGTTGAATGCCGTACCCGACTGATCGCGCGACTGCGTGGTCCATTTGATTTCCGTGTCGGACACCTCGGCACGTGTACCGTTGACCGTATCGGCGTCGAGGTCGATAGCGAGACTTTGCGATACACGCTCGCCTTGCACGGTCGCATTGCACAGGAGTGAGAACTGATGCCGTGCCGCAACCGGTGCGGGAGTCCCGGCTTGCGCCGACGCCGGCGCTTGCACGGGCGCCGGTGCTTGCTCCGCTGCCTGCTGCCGCGCCGGCTCTGGTGTGGAAGCGGCCACCGCGGCGGCGGCAGCCGTCTCGTCGGGCCGCTTCACTTCGTAACCGGCAGCCTTGAGAACGGACATGGCCTGACCGACATCCATCGCCGGCTGCGCTTTTCCCGCGCTGCAGTCCTTCACATCTTCAGCGCGACGCTCGCAGCCGCTCAAGAGAACGGACGCAACGACGACGAAAAGCGCGACTTTATGCATGGCCTACCCCGAAGGCTCGTTGTACGTTGCGGGTCGAACCTGCGGTCGACTCAGATCAGATACGGGCTGCGGTCCTTGACGTTCCTGATCCACGCGGGAGGACGCGCATGGCCGCTCCAGGTGGCGCCCGTTTTCGGGTCGCGGTATTTCGGCGGCAGTTTGCCTTTTGCCTGAACGCTGACAGTCTGCTTGCGAGCGGCCTTGCCGTCATCGATCAGAAAGCGCGTGCGGTCCTTAACTCCCGCAATCCATCGCGGCGGCCGCGCGTGGCCGCTCCACGTTTCACCGGTGGCGGGGTTCATATACTTCGGAGGCAGCTTGCCTTTGCCTTGACCCGAGGCACGCGCGACATTGCCTGCGCGCCGCGGAATGCGACCATCGCCACGCTTTTCGCCAAGATGCGCCGCCACATCGGCGACCGTCAGATCGTGCTTCTCCATGATGCCGCGAATGCGCTCGATCACTGCCGAGAGCTGTTTTGTCGCGGCTTCTTCGGCCTGTGCCCGCAAGCGTTCAATCTTTCTCTGGATTGTTTCCAGCGTGGCCATCGTCTTCTCCGTACGCAAATGGCCGCACTTTGCCACAGAACATGCTCAAAGCGCCATCTTTTGTTGGCTGCTTCCGGCCAGCCACATGATTGAAACTCAAAGGGCCTCGTGACAGAGCGTCATCATTCTTTGCACCATCGTGCTCGCCTCGTTGAGCTCCATTTCGTCGGTGAAGAGGGCCGACACGCTCGATAGGCGCACCGCTATGCCCGCGTTTTCGAGGTCGTCGCGCGCGATCTTCAGCGCAAGCTGACCGATATGTACGCGCTCGAGCCAGCGCATTCTGGTGTCGTTCTTGCAAAGCCATTGGCGACAGCATTGCACGACATGGTCGACGCGCCACTCCTGGGTCAGCGCGTACGAAGCCGCGGCAACTGCGACGAGGAAACACAACAGCTCCGCTCGCGCAGGGGTCGCCGGGGTCGATTCGGTGAATTCGCGTTCCATTTCAGTTGATGTCCCTATTTTCCGCTCCGCATTCGGGCTTCATGCACGGATACAGCTTGCGCCCGGCACACGACACATGCGGACGTCGATGCGAGATTCAATCGGCTAATGGTAGCAGCAAGTATTGAAGCGACGCGCCAATTACGGCTGACCGCGCGTTGAACTCAGTAATTTTTCCCGGCGTTTATACGCTGTTTGCTTGCGGCGCATTCGCCTGACGGTCGCTGCGATCTCGCGATCGCATCACGTCAATTCCTGAAACATACCGTGTGGACTGCCGCGCCGCACCTAATCTGCAATGCGGCTTCGAAGGCACTACACTTGCTCAATCGACCTGGTTGCCCGCTGCGGCATCTGGTGTGCCGCAGCACACTCTGATAAGGGAGTCGTCGCTTATGTCCTCTGCACCGAACCTCGATCGCCTCGCCATCGACACCATCCGCACGCTGTCGATGGATGCCGTCCAGAAGGCCAATTCAGGCCATCCCGGCACACCGATGGCGCTAGCCCCGGTCGCGTTTCATCTATGGCAGAACCATCTCAGGTATGACCCCGACGCGCCGAACTGGCCGAATCGCGACCGCTTCGTGCTGTCGGTCGGGCACGCATCGATGCTGCTGTATTCGCTGCTGCATCTGTACGGCGTAAAAGAAGTCGATGCGCAGGGCAAGCCGACCGGCAAGCCCGCGGTGTCGCTCGACGACATCAAGCAGTTCCGGCAGCTCGACAGCAAAACGCCGGGCCACCCGGAATACGGCATGACGACCGGCGTCGAAACGACGACAGGTCCGCTTGGCCAGGGACTCGGCAACAGCGTCGGCATGGCGATGGCCGCGCGCTGGAAAGAAGCGCACTTCAATCGGTCGGACGCGACGCTGTTCGATTATCGCGTCTATGCGCTATGCGGCGACGGCGACATGATGGAGGGCGTCTCGCACGAGGCCGCTTCGCTCGCGGGTCATTTGCAGCTCTCGAATCTGATCTGGATATACGACAGCAACCGCGTGACGATCGAAGGACATACCGATCTCGCGTATAGCGACGACGTCGAGGCGCGTTTTCGCGGCTACAACTGGAACACGCTGCACGTCGACGACGCGAACGATGCGGCCGCGTTCGAATCGGCACTGCAAAAGGCTAAAGCGACAACCGGCCGGCCGACGCTGATCGTCGTGAAAAGCATTATCGGCTGGGGCGCGCCGCATAAGCAGGACACCTCGGGCGCGCACGGCGAGCCGCTCGGCGAAGAAGAAATCAGGCTCGCGAAGCGTGCCTACGGCTGGCCCGAAGATGCGCAATTCCTCGTGCCCGACGGCGTCATGGATCACCTCGCGAAGGGCATGGGTGCGCGCGGCAAAAGCGCACACAACGAGTGGCAAAAGCGTTTCGATGCATACGGCAAGCAGTATCCTGAACTTGCAAAGGAATTGTCGCTGATGCTCGAATCGAAGCTGCCCGATAACTGGGACGCCGACATTCCGACCTTCGAGGCCGACCCGAAAGGCATCGCCACGCGCGAATCGTCGGGCAAGGTGCTCAATGCGATCGCACAGCGTATTCCATGGATGATCGGCGGCGCGGCCGACCTCTCGCCGTCGACGAAAACGAATCTGAAGTTCGAAGGCGCGGGCAGCTTCGAGCACGGCAGCTATGCGGGTCGCAATCTGCACTTCGGCATACGCGAGCATGGCATGGGCGCGGTCGCCAATGGCCTCGCGCTGTCGGGCTTGCGGCCTTATGCATCGACGTTCCTGATTTTCAGCGACTATATGAAGCCGCCGATCCGCCTGTCGGCGATCATGGAAGTGCCGGTGGTCTATGTGTTCACGCACGATTCGATCGGCGTCGGCGAAGACGGTCCCACGCACCAGCCGATCGAGCAGCTCGCGTCGCTGCGCGGTGTGCCTGGGCTCACGACGCTGCGGCCGGCCGACGCAAATGAAGCCGCCGAGGCGTGGCGAGTCGCGCTCACACATCCGCACGAGCCCGCCTGCATCGTCGTGACGCGCCAGCCGCTGCCGACGCTCGATCGCAAGAAATACGCGCCGGCCGAAGGCGTGCGGCGCGGCGCTTATGTCCTCGCGGACGCCGAAGGCGGCAAGAAGCCCGAGGTGCTGTTGCTTGCAACCGGCAGCGAGGTGTCGTTGTGCGTCGAGGTTTACGAGAAACTGAAGGCCGAAGGTGTGGCGGCGCGCGTCGTGTCGATGCCGTCGTGGGACATCTTCGAAAAGCAGGATCAGGCCTATAAGGAGTCGGTGCTGCCGCCCGACGTGCATGCGCGCGTCGCGGTCGAGCAGGCCGCGACGCTCGGCTGGGACCGCTACGTCGGACGTCTCGGCTCGCAAATCGTTATGCATACGTTCGGCGCCTCGGCTCCGTTGAAGGCCTTGAAAACGAAGTTCGGCTTCACGCCGGAGCGCGTCTACGAGGCAGCGAAGAAACAGATCGAGCGAGTGAAATCCAACGGCAAGGAGTGACACATCATGCAGATCGGAATCGTGGGATTGGGGCGCATGGGCGGTAATATCGGACGCCGGCTCATGCGAGGAGGGCACCAGTGCGTCGTCTATGACCACAATCCTCAGGCGACCGAAGCGCTTGCGAAGGAAGGGGCGACCGGGGCGAAGGATCTCGGCGATCTGGTCGCGAAGCTCACGGCGCCGCGCGTCGTGTGGCTGATGCTGCCGGCCGGCAGGATTACCGAAGATACGCTGGGCGATCTGCGCAAGATTCTCGGCAAGGACGACGTAATAATCGACGGCGGCAACACGTTCTACAAGGACGATATCCGGCGCGCCGCGCAGTTGCGCGAGCAGGGGCTGCACTATGTGGACGTCGGCACATCGGGCGGCATCTGGGGACTCGAGCGCGGCTACTGCATGATGATCGGCGGCGAAGACGACATCGTGAAGCGCATCGATCCGATCCTGTCGGTGCTCGCGCCGGGGGCCGGCGATATTCCGGCCACGCCGAACCGCGAGGGACGCGACAAGCGTGTCGAGAATGGCTATATGCACGTGGGGCCGGTCGGCTCCGGGCATTTCGTGAAGATGGTGCACAACGGCATCGAATACGGACTGATGCAGGCGTATGCCGAAGGGTTCCACATTCTCGAGCACAAGGGCATGGCGGAACTGCCGGAAGGCCAGCGATACCAGATCGATCTCGCCGACGTCGCGGAAGTGTGGCGGCGCGGCAGCGTCGTGTCGTCATGGCTGCTCGACCTGACGGCCGGCGCGCTCGCGCAGGACAACACGCTCGAGCATTTTTCGACCGAGGTCGCGGACAGCGGAGAAGGGCGCTGGACCATCGAAGCGGCCATCGAGGAAGCGGTGCCCGCGCAAGTGCTGTCGGCGGCGCTCTATACGCGGTTCCGGTCGCGCGATGCGGCGGCGTTTCCTGAACGGATGCTTTCAGCGATGCGGTTTGGATTCGGCGGGCATAAGGAATTTCCGGTCAAGTAACAATGCGGGAGGGCGGTTCCTGCGGCGGTTTCCGATTGAAGATCGGCCTCAAGACGTTCGACGCGTGGCCGATATAGACGGTATCGACAATCCGGCGATGGAGGCGGCCCTGCGCTCCATCGCCTGCTCATCAGGACACCGCCCATGAGACCGGCACTACCGGCGATCGCCGTAGCTTGCGTTGCGCTTTGCTTTTCCAGCTTCGTGCCCTATGCGTGCTGGGCTGCCGCTCCGATCGGCTCCGTGTCGGTACAGGAAGGCAACATCGTTTACACGGCGCCCGGCGGCGCGACCGAAGTATTGACGGAGACGGGCGCCGACGACGCGCCCGCAATCTCGCCGGCCGGCGACGCGGTCGCCTTCACGAGGCAGACGCGAGGCGTCGACGAGGCGAACGATAGTCCGGCCGTACGCGATCTGTGGGTCATCCACCTGAAAGATCACAAAGCAGTCCGGCTCGTGACGGGCAAGTCCAAGGGAAAGGAAAAACCGGAACGCGTGCTTGCGGACATCGATCATCCGATTTTTTCGCCTGACGGCGCGACTGTTTATTTTTTGACCGCGGCCACGGATTCGACCGCGGCCATCCATGCCGTACCGACATCAGGCGGTCCGCAACGGTTCGTCGCCGACGGCAATGCGCTGAGCGTGGTATCGCGCGGCAAGTATCTTGGCGCGCTGCTCATCGAGCAGCATCGGGAGATGAGCGGGCATGGCTCGTGGGATCCGTCGGTACTCGTCTCGTCGACCGGGAAGACGATCAAGGTGGTTGGCGAGGATCCGTACGCGCTGCGCAGCGTCGAAGCGGAGAAAAACTGACTTCCCGTTTGAGATTGGCAGCGGTTGGCTTCTTTGCTCGCGCTTCTTTGCGCGCTTCTTTCAGTGCTTCTTTCCGCGCCGCCGTTCGCAATTGCCGGCGATCAGTTCGCCGGCCGTTGTCGTCCTGACGCTGCGGACTGCCGCGATTTTCAGGCAACACAAAGTTGCCTGCGGCAACTGATTCCCCTATTAACACCTATTTTTCTCGCATAAATTCGACACGACCAGTCGAAGGCGAAGCTGCGGCTTGACGCCAGCATCGACGGCTTCAGTAAAGTCCGGTTAAGTCAACATGAGTCTTGAATTCGAATGCGAGCAGCCTGCAGCGCACGCCGGCCGAATCATTGTGCTGGACGACGAAGTCAGGCGGCTCGATACGGTGCGGGGGCTTCTGACTTCACAAGGTTTCGAAGTGCGGACGGTCGGCCACAGCGCGCGCCTGTATCGATGTATCGAACTCGAACCATTCGATCTGCTGATACTGAACACCACGATGCAACCGGACGAGGGGTTGTCGGTGCACGAACGCCTGCGCCTCGCGGGGCGAGTGATCCCTACCTTGATGCTCACTGCCGGCGGCAGTCCGATCGGTCGTGTGAACGGCTTTGCAGGCGGACCCGACGACCTTCTCGCGTGGCCGTTCCTGCCCGATGAACTGATGGCGCGCATTCGCGCAATTTTCCGAAGAAAGAAGTCCGTGCATGGCGACCAGCGAATCGGCCGCAAGAACGATCTCATCTTCGGACGGTTCTACTTCGACATGGCACTTGGTCAGCTGACGAAAGACGGCAGCGTAGTCGACCTCAATACGGCAGAGGCGAGGCTGCTCGCGGCACTCGCTGCCACACCAAACCGGGCCGTGAGCCGCGAAAATCTGCTGATCCGGGCGAGAGGGCGCGACTACGGCGCATCCGGCCGCAGTATAGACGTACGAATCCGGAGACTTCGCCGGCTGCTCGAGGACGATCCGTCCAGGCCAAGATTGGTCAGGACGGTCCGGGGCCTCGGGTACATGTTGGTAGCGGAGGCGATGACTTGATAGCTTGCGGAGGGATCCTCCTTCAGCGTCGCATGCGGTATCTCAGATCCACCGGAAGCACTCCGACATGTCACATCGCCTCAATCGGATAGCGCGAAAACTACTGACCGGGACCCACGCATTGGAACCGGAGATTTCCTCCCGGATCGTCGATATGGACTCGAGCGGACGTGTTCCCGACTCGTTGATCGATTCGCTACGGACAATCGGCATATTCAGGATGTTCGTGCCGGCCGAGGCGGGTGGCCTCGAACTCGATCTTCCGTCGGCGCTTACGATTATCCGCACAATCTGCAGAACCGATGCGTCGATCGGCTGGCTGTGCGGCATTAGCGGATTGAACGCGATCTTCGCGACCCATGTGCCGCGCGGGCTTTATGACCGGGTCTACAGTCGGGGACCCGACGTGCTGATCGCTGGAGCGGCTCAGCCGGCAGGTCGCGCGGAACCCGACTCAGGCGGTGGCTTCAGGGTGACCGGCAGATGGCCCTACGTGAGCGGATGCGTCCATGCCGACTGGATTCAGGCATTTTCCGTGGTGGCGGACGCGCGCGCCGATGCCGCGAAGAAGCAGAGCGATGTGCCCGACGCACCGGTCATAACGGGGCTCATGGCGCCCGCGAGTCGCTGGGGCATCGACGACACATGGCATGTCCTCGGTATGAAGGGAACCGGCAGTCACCATATTTCACTGAACGATCAGCATTTTTCCGACGAATACTTTTTCGATCCGGCTGGCGGCGCCTTGTTCGACGGGCCGCTCTATCAGTCACCGTTGCATTTCCTGCCGCTACTGCACGCTGCCATGTCGATCGGCGTAGCGGAAGCCGCGATGGACGACCTCGTGCATCTGGCCAATACGGGCCTACGGCAATGGCGTGCTGCAAAGCCGCTCGGAGAGTCCGAGCAGTTTCAGATCGAGCTGGGACGGCTCGAGGCCGGCATCAACGCCGCTCGCGCTTATTACGAGGCACAGCTCGACGTGCACTGGCAACGCGCGCAAGCTAAAACCCTGAACGACAAAAGCCTGCACACGCGGGGAATCCAGGCTGCCGCGTGGATCGCCGCGAGATGCGTAAAGATCGCGGACACATGCTTTGCGCTCGGTGGCGCGAGCACGGTGTATGAAGCGTCCCCTTTGCAGAGAAGACTTCGAGACCTTCGCGTGATGACGCAGCACGCCATCGTCCAACCACGCCAATACGCAAGCGTCGGAGAGCTGTTGCTTTCCACATCGCGTCCGGCGGCACAAGGTTGATGCGCCGGCCACTGTAACCAAAGCGCTACTGGCGACGAACTGATCTCTATGCCGGCCTGCGCCGCGTGCGGACGCGGGACGAACGCGGCTTAAAGCGACGCAAGCGGCCTGAGCGGCGGCCTGTCGCGCCTTCGCCGCGCACTAGACGAGCCCAACATGACCGTCAACATCACTCCCTTTCGCGTCGACGTTCCCGACACGTTGCTTGACGACCTGCAGCGACGCCTGCGTGCGACGCGCCTGCCCGATGATCCCGGCAACGACGACTGGCGTTACGGCGTTAATGCGCGCTACCTGTCCAAACTGCTCGATTACTGGCGCGATGAGTACGACTGGCGCGCGGCGGAGGGTCGTATCAATGCGCTGCCTAATTTCCGCGCCGTGGTCGACGGCACGCCGATCCACCTGCTGCACATTCGCGGACGCGGCCCCGCACCGGTCCCGTTGATCATCACGCACGGCTGGCCGTGGTCGTTCTGGGACATGCACAAGGTGATCGGCCCGCTGAGCGACCCGGCCGCGTTCGGCGGCGATCCGGCCGACGCGTTCGACGTGGTGGTGCCGTCGCTGCCTGGCTACGGATTTTCCGGGCCGCCGCCGCAGTCCGGCGTCAACTTCTGGGAGACTGCCGAGTTGTTGCACGAACTGATGACCGCTGGTCTCGGCTACTCGCGCTATGCGGCGAGCGGCGGCGACTGGGGTGCGTTGATCACGTCGCAGCTAGGCCATCGCTACGCGTCGAGCCTCTATGGCATTCACCTGATGCATGCAATGCTGCTCGATCAGTTCGGCACGGACCGCCCCTGGGATGCGACCGCGCGTGCCTGGGACACGAACAGCGCCAGGCGGGCGTCCGACCGGACGCTCGAGCAGCGCAACGCATTGCTGATGAGCCAGGCGAAGTTTGCCGCGCACTATGCGGTGCATGTACTCGACCCGCAGACGCTCGCCTATGCGCTAAACGATTCGCCGGTCGGCCTGTTGGCGTGGCTGCTCGAGCGCTGGCGCAATTGGGGCGACAGCCAGGGCAACGTCGAACGCGTTTATACACGCGAGCACATGATCACCACCGCGATGATCTACTGGGCGAGCGGCACGGCCGGCTCGTCAATGCGCGCCTACGCGGACGCGGCACGCCGACCCTGGCGGCCCGCACATTCGCGCACGCCGCCGGTCGAAGCGCCGACTGGCATCACGTTCCTCGGCGGGGAAAACCCACCGGGCGTGACGGTCGAACAGCGAGCCGACGTGTTTCGCAGCGGTCCGCGTGCGGCGTTCTTCAATCTTGCGTATCTGAACGCGCATGCAGGGGGCGGGCACTTTGGCTACTACGAAAATCCGGACGCGGTCGTACATGACATCCGGATGATGTTTCGTGCGATGCGCTGACGTTTCCCGGCGAGATTCAGGACTGTCAGTCAACACTCTTATTACCTGCCGGCCTGAGCGTGACACTATCCGCGTTAAACAAGAACAGATGAAATATATAACGCCGGTAACCGGATAACGCGTCTTTTTCACGCCCGATTCTATTCAAATTTAATAGTAAAACTACGGCAAAAACCAGGAGAATGGTGCTTCGCTTTCGAGACGACTCGCCTCGTGTTCCGTTGCGATTTCACATCAAGAACAGGATCAATTGAAGCGTCGCAATAGCTCACGGCAGCATGTCATGAAGATCAGTTGCAGCGTAATAATTTCTGATTCTGCGTTAGCAACTCAAGCCGAACAAGGATGCATAAGCCATGAGTACTTTTGATATACGAAGGGCTAGACCCGGTGATGAGAGATGCCTTTCGTTTTTAGGGCAGGCGACAATGCTGCAAACTTACGCTGGCATAATCAGCGCTCAAAATCTTAATGACCTGATCGAAACGGAGCAGACACGGGAAGATTACAGGGCGCTTCTCGACGACCCCAATGTCTCTATCTGGCTTGCGGAAATCGAGCGTGGCCAGGCCGCAGTCGGTTACCTCGCTCTCGCGCCCCGATTGGGTGGCGAAACGACCGGCGGCGAACGCGGAAAAGCGGTGCTTGAGATCAAGCGACTTCATGTTCTTCACCGATTCCATCGAAACGGCCTGGGCAAACGACTCGTTAACGAGGCTATCAAGGAAGCTCGGCTACGCAAGGCCGACAGGGTAGTGCTGGTCGTGAACGCGCTGAATCATGAAGCGATCGAGTTCTATCGGACATACGGCTTTCTAAAAACCGGAGACACCAGCTATAGAGCCGGTGACATGGACTACCCTTGTTACCTTTTCTCACTCGATATCGGCCGTCCTGCGATTGGCTAGCAGTCGAACGTCTGGATTCGGGTTCGAGGCGTTCTCCGAGGTCAACGGCTAGCACCGGGCAAACAGCATGTGGCGAGTGGCTTAGCCTTCTACGGGCGCGAAGTCCACGTCCGTGTGAGCGACATTGTTCAGGTAGTTCGTGAAAATGATGTGCGCGACCACGGCGACCGTCTCAACCATCCTGCTATCGCTCAGGCCCGCCTCGCGCGCTTCGACGAGGTCCGCATCGCTTAGGCGACCGCGTTGAAGTGCCAACTTGCTGGCGAAAGACGCGATTCCACTGCCTTCACCTTTGCGTGAAGCGCGAATCGCGTCGTCGGACAGGCCAGCTTGATTGGCGAACACGGTGTGCGCTGCAAGACAGTATTCACTGTCGCTTACCTGCGATACCGCAAGCGCGACGATCTCACGCTCCGCTTCAGTCAATTCGCCTTCCGATAGCTGTTCCTGCGCTTGCAGAAAGGCTCGCAGCGCAGCCGGTGAATTGGCGAAAACTTTATAAACATTGGGCAAGAAACCCATTGCTTTCTCCACTTTATACAATGACGTTTCAGCGGAAGCGGGTGCCTCACCGATCGAGAGAGCGAGAATGCGTGCCATGAGAGTAGTCCGCGGGAACAATAATTTGCGGCGCGCCGCCGGCAAGACAGCGCGCGCATTTCGCCGAATATGTCGCTGCCGTATGTAGTCGGAACGTCGGTCCCTGGGCGCAGGCTTCTACAGATTGATCAAAGTCTGATCGATCGTCTGCTGCGTCTTGATCGTCTGCGCGTTCGCCTGATAGTTGCGCTGCGCGGTGATCAGATCGACGAGCGAATTGGTCAGGTCCGCGTTGGACGACTCGATCGCGCCTCCCTGAATCGAGCCGAGCGTCGACGTGCCGGCCACGCCCACTTGCGGCTCGCCCGAATCGTTCGTCTGCGCGAACTGGTTGTTACCGAGGTTCTGCAGGCCGTTCGGGTTCGTGAAGGTGGCGAGCAGCACCTGGCCGAGCACCGCGGTGCGGCCGTCGGAATACGTGCCGGTAATGGTGCCGTCAGCCCCGATTGCGAAGTTCGTGAGTTGCGAGGTGCCGAAGCCGTCCTGCGAGGGTGCCGCGGTCGCCGCGCTGCCGGTGCCGTCGCCGCCGAACTGTGTCGTGCCCGACAGGTCGACCGTGATGGTCTGCGCCGCTGCGCCGTCGGTATTGGGAATCGCAAGACTGAACGAGCCGGCCGGCGTGATGGGGGTGCTCGCCGGGGGCGGGCTCGCCGAAGCAGTCAGCGCACCCGACGAATCGAACGTCATGCTGCCGAGGTCGGTGGGCGTGGCGCCCGACGGACCGCCGAACACTTCCCACTGGCCCGACGTGGCCGACTTCACGAAATACAGGTTGACCGTAGTCTCGGCGCCGAGCGAATCGACGGTCTTGATCGACGTGGAAAAGGTATAGCTGTCAGGGTCTGTCGGGTCGAACGTTGCATCTTTCGGTTGCGCCGCGGCGGCATCGAGATTGAGGGTGAACGTCGCCTTCGTCGTCGCGACGGGCGGCAGCAGGCTCGAATTCGGAATCCGGATCGGCACGACCTGGCCCGTCTGCAACTGGCCTTGTGCATTCGCCTGATAACCCATCACCTCGTCGCCTTCGGCGTCGACGATAAAGCCCGCCTTGTTCTCGACGAACTGACCGTTGCGCGAGTAGGTGACCGAGCCGTTCGGATTCAGCATCTGGAAGAAGCCGTTGCCGTTGATCGCCATGTTGGTCGGCACGTCGGTCGTCGTCACTTCGCCCTGCGAGAAATCCTGCTGCACGCCGGCGAGACGCGTACCGATACCGATCTGGTTGTTGACTGCGGTTGCGATCGAATTCGCATACAGATCGGCAAACACCGCCATACTCTGCTTGAAGCCTGCTGTTTGCGCGTTCGCGATATTGTTGCCGACCACGTCGAGGTCGTTCGATGCGGCCGCGAGACCGCTCAAAGCTGTTTGATAACCCATGTTGCGCTCCGTATCGAATGCATTCAAGAAAATCGATGCGCCGCTTGCAGCGCGCTCGTCTTACCGTTAAAGCAACTTGATCCCGCTATGTGGCCGACCTGCGTGACAGCGCTCGCAGCTGCGCTCCCGGAAGTCGATCGATGCGTACTTATCCGGACGCGACAACGCGGCGCCCGGAAAAGCATTTTGGGAACATCTGCTGCTAGCGGCTTTAAGGGGTTACTAGCCGGTCTTTCAGTGTCGCTCACGCTGATATTCGGATAGCGAACACATTTTATCGGTTTAGTTGCGGGTTTATTCGAGGAATAGCAGGTTAAGTCGACCGTATTTCTATTGCGGAATCTGTTTTCACATTTCTTTATAAAACTATTTTCAAAATTGTCTCGCATTCGAGCGTTGCAATCGAATGAACAAGTAATGTTTATTTCACCGCGGGCGTATGACCTGTTGTGGATGGCAACAACTCCCGAAGCTTCGTTTTCACGTCATGCCAGATGAGTCGATTACATATCTGAAGCAATGAAATTGAACGTGATTCTGGACTATCGTTCAATGATCGTTTGATAGATACGATGGCGATATGGAGGGGATTACCGCGTGGACGCGTTACTCCAATGCCCGGGGCTCGGAGATTGCAGGGTCGGTCTCAACAGCGGCTGCCTCAGGCGCACTTGGTCGGCTTGATGGCAGCGTATCGAAGGCGAGTTTGAAAAGCTGGTTCATGATGGCAGGGTCGACAAGATGGGATTCGGCGATTTCGAAGCCGCTTTCGTGCGAGCGTCGACGCGTCACGCGTGCGGGCGAACGATAGACAGGTCTGAGGCGGCGACGAAGCGCTGTTGATTGCGCAGGTTATTTGACATAATATAAAGCGTTACCGCCCTGATTTTTGGTGCTGCTTGCGTGCGCGGGCGAGGGCGTCACAAAATTAGTGACAATGGCGAAGACGAGGGCCGCGCTAATGCCCGTCATCTTCGGCAAAAAAACCTCCCACAGCGATTGCTGCCCCGCCTTTTCGGCCCTGTCCATGTCGGCCGCCATGATGATGGGTAGCGGATTATCCATCCCGAGTTCGAGCGCAACACGCAGGCACAGGTCGTTCTCCATGACCCGGTTGCCGTGCCTGTAGTTGGAAATCGCCCCTTTCGAGCATCCGAGGTATCGCGCTAGGTCTGCATCCGAGTGCAAATTCTTTTGTGTTCCGAGTGCGTCCAAGTATTTGATGCTCTTCATTCAAGGCCTCTTGACAGTATTCGGTCCGTGAACTATTGTTCACACGCTGTGAACGTTCACACGTGTGAACAGCTGGAAGTCTATCAGTAAAGTCAAAAAGGTAAACCCCGTAAGTCGGGGAAATGTAAGCCAGCCAACGGGGTTAGTTGTGCCTGCATATCGAGTCCACGTTTATACGTTGCATGCGCACACGCGTGTGGCGACGATTGAAGTACGCAGCGCGCGTGACAGTGGTCGCGCTCGCGACAAGGCCCGCGCTGAACTGTATCGGCGGGGTCGCCAACCCAATTTTCTTACGCTGGTGCCGGTTGAAGTCGGCGCACCGGCCGATCCTTTCCGAATCTGACCGTGGCCAAGTGCGCTGACGATGTGTGCACGCCGGACCTATTTGATGGCCGTGTGTCGTCGCCTCGTCGCGCGATGCCGTTGGACGTGCGGTGCAATAGTGTTAGTGCGGTTGCTGTGCAGGTTGCAAGTGAGTTGTGCGCATGGTGCGGGGTTGACCGTGCTGGCGGTTGTGGTGCCTGTAGTGATGTCAAAACTGTGAATCGATGATATTGCCGATAATCGGCTTTTTTATTTTGTCAAGTGACTACGCGTAGTAGTCCTAATCTGGAGAAATGCAAATGGCGACGGAAAAAATTCGGGTTCTGAAAATCGACCATCAGGATGTGACGAGCAAAAAGAGCGGTCAGGTGCGCAAGATGCGCGTGCTGCATTGCTGGATTGAGCAGTCGTATCAGGGGCCGGACGGGGAGCTGGTTGACGGCTCGTTTGTTGCGAAGACGTCGCTCTTTGACGAAAAAATCCAGATTGAGGCCGGGACTGAGTACCTTGTTGATTATCGGCTGGGGGAGGGTTACGGAGTTGATGCCGGTCGCCTGGTGCCGCGCATCGTGTCGTGGACGCCTGCGAATCGTCCCAAGCCGGTCGGCAAGGCTGGCGCGGGTGTGACGGCACCGGTCTGAGCGTATGGAGACTACGATGTTGAGCTGTCCGTTTGACGCGTTGGACCGTATCGCTGCGTGCCTGCTGCTGGCTACGTCTGCGCTGCTTGTGCTTTTGTTCGTTCTCGCCGGTCGCTGGGTGCTTGATTCGGCGTTCATGCGCTGGTTAAAACGGCGCGGGTGATGTGATGAGCGTGGGTATCGACGTGGCGGCGTGTGTGGCTTCGGCTTCAGCGGTATCAGCCGTGACGGTGAATGGCGCTGCGGTGGCGTGTACGGCGAGTGATGGCACTGCAGGAACGGTCGCGGTCACGCACCTGTCGCTGGTCGATGACTCCGCTTCTGTGCCCCCGTTCGATTACGCGCAGGCGTTCGGATTCTGGGGGCTGGCCTTTACGTCGGTAGTCGCGCTCTATTTCGCGTGTTTAGGAATTGGAACGGTCGTCAATTTCATCCGGCGGTCGTGACATGCGCGCCGGGCGCTTCCCGGTTTTAGAACCTGAGAGAGGTAGTCATGTTTGATCGTATCAAGGCGGGTGTTACGCGTGCTTTTGGTGTCGTGGTTGCGGTCGCGGCAGTGCCGATGGTGGCGCATGCGCAGACGAGCAGCACGGGTGGTCCGGATTTTTCGGCGCTCACGGGTGGCGTCGATTTTACGACGACCATTGCGGCGGTGCTGGCGGTCGCTGCGCTGCTGGTTGGCCTGTTCCTCGCGGTACGGGGTGCAAAGATCATCATCGGCATGGTTCGCGGTGCTTAAGCGGTAGCGTTTCGCGAACGGTTGGGCGGGCTTCATGTCCGCCCTTTTTTTATGTGTGTGGTTTTGGGGCTGGCGATGGACACAAACAGCGCGTGGTATCTCGTGATGTTTCTGTGGGGCCTGCTGTCGGCGTGGGCGGTGATTCAGGGTATGCGAGGGTGATATGCGATTCGGTTCGTGTGTGCTGATGACCGGCGCGTTGCTGTTCGGCCTGGTGTTCACGGGTCCGCGTCAGGTTGCCGTGGCGGCTACGTCGTCGCCTCCGTCGATGGCTGCGGTCATTGGCGCGCTGGTGGGCGCGAGGGCGCTGGATAACGGTTTCACTCCGTTTGACCCGCGTGTCGCTGAGACGGTGACGGCGATTGGAGCGGCGGCGAGTTCGATAGCGGCCGGAATTGCGGCATCTGCCGGCGAAGCGTTGGGGTCGGTATCGTGGCTCGCCGTGGGTGTGGGAGCGGGCCTTGGTGCGGCGCTTGGTGGGGTGCCAGTCACGCTCGGCAACGATACGCTCACTCAGTGGCAGCTGAATCACGATGGCACCGTGACGCTTACTTCCAATGCTGCGTCGGGCGGCTCGTTACCCGTGTTTTCGCCGCTGGTTGCCGGTGCGGCTACCTGGTGTGTATCGGGTGTGTTTTGCGGGTCCAGTGCGCTAGCGGCTGCGTGGGCGAATGCGCAGCATTTCAACGCGGCGCACTCTGATGAGGGCATTTCTGACATTTCCTGTTCTGCTGCTTCGTCTACCGTAGATAACTGCGTCAACACGCTGTCGGTCGCTGGTTCGTCCAGTGGTACTGCGCAGCCCTCGTTTCAGGTTGGCATTTCTGGCACCTCTGCGGTTGCGTGTGCGAGTGGTATGGAGAGTGCGGGCGCGTGCATTGCGTTGCAGGCGCTTTTTGGGTCTGCTGCTTCTTCGCCGCCTGCGCCGGTCACTGAATCGCTCGCTGCAGCCATTGCCGGTACGTCTGCGGCAGACGATGGGGACGTGATGAACGCGCAGCTGCTGGCGGCGCTGGTTAATTCGTTGTGGGGCACGGCTGCGCAGGGTGAAGGGTATGCGGGCCTGCCGTTCCCGGTGAACGCACCTGTGCTGCCGTCTGATGTGCAGTCCATCGAGGGGAATTTCGGTTCGTTGGCTCCTACCGTGGGCAGTGCGATTTCGGGAGCCGGTTCGCTGTCGGGTGCGTCGAGCTCGGCACCGTTCGCGATTGCCCCGTCCACAACATCGGGCGCGGGTTCTTCGAGCTCGGCCTCCTCGGTGTCGGTGCCGGTGGCGACCGATCCGGGTAGTGGTGCACAGGTCAACCTTGGCCCCGATCCGGGTATTGGGTCGCCCTCGCTTGAAGAGACGCCGACCGCACAGCAGATCCTCGCGCCTATCCTCGGGCTGCTGCCCGATCTGCGCAATTACGTGCTTCCGGCGCATACGGCTCAGTGTCCGCAGCCGTCGATCACGCTGTTCGGCTCGACCGTTACATTGACTGCGCAGTGCACGCTCGCTGAACAGTTCCGGTCGCAGATACAGGTGACCTTTGCGCTGGTCTTCACGCTCGTGTCGCTGTTCATTGTTCTGACTGCCTAGGGAGCATCAATCATGTTCGGGATTCTGGTTAGCGCGTTTAACGTGGTGTTGGGCTTCGTGATGCGCTCCGTGATCGCGAAGTTTTTTGCGTACTTCGTGATGTGGTTCATCACGACCGAGTTCGTATCGGTGCTGCAAAGCGCAGGAATCCTTCCGACCGCTTCTGCACTGGCCGGTGCATTCGGTAGCATCGGCTCGGACGTCTGGTACTTCATGGACCTGTGCTCGTTCAGCTTCGGTGCGCCGCTCGTGATATCGGCCTACGCGACGCGCTTCATCATCCGGCGTATTCCGGTGATCGGGTGATGTGATGGCAATCAACGCGTATTGCGGGGTCATGGGTTCCGGCAAGTCGTATGAGGTCGTGTCCGGTCCGCTGCTCGATGCTGTCGCGCGGGGGCGTCGCGTCGTGACGAATATCGACGGCGTAAGCGCCGAGGCGATTCACAGCTACCTGCACGAAAAGCGCGGCATACCGGATGACATGCTCGGTGAAATCGTGCACGTGCGCACCGATGACATGCTGCGCGAGGGCTTCTTTCCGGTCGAGGTCGAGGGTTCGGATGGTGCGACGGTGACACCGGGTTTCGTGAAGCCGGGTGACCTGCTGGTGGTCGATGAGGCATGGAAGCTGTGGGCGACGGATAAAAAGATCAGCAAGGAACACATGGCGTTTTTTCGCATGCACCGTCACTTCGTGCATGAGGAAACCGGCGTTGCCTGTGATGTAGTACTGATGATCCAGAGCATTGCGGACCTGCACCGGTCGATCAAGGCGGTGATCGAGCTGTCGTTCCGCATGGTCAAGCTCAAGAGCCTCGGACTGTCGAGCGGCTATCGCGTTGAGATGTACGAGACGTACAAACAGACGAAGGGCACACAGACTGGCACGTTCATCCGCAAGTACAGGCCGGAGATCTTCCCGCTGTACAAGAGCTACGCGGGCGCGGGCGGCAAGGAAAGCACGGTTGACAAACGACAGAACGTGCTTGCGCGCAAGACGCTGTGGCTGCTCGTCGCCGGCGTCGTCGTGATGGTCGTTATCGCATGGTCGTTTGCGTGGCGCTTCTTCCATCCACCGGCGAAGAACGCGCACACGGTGAAAAAGGCTTCGGCGCCGGCCCCGGGTGTGTCTGCCTTGTCACCGGCTGCGAGTGCTTCTCCTGCGGGGCCGCGTACTTCGGATGTGTGGCGGGTGGTGGGCGCGTATACGGCCAATGCGCGGTCATGGGTGGTACTGGCTGACGCGTCTGGCCGGTTGCGGGTCGAGTCGCCGTCTGAGTTCGCGGGCGATGGTGTCAGCCGTGCCGGGATGGTCGAAGGGCAGCGGGTGACGATGTGGTCGGGGGCGATGAAGGCATCAGCGCCGTCTCCAATTGGCGGGAGCGCGAAATGAAGTGTTCGGCATTCCTGCTGCTGTGCGTGGCGTTCGGTACTCGAGCTGCGGATATGTCGACGGATGCGCCGGGTGTGCCTCCGCTGCCACCTGGAATGCCGCAGGTCGCGCCGGCTGCTGTGGCGAAAGCGTCGTTGCCGATCAGTGCGTTGCCGCGCGTGTCGGGGTCGAGCATTGATCTGCGGTTCGTGCCGGTGGCGCAGGTGGTTGACCTGATCTATGCGGACCTGTTGCAGGCGCCGTACGTGATTGATCCTGATGTGCTCGCGGACACCCGGCCGGTGTCGTTCCGTTTCGACCGCACGCAGGGTGATGTGCGCGTGTTTCTTTCGTCGTTTCTGGATTCGCTCGGCTACTCGGTTACTGATCGCGGTGGCGTGGCGTACATAGAGAAATCGAAGCTGTCGAGGGAGGAGGCGGACCAGCAGACCTTCGTGTATGCGCCGAAGTACCGGGATGCGGACTACCTTTCCCGGATCGTCTCACCGGTTGTGCGGGGCCGTTTCACGGAAAACCGTTCGGTTGCTGCGCCGGAAGGGGCGAAGGTGGCAAGCGATGTGCCGGCCACCTCAGCCGCGGGGCTCATTGACCAGTCGGCGGACGTGCTGGTGTTTGTCGGTTCAGCCCGTGAGGTCGGGATGCTGAAGAGGCTGCTGCCCGAGCTCGATACGCCGGTGGCGAATGTGTCGGTGCGGGCGTGGGTGTATGAGGTGACCGATACCGGCACGAATAATTCCGCGTTCCAGCTTGCCTTGAGCGTGCTGGATGGGCGCGTAGGGGCCTCGCTGAACGTGGGAAGTATTAGCGAGACGGACAACGCGATCCGGCTGAGCGTGGGCGGTTTTAACGCGGCGCTGTCGGCGCTGAACAGTGATTCGCGCTTCAAGGTGCTGACTTCGCCCAACCTGCGTGTGCGCTCGGGCGATACGGCCAGTCTGAACGTGGGCGAGTCGGTGCCGGTGATTGGCTCCGTGTCGTTTCCGAGCTCGACGGCGGCTCCGGTGCAAAGTGTCGTGTATCAGGATGCGGGCGTGATTTTTCAGGTGAAGCCGACGGTCAAGCGCGATGCGATCGATCTCCAGCTGGTCGAGGAAATCAGCAGCTTCGTGAACACGACAACCGGCGTGAACAACTCGCCTACCAAGAATACGCGCAAGGTCGAAAGCTCGTTCAGCCTGGCCGATGGCGACGTGCTGCTGATTGGCGGGCTGACGCAGGATCAGGACACGCATGCGAATTCAGGCCTGTCGTTCCTGCCGCGCTGGGCGTCCGGTCATACGGTGTCGACAGCGAAGACGGAGATCCTGCTGATGCTGCAGGTGCAAAAGCTTTGACGTGATTGGTGAGGCCTTATTGGGTCCACTCCGACGATGTTCTGACTGTGAGTGGACCGTGCGTTAATTTGGCCAGCGGTGATTGAGGTTAGTCGTCGTCATCTTCCGAAATAAGGGTTACGTTGCTCCAGTCGTTATGCGGCTGTGGTTCGTGGCCTGACGTGATCGTCACGCCGACTGGTTGCCCTAGAGAGAGTGATGCAACGAATCGGTGGTGGCCGTCTGTGATCTTGAGGTTATTTTGCGCTGTTACGGACACGGCAATCGGCGCGGTTGGTTGGCCGTGCATGATCTGGTCGCGATACATGTCGACGTCTTCCCGTACGACGGTAGGTTGGTCTGGCAGGATGTCATTGAAAGCCGTTTGAAGGATGTTCATGGGTTGGGCTGGAATGTATCTCCCATGGGTCACGGTCGCGCCGTCTGGCAGCGTTTGCCGGGGAAGTGTTTGCAGATGACCGTAACGTGCTCGGAATGTCTGGGGGTCCTGTGGCCTGCGTGGTTGGAGTTGGTGGTGACCAGCAAGATGGGCTGGCGTATTTTGGGTTTGAGTTGTTGTCGTGGGCGTCGGCTGATGTTGTGGTTGATTAGCGTATGTGTAGCCCGTGTGGAAAGATCCGGGTTGGTTCGATGGAATGTGCGACATGGTGTCCTCTATTGGTTGACTGCTGCAGTGAAACGCTGTCGATGTTATTTAGTGCCGTCCCGGGGTCCGGTTGACGCTGCGAATTTTTTTGGCCTTATGCGAAATGGGTGTTTTTTCTCTACGCGTAATGAGATCGGGTGTCTAGCGTCGGGAGTGTCCAGCTCGTAGCCGGAGTGACGTACGGCTGCGGCGTGACTGCGGAGTGGTGGCGGTTGTCGCGCGGCTTAGCGCGGCCGGCTGGACCGAGTAGCGGGTAACGGCGTGGTGATCGAACGCAGGCGAGGGCGATGAACGCGCCAACCCCTCACTGCAAAGCTGCCTTGATGGGCATGTGCATGTCGCTGCGGCGCGCATGGGGGGGGCTGGCGGGGCTGGCGGTAGGTGTAACGGGTGTGGTGATGGGCGCTGCGGCAAGCGGCCCGCCTGCCCGCAGCGGAGCGAGGACAGCCGGGGCGCGCGCAGCGCGCCCTAAACTTGTACCTCTAACACTTAACGGAAACGGCGCTGGCAGAGGCGCTAGCAGGACCGCAGGAAAAGAAAAAGCCCCGCAATCGTTCGCAGCGATCCGGGGCCGTGACCAACATCGGATAAAGGGGTTATCCAACGTGAGTTCGGATATTGTAGGCGGTAACCGTAGGACCTTCCAGGACGTTCTCAACGAGTACGGTTCGCCGCAGGCGCTTAACGTGGCTTGTGTGCGCGGTGAAGCGATTCCGGACTGTGATGATGCGGGCTTTCCGTTCAGCGACGAGTACATCGTGCGCACAAAGCGCTTCGTGGATGGCCAGCAGGAGGTTGTCGCGTTCAGCACGCGGGTGCTGCGTCACTTCAATGAAATCCGCTTGCGTCCGAGAGGCGTAAGAGGTCGACGTGTCTCGCAGGAGGGCGAGTCTGACGCTGATGTTTCAGTGAGGTCGGACAAGTCGCTGCGGACTTCGATAGAGCGGTCGAAGCGGATGATCCGTCAACGCTGCAAGGCGATTGGTGCGGATCGTATGCTGACTTTTTCGACGCGTTCGAATGAAAGTAGCATCGAAGTGTGGGCGAAATGGTGGGATGCGTTCCGTCGACGGATGAACAGGCTCAAGGATTTCCACTATGTCGCAGTGCTCGAGCGTCAAGAGCGCGGCGCGTGGCATATCCATGTTGCGGTAAGCGGTCGGCAGGACTGGAAGCTACTGCGGTCGATCTGGCTGTCGGTGCTTCGGGATTCGAACACGGATGGCACGACTTACGACAGTATCAAGGACTTCGAAAAGTATCTGGTGCGTCGGCAGTTGAGCGGCAAGGGGCGTGCAATGCGTCATCTGATCGCGACGTACATCGCGAAGTACGTTGGGAAGAGTGCAGGCGCGACGGCGTTCAACAAGAAACGGTACTGGACCAGTAAGGGCATTGTTTTGCCCGAAGTCGTTCCGTACGCGCACCTCGGTTCTGAGTGTGACCGGGGCGATGCGATTCAGGCTGCGTATGACTGTGTCGGTGCCAATGGTGCGCACTTCGATAGCGCGCAGCTTTTCTGGAACCGTGGCATCGGCGTGTTCTGGATGGCGACTGGCAACACCGTTAGCTCTTCGGAATCAACGTAACAGACTGTCAAAGTTTGTGGCGCGTGCTTCGGCAGTTGGGCGATGATTCGTGCTTTTTTGGACGGGTATCTATGATCGGGATCGGGCTTGTTCTGGTGGGAATCGTCGTGTTCGGCTTTGCCGTGTTGTTGAGCCGCGCAAAGAGTGGGAAGCGTTCGTCGTCAGGTTCGGTCAGTTATGTGCGTCGCAATTTCATGACTGCAAGGGAGTTGGAGTTCTTCGGCGCATTACGTTCTGCGTTGCCTGAGGCAACCATCCATTCGCAGGTAGCCATGGCTGCGCTGATCGACGTGAAGGGCGGCAACCGGTCGTCGCGTAACTCGTTTGATCGGAAGATCTTCGATTATGTGGTGTGTGCGGCGAATGGGTTCGTTCTGTACGTAATCGAGCTGGATGATCGTAGCCATAGCGGTGATGCTGGTCGTCGGCGCGACGCGGTGAAGGACGGCATTGCGAAGGCGGCCGGACTTCGGGTGTTGCGGTATCAGAGCGTTCGGACGGATTCGCAGGTGTTGCGTCGCGATTTCGATGCGATGGTGTTACTCGTAGATTCAGCGGCTAAGGGTTAGGTGTCGTTGCGTCATGGTGCAGTTCGAACTGTGGGAACGGGATACGCTGACGCCCGAGGAGCTGGCGGCTGTTGCGCGCGAGATGCGGAATCTGTACTGGTTCATCCGCACGTCGCGGCGCGGTATTCACGATGCGCGGCGTAGGCGTACGTATCGTAAAATCGCTGGTCATAAAAAACGCCTGCTCGAGGCAGGCGTTGGGAAGCGGGAGGTGTTAGATTTGCTAGCTTGCTGCCGGTCTAAGCAGTGCATTGGAAAAGGCTGTCTGGATTGCGTCGAGCATCGCTCGGATGCGGCTACGTAATTTGACATAATATAAATTATCACCGAATCGTATTGTAGTGGCTAAGTTGTAATGTCCGCTTTTAGCCAAGTTCAGATGTCCGCTTTTCGGACCATCGTAAGCTGACCGGC